>JAPHTF010000075.1 GCA_026197095.1 Gammaproteobacteria bacterium
ATAAAGCCATAAAAAAAGCTGAAGGTGGCTCTGGAGAAGATTTTGTCCCTGCTCGATATGAAGGTTTTGGGCCCGGCGGCTGTAATATTATTGTTGATTGTTTAACCGATAATAATACCCGTACCTTTAATGACGTACGTTTATGTTTTAATAAATGCAAATCGAAACTTGGTACGCCGGGTACTGTTGCTCATATGTTTGATCATGCTGCTGTCCTGGTTGTCAAAGGTGACAATGAAGATGAGATTCTTGAAGCCATGCTGGAAGCAGACGTTGATGTGACTGAAGTTGAGTCAGAAGAGGGTATGATTACAGTGATTGCTCCTCATACTGAATATAATAAAGCAAGAATGGCTCTGACTGCATTGCTCAGTGGTGATAGTGGTGATGGCAATAATGTTGAGTTTGAAGTTGACACTATCACTTTTATTCCTCAAACAACGATGACTATTAGTGGTGACGATGTAGAAATGTTTGAAAAATTTCTTGATATGTTAAACGACAACGATGATGTGCAAAATGTTTATCATAATGTCGATATATAACAGAATTTGGTTAAATATTATTTATTAGTCATTCGTTATAATTTTGTGCGCTGATTCTAATTAATCAATAATAATTCAGATATCTTTAGTCCATAAGTCGTCTACACTGAAGAAAACGACTACTTAAGATTATTTATATGTTTCTGACATACCATGCAGCTGCAACTCTGATCCTGACTGTTCTCGCTTTCTATTTTTTTTCGCAATCGCGGTTTCGCCTCGAAACATCAAGTTTAATTATTCTTATTGTTTTAACCTTAATATTTACCGTATTTCCTTATGTTCATGAGGATGGTACTTCACTCAAGCCGGCAGATTTTTTTTCGGGTTTTGGGCATGAAGCACTGATCGCTATTAGTTCATTAATGATCTTAGGCAAGAGCATTGAAGCGACCGGTGTTTTAAAATTATTTAGCCGTAAGTTATCCACTTACTGGGGTAAAATGCCTAAACGAATATTTTTAGTTACGTTAATTGTAAGCGCAGTTCTGAGCGCATTCTTAAATAACACTCCTATTGTTATTATATTAATTCCTATTTTGATTAGTATTGCCATTGAGACGAATAATGCGCCTTCAAAAATACTTATGCCGCTAGGTTTTGCAACATTGATAGGGGGCATGGCAACAACCATAGGGACTTCAACTAATTTACTGATCATCGCTATAGCAGCAGATATAAGTCATGTTCGCTTTAATATGTTTGATTTTACCTTGCCTGTGCTTATTGTAGGATCGATTTCCATTGTATATCTCTGGTACGTTGCGCCCAGAATGTTGCCTGCACGACAAATTGATTTAACGAATTCCAGTCAGCGTATTTACAATGCTGTGCTCTTTATATCAGATAATAGTTTTGCCGCTGAAAATGATATACATGAGGTGTTAAAAAAAATTAATCATGAAGTTCTTATACATAAAATAAGGAGGCGTAAAGATCAATATATATTGCCTTTTCCCACGGTAAAATTGCAAGCCGGCGATATTCTGTTTATTAGTGGAACTGCTGATAAGCTCAAAGAATTCGAAAGCAAACTTGAAGGTAAGCTACATAATATTAATAAAGATAATGACTTTATTGAAGGAGAATATAAGAATCAGGAGGATGACCAGGTCATAGCAGAAGTTCTCGTGGCCGGTAATTCGATACTTCATAATCAGTCATTAAATAAAGCTCGCCTTGCAGAAAAATATAATATTATTGTGCTTGCGATGCATCGTTTACATAAACCGACAGAAAAAATTGACGATGAATTGAGCAAAATTAATTTACATCAGGGTGACATGTTATTAGTGCAGGGCACCCGTGAAGATATTAATAATATGAAAGAAGATACCAAGCTACTTGTTTTGGATAATAAAATTGATTATGTGTCTTCCACAAAAGGACCGATGGCTGTCGCAACTATGACAGGGGTTGTGTTGTTAGCCGCGTTAGATGTTTTACCTATATCTGTGAGCGCGCTCACGGGAGCAGGGATAATTTTGTTAACGCGTTGCTTAAGCTGGCGCGATGTAACTAAAGCCCTGAATGTGCAGGTCATTATGATTATTGTTGTAAGTCTTGCCTTAGGTAAAGCCTTAATTGATACCGGTGCGACAGAATATTTAGCCTATTATTTTGTGATGTTAACTAAAGAATTTACCATGGTGGCTATTATATGTTGTTTAATATTTCTCATGTCAATAATTACCAATGTTGTTTCGAATACGGCGGCGGCTGTAGTTGGTACACCTATCGCTATACATATTGCGCAGCAACTGGGCGTTCCTATGGAACCATTTATACTGGCGGTGTTATTCGGCGTTAATATGAGTTATGCCACACCGATTGGTTATCAAACAAATTTATTAATATACAGTGCCGGTGGGTATAGGTTTTCTGATTTTTTACGTGTTGGTATACCTCTGACCTTAATAATGGGCTTTGGCTTTACTGCTGTACTCTCTTATATTTATGGCATGTAATAATTTTTATAACAGTAATGTTAGAAAAATGCATGCTTTAAAGTGATTTAAAGTAACGAATCATCTCATTACGCATTTTTGCATCGGGTAAACGCCCTGTCTGCGCAGCCATATTATCAACCAGGTGTTTAACTTTAGTTGTCGCCGGAATAGTGCAGGTGACAGCAGGGTGAGAAACAATATATTTTAAAAAATATTGCCCCCAACTGGTTACATCAATTTCACTTGCCCAATCTGGCAATGCTTTACCTCGAACCAGACTAAATAAATCACCTCTTTGATAAGGTCGGTTGACTATTACGGCTACTCCTTTATCAAGCGCTATTTTTAGTAGTTTTTCTTCTACCTCACGATTATCAATATTGTAGCTAAGCTGAACAAAATCAAACGCCAGGGTCTCAAGTAATACCTCGAGTTCATTATGGAATCTACCGTGTGAAGTAGTCACGCCAATGTAGCGTATCTGTCCTTCGGCTTTCATTTTCTTTAAAGTTTTATAATGGACTTCCCAGTCACGTAAATTATGTATTTGCATTAAATCAAAACGTTTTATTCCCCATAGTTTACGGGATTCTTCCATTTGCTTAACACCGGCCTGTTCACCATAGGTCCAGACCTTGGTTGCAGAGAAAAGAGGAGGATTGTTACTGATTTGCTTTAACAATTTCCCTATAACGGCTTCTGCGCCACCATACATAGGGGATGAATCCACCAGCGTACCTTTGTGGTCAAAAAAAACCTGCATCACATTTTTAAGATGCATTAAAAGTTCTTCATCACCCAGTGCATCAAAGGTGCGCGAGGTCCCCAGGCCGATAACAGGAATTTCTTCGCCGGATGAAGGTATTTTTTTGACAAGGATGTTTTGCGTGGCAGCATGTAATAGTTTTGTAATGCTTGAACCACTAATGCCCAGTGCGAGCAATGCTTTGAGTAAGGTGCGACGACTAATATTATGTTCATTCATGACGTTTTCCTTTAGCGGCTATTTGTTCTCTTTTTATACCTAAGCGATAAGCGACTAATGCCCATATGCCTGCGATGGGCGCAGCAATAAGAGCGATTTGTCCTAAGCTTAGACCAATTCCACGCATACCGTCATATATCCATGCGCTTACAGCATCACCACCACGATATACGACGGTGTCAATAAAGTTTTTTGCTTTATATTTTTCTTCTCGTTTGAGTACAACATACAGCATTTCTCGTGCAGGTCGCATAATGGCGTAGTTACCGGCGCGGCGTAATACCTGAACCACAATGAGCACGGCAATCACGGGTGACACACTGAGCATGATAAAACCGACAATTAATAATAGTGGGATAAGCGCTAATGTCCAGGCAAGTCCTAAGGCTCTAACAATTCTGCCAGTGAGAAAAATTTGTATCAGGATAGTCAGGCTATTTACTGCCAAATCAATCATTGCGAACACCGATGTGCGCTCAGCTGAGTTTGAAAAAGTATCCTGAATAATACTGGCTTGTTGAAAGTATAAAAACGTAGACAGGGTACTGAACAATAATATGAGTAAGCCAATGCCCATGAGATAGGGTGAACGTATGACTAAAGTAAATCCCGCTAACCAATGACCCCCTATAGGGTTTTGGTATGAATCATCAAGCTGTGACTGAGGTTGTTGCTTAAACCAGTGTGTGAGTTTTTTAATGCAGGCTATCGGAATGAGCAGTAAGACTGCACTGATTAGTAACATGTTATGTGTACCAACCGGCTGTGCTAACCATGTTGTTAATATTGGTCCGGCTAAAGCTCCTAAGGTTCCACCGGCAGCGATAGAGCCGAATAATCGTTTAGCCTGTTCTTTATCATAAATGTCATTCATAAAGCTCCAGAAAACGGAGACTACGAATAAATTAAAAACACTAACCCAGATGAAAAATGACTGGGCAACATGGGCAGGGGAGATCTGGAAATGAAAAAGAGCATAAAAAGTTAACAGGTTTAAAATAAAAAAAGAATATACCAAAGGTAAAAACTGGCGCCGTGGATAACGTGAACTCACCCAGCCATATACTGGCACCATCGCGAGTATGACAAGAAAAGTACCGGTAAAAACCCAGGGGAGATTTTTAATTCCACCAAGGATGCCCATTTCATCGCGTAAAGGACGAATAATGTAGTAGGCACATAACAAACTAAAGAAATAACTAAATGAAATAATAAGCGCAGGTAATTCACCTGCTCTCAGGTCGATGCTACGGTCAATTAGTGCACGTATAGTTTTCATTGTTTTAATTCTTGCAGGTTAAACGTTATCAGTATAGTACATTAGAGAATACTAATTGACCAAGTGGGCTGGTACTTAATATTTACCATGTAATTATAGGTTTTTTACCAGTTGCTATTTAGTGTATATTCTATTGAATATATTCGTTGACCAGCTACAACAGCCAGGTGCAACTAATTCCATTTTAAAAAAAAATGACTATGTCCAAATTATTAAGTGAATGGTCTCCTTCAACGGCGACAATTGATGTGATTAAGTTAAATGGTATTGATGATGATCATATTAATAAAACAGTTGAATATTTAAAAAATGAAACAGAGTTAAGCAATATTGATGATCTTGACGGTTACGATAACTGGAACTCATTTTTTATTATCTTTTGCATTAAAGCGCATAAAAATGTTAGTGCTGAATAAGTAAACGAAACTCAAAATATTCCTAACCATGCAATTTCTTATCTTTGCTTCCATATTTCTCCTGGTTATGACATTACTCAATGTCTATATCTGGCGGCGTTTTCTTCGCTTACTCTCATACGATAATAAGAAATATCTGTTAGCTATTCCCATTGTACTTTTGCTTGGGGATGCTTTTTTTATTGTTGATATCGCAATAAACATTATTCCTGATTCTCCTGCGTTGTATTTCATAAGCAGTAGTTTTATCGGGGTTACCTTTATGTTGTTTGCAGTGGCCGTTATTTATGATTTAACTATCACGGTTTCGAGGCGAGTCCCGGTTGATCATTCACGCAGACGAACGCTAAAACTTATTTTTGATGTCACCATGCTTATCGCTGCCTTTGCCTATTTGCTCAGAGGGTTTAGCCAGGGCGTTAAGTTTCCTGAACTCAATCGAGTTCTGGTAAAAGTTAAAGACTTCCCGCTGGAGAAGTTTAATATTGTCCAGCTGACAGATGTGCATGTTGGTCGAACGATTAAACGTGACTTTATTGAAAAGCTGGTTGCAAAGACAAACTCATTGAAGCCGGACATAGTTGTTATCACAGGCGACCTGGTTGATTTAGCAATAAGTAAGATTGAATATGATCTTTATCCCTTAAAAGATGTTAACGCACCGACATATTTCATTTTAGGCAACCATGAATATTTTCACGGTGCAGGTGAAACGGTGCATTACCTTAAATCTTTAGGGCTGATACCTTTATTAAATGAACATGTGGTGATTGGAGAAGGGGATGCACAATTTAATTTAGTTGGCCTGACCGATGTGAGTGGATACCGTGCAGATTTTCTTCCACCTGATCCACAAGCGGCTTATAAGAAGCTTGATCAAACTAAAGCCTGTGTTGTACTTGCACATCAACCTCGAATGATCACTGAAATGGATAACTATCGCTGTGACTTGATGTTAAGCGGACATACCCATGGTGGCCAGATTTTCCCCTTTGGGTTATTAGTCATGACGGCACAACCCTATCTTGCGGGTTTGTATGAGCATGCACCTAACCGCCAAATATTCGTAAGTCGTGGCACGGGTTATTGGGGACCACCTTTGCGATTTTTAGCCCCGAGTGAAATTAGTCAGATATTGATAAAACCGGCTTAAATTAGTCTTAAAATATGAAAAGAAAGAAACGCACGTATAACCTTTATGTGATTGATCTGGATAAAGAAGTACTTTTGATAAAAAAGTTTCGTGAAATGAATCCGGATTATATTGAAGACTATCCTTGTGTCTATGTGGGGCAAACATCTAAATCGCCAGATGAGCGTTTTGACCAACACAAAGCCGGTATCTATGCCAATCAGTATGCGAAAAAATATGGCTTACGATTACGTTATAAATTATTTGAGCAATATAACCCGATAGCAACACGTAAAGAAGCGGAGTATAAAGAAGCTTTATTAGGAGAGCACCTTCGTAAGCGAGGGTTCGCGGTGTGGTGGAATTAAACTCATGTTTGGTTAATCAATAATGAAAAGTGATTTAGAACAACATTACCTGGACACGATATATTTCGTTCATTTAGCAGGAAAACAATACGGAATAAAAATTGATGAGGATAATTTACCGGTAATCAATAATCTGTTTGCTACTGAAAATGCCAGCACAGCCGCTATCCTGACAGCATGGAATCCAAGAAGCCAGGCTATTGATTTTGCGCAAAATAAAATACGGAATTATGATTTATATCATTATCTTAAAAAAAACAATTACGTGTTTTATGACGCCCTTGGCAAAGGTAAGGATCCTTTATGGCCCGCTGAAGAAGGGTATATTGTTTTAGGGTTAAATAAAGAAGAAGCAGAAAAACTTGCCGTACATTATGAACAAAATGCTTTTGTATGGCTTGAAAAAAATAAACTCGTATCTCTTGAGTACACTAGTATTTGGCATGAATAGTATTACTATAGATTAAAGAAACTGGAGATTGTAATGGGAAAAATTAATACCGATAGATTAGATAAGGTAGTAGCAGATGCAAGACGTGAAATGGATGCGCGTGCCAAAGGCTACCGTGAACAAGCATTAAAAATGTATCCCCATATCTGTGGGCGCTGTAGCCGTGAGTTTAGTGGCAAAAATTTAAGTGAACTCACCGTGCATCATCGTGATCACGATCATGACAATAACCCGGCAGATGGTAGTAATTGGGAGTTGTTGTGTTTGTATTGCCATGACAATGAACATCAACGTCAGTTAGAAGCACATATGGGCAATAAGTCCACATCAGAATCGAAAGGCACGACTGCCACGCAGAATCCTTTTGCAGATTTAAAATCGATGATGAAGGGGGAAGGATAATTTAACTTAACTTAAGAATGCTCCAAATATATTTTATAAGAAAGTGATGTAATATATGCTGATTATGTGCCACCTAAAACCAGAGTTGTAAATGGCACAAGCAGGCTCAAGGTTGATGAAAAGTATGTGTTAAATTTAAATAACGTCAGGAATATCTCTTCCCGTACTTTCGTTATTAGCTATACGCCAAGTTTCCTCCTTCTTCACATTTTAATTAGTATCGGCCTGTATGTTATTGATAATCGTAATCAAGTACTGCAACAGGCCATAAATAAGCAATTCTCTGTTAACAGTATAATGAAGGAGCTATCAGATATATCAAGATATCATGGTGAAATCATGCTATTACTTTTGGATGAAGAAGATCCCTTTCATCGTGATGATTTAATTAAAAAATACAATAATTAAGCCCGTGAATTTTTATACGCAGAGAACATATCGAACAGTTAAGTTTGTCAGAAAATCAGGCAGATGTTTTTAGTAGCATAATGCAAATAGTCGGATAAAAATTATGCTCGCCAGATAAATACATAGGTAAAAACCCTATATATTACACATATAACGCAATAATAATTAAAATTAAAGATTCATATCCGCACTATTCAAACTATACTTAAATATTGTTTTAGTATTGTGCCATAATTTTCTGGTTGTTCTTTAGCAGAACAAATATATAAGTTCGTAGTTTATAATATGGTTTTTGAGATTCTTATGGATAGAAACTTAATACAGCATACTATCGATTCATTGCCGGTATTTATTGCTTATATAGGCGCGGATAAAAAATATAAATTTGTAAATAATGCATATTTAAACTGGTTAGGGTTAGCTAAAGAAGACATTGTTGAAAAAAATATTGATGATGTCTTAGGGACAGAGCGTTATTCCGTAATAGAAAGTCATGTTGACATGGCATTACTGGGGCAGAAAGTTTCTTATGAAGTTATTATGCCATCACATTTAGGTAAGAGTGTTTTTTTCGCTCGTTATTTTCCATATAGAAACTCTAAAGACGATATTGATGGGTTTTCAGTTTTGGTAGAGGATATTACTCACCAAAGATTAATGGAGAATGAGAAAGATAACCTGGTGGTAGAGTTGCAAGAAGCTTTGAAGGAAATTAAAGTATTAAAAGGAATAATTCCAATATGTTCTTATTGTCATAATATTCGTGATGATGAAGGAGCATGGGAAATGATAGAAATATATATATCTAAACATTCAGATGCAGCATTCAGCCATGGAATTTGCCCTGACTGTCTGCCTAAAGTTATGAAAGACATTAAGGCAGAAAATAAAAACGATAAAAATGAAAAATAGATTAAACCAAAAATATTTGTTATCCAGACGTCAATTTTGCACGTGTTAAATATTCGCTTGCGCCAGCAATAGACTGCTTTACAGTTTATTGTTAGTCCTTTTTACAAGAAATAATTTTCCCATTAATATCTTTACTCTCATCACTCATTAAATATAGATAAGCATCCATAATATCCGCTGGAGCGGGGTTATCCATTGGGTTTTCACCAGGAAAGGCAAGGGCGCGCATACGTGTGCGGACACGTCCGGGGTCGATACTATTTACTCTGATCGGTGTATTCACTTCGAGTTCATCCGCGAGAATACCCATCAAATTATCACTTGCCGCTTTTGTTACACCATAAGCTCCCCAGTAGGCGCGACCTTTATGGGCAACACCTGAACTGGTAAATATCATGGAGGCATCTTTTGATTTATTTAATAATGGAATCATCGCCTGGGACAATAAGAAGGGTGCATGTAAATTAACTTTTGTAATGCGCTCCCATAAATTATTATCAAATTGTGCAATAGGGCTAAGTCCTTCAAACATGGCCGCATTATGAATTAAACCATCAAGATGACCGAACTCTGTTTCTATTGTATGAGCTAATTCTAAATATTGATCGGCTGTTGCACTTTCAAGATTTAAGGTGATAATGGCGGGCTGTGGATATCCAGCATTAATAATTTCATCATAAAGATCGACAATCTTTTTTTCTGTTTTACTTAATAATATAACCGTGGCACCGTAGCGGGCATATGTTTTTGCTGCCTCTTTACCGATGCCATCTCCAGTGCCCGTGATAAGAATAACTTTATCTTTAAGGCAGTTTTCCTGTGGTTTAAAATTTGCTGGGATCCGGATTATTTTATTCATGGTATTTAGTCTATATAAGTTTAGTTATTAATTTGCTTGCAGCTATTCCACTTCGAACTGCACCTTCTAATGTTGCGGGGTAGTGTGTATTGGTATAATCGCCTGCCAGGTATAAGCCATCTACATCAGTTTTATTTGCAGGACGAATATCATTTATGTTTACTTTGCACGTAAACGTGGCTCTTTTTTCGCGAACCACAAAAGAATTCATTAATGCTGGTTTGTTTTCGAATAGCCCTGCTATTTCTTCGTGTACCTTTTGTGTAAGTGTATCATCATCCATAAGCATATGGTCACCACTTGCACTGATAACAATACTGAACAGTCCGTCTTGCTGACAAAAAATGCCACGATCAAATACCCACTGACTGGTTGTACTGCTCAATCCTATCATTGGTTGAGAGAGTTGAGTGCCTTTAGGGTAGTGTAAATAGACTGTTACAATGGGCTCGTAATTAAATTGCCCGATATTATGATTGATGTTTTTTAAAGCGACATAATTATTAATGAGCTTTTTTAAGTTTTGTGGTGCAGTAGCAATAATAACGTTTGATGTGTTTATTGAATTTTTTTGCTCATCAATTTTAGTGGTTACAGTGGTCACCTGGTTTTCAATAATTTCAATGCTTTCAACACGTGATTTTAAGTGAACTTGTCCACCATGTTCTTTAATGTAGTTAATTGCCGCATCTGGAAAAAGCTGAGACAAACCAACTGTAGGAATTAAAAGTTCAGAATCTTTTCTTTTGTTGGTAAAGGCATCTTTGAATACACGCATAAACACATTTGCGGAAGCCTCAGAAATGGGTGTATTCATGGTCGAGAGAACGAGAGGCTCCCAAAGCTGATAAATTAAAATATCAGTTTGTCGGGTTGCTTTAAATAACTCTGCTACGGAAATATCTTGTTTAAGCTGGTAGTTATTTTTTTTAAGGTACAAACCAAATCGAATCGCCGCTATTCGGTCTTTAAACTTCAATCCTTTTGCTCTGACCAGGGCATACAGTAAATGTAACGGAGCAGGGAGAGTGGGGGCTTTTAAAATAAGCTGTTCAGGTTTTTTATTAGTAGCAGGTTTGTCGATGACGGTGAGTAATAAAGGTAAACGTTTGAGGTTTGACTCTATATCGATACCCACTGTTTTCATTAAATCTAAACATTCAGTATAAGCACCAATTAAAAGATGCTGACCATTATCAACAGTATTATTTCCAAAACTTACAGAACGTGCCCGACCACCTGCATGTTTTGCTGATTCAAATATCGTGACTTTATATCCATGTTGAGTGAGTCTTACTGCAGCGGCAAGTCCAGCCCAACCTGCGCCTATGATAACGACAGGCTCGTTATTCATGCGATGTTATATTTCCGGTAGCTCCACCACTCTTTAAACCATGTTTTTAGCGCGATAATGATTTTACGAAGAGGAGGAATGACAACTTTATGTTTTAAAACCTGTAACTGATCTAATTCCATTTCATTTAAGGTGTTTTCATAAATGGCCGCCATGATAGTGCCTGTTTTTTGTTTATAGCGATCTTGAACAGGTAAGGTAGCAAATGCTTCACGATAGCATTTATGTGCGCGTTCGGCCTGAAAACTTAAGAGCTTATGGAACGGCTCTGTGTCTTCACGATTAAAAATTTGTGCTTCAGTTACCCCAAATTCTTTTAACTCATCTAGTGGTAAATATAAGCGGTCGCGTAATGAGTCTTCATAAACATCACGAATGATATTGGTGAGTTGTAAAGCTAATCCCAGTTTAGTGGCGTACTCAAGTGTTTTAGGATCGTTATAACCAAAAATACTGGCAGAGAGTAGACCTACAACACCGGCAACACGGTAACAATACAAGCTTAACTCTTCAAAGGTGGCAAAGCGCACTTCTTCAAGATCCATTTCCATGCCATTAATAATTTCCAGAAAATATTTTTTTTCGAGGTTAAAGCGTTTAATCACCGGTAATAACGCATGGGAGACAGGGTGATTGGCCGTACCGTTAAATAATAATTCGATTTCTGAACGCCACCATTCTAGTTTAACTCGCTTAATATTATTATCCATTTCTGCATCGGCAATATCATCTACTTCACGACAAAATGCATAAAGTGCCGTAATTGCCAGTCGTTTTGTTTTTGGTAAAAACAAAAAACTGTAATAAAAGCTTGAACCACTTTTTGCTGTTTTGTCCTGGCAATATTCTTCGGGAGTCATAATTATACTTGGCTATTCTTTAGTTTTAATTCTACCGCTAAGGCGCTAATAAGGCTACGAAAAAAATCTTTAACCACAGAGGGCGCTGAGGTTTACAGAGGAAAACAATAGATTAAAAAATGCATTCAAAAATTATTTCGCTTTTTACCTCTGTGAACCATTGTGTCCTCTGTGGTTCATGTATTTATTTAGCTCTGATAGCTTTCCATAGTATCCAGACAACATCCCATTTGTTTAAACGAGGGCGGCTAAAGACATCATTATGTTGCTGGTTGAGTTTATATAAAATTCGTGAGCCACCCATAATGGTCATACGCAATTCTAATCCCATACGACCTTTAAGTACTTTACCCAATGGAGCACCGGCTTGCATGAGTTTAGCGGTGCGTCGAATCTGGAATTCAATTAGTCGGCGTGTTGCATGATTAGTTGTTTTATTACGAATATCGTCTTCACTGACACCAAATTGCTCCATTTCATCTTTTGGTATATAGATGCGATCACTTTCTTCTAAATCCTGGCTAATATCCTGGAGAAAGTTGGTCAGCTGTAGTGCACTACAGACAGCATCTGACATGCCCAGGTTTTGAGGAGAAGCCGCATTGTTTAAATGCAGTAATAATCGACCGACAGGATTTGCCGAATAACGACAGTACTGCATGACTTCACCAAAATTCGCATAACGTGCTTTAGTGACATCCATTTTAAATGCGGTGAGCAAATCGTGGAATAAAGATACCGGCAACTCATGCTGTTTGATCACATCAGCAAGGGCGATAAAGGTGACGTCATTGACAAACTCACCTTGCTCTATCTGGTTGAGTTTGTTTGCATAATCTGCCAATGCGCTCAAGCGTTCATCTTCTGTTAAATTTCCTTCATCTGCAAAATCATCTGCACGACGTGCAAAGGCATAAATCACGGCGATCGGCTGTCTTAAGCGCTTAGGTAATAAACGTGAAGCAACGGGGAAGTTCTCATAATGAGACCGGGCCATATTCAGGCATTCAGCATACGCATTTTGCAGTGTTTCTTTGTTCATAAGTGGGGTATTCTACGGAGTCACATTCTGTCATACAAATATAAATGGATATTGATTATGAAAGTATTAAAAATGCTTGTTATGGGGATTCTAATCGGCTTAATTGTTGGGCTATGGTTTGGCGTTAACATCGGAAAACAAAAGCCTCTTTTCAGTAACCCTTTTGCTGAAGAAAACCTGCAGAAAAAAATAAAAGAAAGAGTGGGTGAGCGTATTGAAAAGCTGGGTGGAGATATAAAAGGAAAAGTTGAAGAAAGCAAATAACAGCTTTTCTTGTAGCTCGGGCTCATAGCACCTCACTTAATTATATTTTTGGAGGTGTCAGTTCGACACAGCAGTAGGTCATGGGTGCAATTCTATCCCTGCCACGCTTAACTCATAAAAGTTTTAAATGCTAATTGAATTGATGTTTTGAGACCGCGTCGGGCTGAAGCCCGACCTGCAAAGATCATTAACTATCATCCTTTTCAGATTCTATTTGTCTAACCGCCGTCTCAATTTGATTCGGCTGGATAATTTTTTTATCTGCAGAAATTCCCATCTCGTTAAACTTACGTGCACTGGGTAATACTCGGCTATCAAATGAACCCACTGCACTGTTGTAATGTTTTAATCCCGTATCAAGACTACGTCCCACTTTTTGTAAGTGTTCAGTGAATGTTTGTAAGCGGCCATATAATTCTTCACCCACTGTCTTAATATGTTCTGCATTTTCAGCAAGTTGTTCCTGGCGCCAGCCATATCCGACCGCACGTAATAGCGCAACCAGGCTTGTTGGCGTTGCAAGGATAACTTGTCGAGATAATGCGTTTTCTAAAATTGCGGGTTCCTGATCGAGAGCCGCACTTAAGAATTGATCACCCGGAATAAATAAAACCACAAAATCGGGAGCATTTTTAAATTGATCCCAATAGGCTTTATCTGCAAGTTCATTAATACGTTGTTTAACATTTTGTGTATGACGTTTTAAATGAATGAGACGTTGTGCATCATCAACCGCTTCAATAGCACTAATATAAGCATCAAGCGGTGTTTTTACATCAACCACAATTTCGCGGCCATCAGGCATACGGACAATCATATCGGGGCGTAATGCACCATCATGAGTGCGAACATGTTCCTGTTCATAAAAATCACAGTGTTCAACCATACCGGCCAGTTCCGCCAGCCGTTTCAGTGTCATCTCACCCCATTGCCCACGTACTTCAGGACGACGAAGTGCAGTCACCAGTTTACGTGTTTCATCCTGTAATGTAGATTGAGATTGTGCCATTGATTCGAGATGTTTATGCAGAGCGCCATATGATTCTTTGCGTTCTTTTTCAATACTACGAATTTGTTCTTCAGTTTTGCTGAGACTTTCTTTAATGGGATTAAGCAAATGCTCTATGGCTTTTTCTTTTTTATCGAGTTCGTTAACGGCTTGAGACTGATATTGTTTTAAGTTTTCACGTGCTAATTTTAAAAATTCTTCATTATTATTTTGCAGTGCTTTACTGGATAGTGCGGTGAAGGTTTCACTTAATTGTGCACGTGCTTTTTCCAGTGCTTGAATTTTTTCATTATTGTTTTGTTGTTCAATCTCAATGCGGGTTGAGAGTTCGGTATTTTTTTCTCGTAGTTGGGAAACTTTGCGCTGAAAATAAATATAGGTAACCAGGCTACTGATTACTGCAGTGACTACAATAGATATTAATAAAAGTTGATTGCTTAATATCTCTATAATGAATGATTCGTTCATAGCAAAGAGTTTACTCTATATTCATCACTCTGATCAGTTCAATGACTGGATTAATGGGATTATTGCTGCGGGAGAAGTTATTAATGAATGTGCCCCCCAGGTTTCAGGCACATCAGAATCGGCTATATAGCCAAATAATGCGACAAGTGAGAGCATGCCTGCACGATTGCCAGCTTCAATATCACGTTCTGCATCACCCACATAAATACATTCCTCGGCTTTACTGCCGGCTTGTTGGCAGGCATGGAGTAAAGGGGCCGGGTGAGGTTTGCGTTCTTCAAGTGTATCGCCACTAACGATGGTTGCTGCACGAGAAGTTAAATTTAATGCTTCCATTAAAGGTTTCGTTAACCAGCCGGGCTTATTGGTGACTACGCCCCAATTGATATTCTCTTTTTCGAGTGCGAGTAGTAATTCATCCATTCCGGGGAATAGAGTGGTTTCGTTTGCGATATTGTTTTGATAGTGCTCAAGTAGTTCTTTGTAAAAAGTATCAAATTCGGGATGGTCTGCACCGAAGCCTAGTGTCACCAGTGCCATACCACCATGAGAAACAACGGGACGAATTTTTTCATAAGGTAAAGCTGTATAGTTATGTTTTTCTAAAACATAATTTAGTGCGTTAGCAAGATCGGGTGCGGTGTCCGCAAGTGTGCCATCGAGATCAAATAAAACCGTTTTTATTTTTTGCATATTATAGTTTTTATGTAGGTCTGCCTTCAGGCTGACGCTGCGGTAAGTTACTACCTTGGTGCAACTTATTAAAAATCACAAGAAGTATGTAGGGAAATTAAAGATGTTTGTGCATTTATTCTATCTCAGCGTCGGGCTTAAGCCCGACCTGCAATAACAAAAATAATTTTATTTCTGCATATGCATTAAGTAGTTAACATCAACATCATGCCCTAAAGAATATTTTTTACTCAACAGGTTATAACTCATTCCAGTCAATTCTCTTAAGTGTAAATCTGCTGCACGTGCCCAGCTTTCTAATTCAGAAGGTTTGATGAATTTACTGTAGTCATGTGTCCCTTTAGGCAACATTTGTAAAATATATTCAGCACCGACAATAGCGAAAAGGTATGACTTTGGATTACGGTTAATTGTCGAGAAAAATACATGACCACCGGGCTTCACCAGTTTGCAGCATGAAGCAATAACAGAAGAAGGATCTGGAACGTGTTCCAGCATTTCCATGCAGGTAACTACATCATATTGTCCGGCTTCTTGCTCGGCTAATTCTTCAGCAGTGATTTGCTGGTACTCAAGTTCAGCACCTGTTTCTAATTTATGTAACTGCGCAACACTGAGTGGGGCTTTGCCCATATCAATACCAAGCACATTCGCCCCTTTAAGCGCCATGCTTTCAGCTAAAATGCCACCACCACAGCCCACATCGACCACCTTTTTGCCTTTGAGAGCACTACGGCGATCAATATATTCCAGTCGTAACGGATTGATTTCGTGCAGCGGTTTAAATTCACTGTCAGGATCCCACCAGCGTGAGGCGAGTTCTTCGAATTTAGCGATTTCCTGAGGATCAAAATTTAATGTATGTTCAGTCATAGCGTAATTCTAACGTGAAAAGTAATATGTGGGTATTAAAATTATAGTGAATTAACGCAAAGGACGCGGAGTCGCAAAGAACGCAGAGAAAATCAAAATATAGACTGTAGATGTCACGTTATACCAGAGTAATTATCTTTAACAATTATTCTTTGCGCCCTCTGCGACTCCGCGTCCTTTGCGTTGAAATGTTTTAGATTTGAGGATCACGTATTGATTTTTTCTTGCCAATAGTGCGCTTTTTCCAGGATTGCTTTTTCATCGAGCGTAGTGAGTTCTTTATCTTTAAGCAGGTGGTTACCGGCTACCCAGACATTGGTGACATTTTCACGACCTGCTGAATAGATGAGTTGGGATACAGGACAGTAAACGGGTTGATTCTCAATTCCACCAAGATCGACAGCAGTTATATCGGCGGACTTGCCAACCTCAAGAGAGCCTATTTCTGAATCAAGCCCGAGTGCAATTGCCCCGTTAATGGTGGCCATACGTAAAATATCTTCGGCCGGAAGGGCGCTGGCATTATTAGCCACCGCTTTTGCTAGCAACGCTGCGGTATGCATTTCAGAAATCATATCGAGATCATTATTACTGGCAGCCCCGTCAGTACCAAGTGAAATATTGATACCTGCTTGTTGTAACTTAAACGTTGGGCAAAAGCCGCTGGCCAGTTTCAAATTTGATTCAGGACAATGCAATACATGTGCGCCTGTTTCTGCGATAAGCGCAATTTCATCGTCGTTAAGTTGTGTCATATGGACTGCAAGCAGGCGAGGAGACAATAAACCCAGTTCATTCAATCGCGCGATAGGGCGTTGACCGGATTCTGAAACCGCTTGCTCAACTTCGTCAGCTGTTTCATGTAAATGGATATGCACGGGAATATCCAGCTCTTCAGCATAAGTGGTTATACGCTTTAATGGTGCATCTGAAACGGTATAAGGCGCATGGGGCGCAAATGCTGTGCTGATGAGGCTATTGCTGCGCAATTTATCATGTAATTCAATGCCTTTTGCCAGGTATTCATCTGCATCGCTGGCCCAGGCTGAAGGAAAGTCGATAAGTATCAATCCCAGCTTTGCACGCATACCGGCTTGTTCGACAGCGCGTGCGGTGATTTCGGGAAAGAAATACATATCATTAAAGCAGGTCGTGCCGCTTTTAATCATCTCAGCACAGGCGAGTAACGAACCATCAAGGACGAATTCAGCTGAAACATGCTGTTGTTCAGTGGGCCAGATATGGTTATTTAACCAGTCCATCAGGGGCAAATCATCGGCCAGACCGCGCATTAAAGACATGGGTGAATGCGTATGCGTGTTGATTAAACCCGGAATCAGAAGGTGATTATCCAGCGTGATTTCAACATCCGCTAAATATTTATCAAGAATATCCTGTTTAGGCAGTAAGTCCTGAATCCGTCCATCATGGATTGCAATAGAGTAGTGGTGGTGGAGGGTGTCGACAGGTTCGACAGGGGCTATCCATGTTGCATGTATAATCGTGTCTATTTTCGAAGTCTGTATTTTCATAGCGAAAAAGATACACGTAAACTATCAGCAATAAAAGAGTCAAAAAAACACGCGCAATAACAAGATTGTTGCGTTAATGACTCACTTTCTCACGAGTCAATTTGACGAGTTTTTATAATATTATTGAGTGGTTTTGGCTACTTAATAACCAATAAAGAGTGCTCAATTAGCCATTTCACAAAAATGGGCAGTAAATAGGCATTTTTCTGTTTGGAAAGCCAAAAATCAGCACTTTATCCTTTGCTTATTTTTATTTCACGCGCCTCAGAGTTGATTTCCCGTAACTTCACAAAGATGCAGTACCATATAACAGTGTGGTATAATTTCGCCTTTAAAATGCTCTGGATTGGGCATTATATTGACGAAATTATAAAAATCATAACTCGAACATTACTTTGAAGGAGCCACTCGTACATGGCTGAGTTCGCGAAAGAAGTTCTTCCGATAAACATAGAAGATGAAATGAAGCAGTCCTACCTGGATTATGCGATGAGCGTAATTGTGGGTCGGGCACTTCCTGATGTACGAGATGGTTTAAAGCCTGTTCACAGACGTGTTCTTTTTGCGATGCGTGAATTGGGTAATGACTATAATAAGCCCTATAAAAAATCTGCACGTGTTGTTGGTGATGTGATTGGTAAATACCATCCACACGGTGACACCGCGGTTTATGACACTATCGTTCGTATGGCGCAGCCTTTTTCTTTGCGTTATATGCTGGTTGATGGACAAGGTAACTTTGGTTCAGTCGATGGTGATTCTCCCGCGGCAATGCGTTATACCGAAGTACGCATGTCAAAAATTGCGCATGAGCTTCTTGCCGATCTTGATAAAGAAACCGTTGATTTTATTCCTAACTACGATGAATCCGAGCATGAGCCGGAAATTCTTCCATCACGTGTTCCTAATTTACTGGTTAATGGTTCTTCTGGTATTGCTGTGGGTATGGCGACAAATATTCCGCCACATAATCTCACTGAAGTCATTAATGCCTGCCTTGCTGTTATTGAAAATGAAAATATTTCTATTCAGGAACTTATGGAAATCATGCCTGGCCCTGACTTTCCAACAGCAGGCATCATTAATGGTGCACGCGGTATCGCTGAAGCGTATGCGGGTGGTAAAGGACGTATTTATGTTCGCGCAAGAACACATGTTGAAGAACGCGCTAAAGATAAAGAAAGTATTATTGTTACAGAGTTGCCGTACCAGGTTAATAAAGCTCGCTTGTTAGAAAAAATTGCTGAGCTGGTAAAAGATAAAAAAATTGATGGTATTACCGGTTTACGTGATGAGTCGGATAAAGACGGTATGCGTATGGTCATTGAACTTCGCCGTGGTGAAGTGGCTGATGTTATGCTGAACAATCTTTACCAACAAACACAGATGCAAAATGTGTTTGGTATCAATATGGTTGCACTGGTTGATAA
>JAPHTF010000160.1 GCA_026197095.1 Gammaproteobacteria bacterium
CAATCACAGGCATCTGATAGATTGATAGTACGGAAGCTATTGAATTGGCCTGATAGTTGTGAAAAAACATTTAATGCGCCGACATCAGGTTTAAATTTTATTAAGCAATCCGATACGTTATATATTACACAAGTAATTTGCACATACGGGTCTTACCAGGGAATGAGTGTTTTTTATAAATTAGATCTTAGTAATAAAAACCCTATTGCCCATCAATTAAAATTCCCTGTATATGACTCAAATATGAAAAATACAAAAGAAAGTGAAATATGGGGCAATGTTTTAACCTCATCGACTTTTGATAAATTTAAAATTTTAACTTTATATAGCGGTTTTGGTCATTGCGGGTCACTAACAAAGTACGACCTTTCAGGAAACCAACCTAAAATTAAGCAATTGAAAATACAGCCAAACTGCGAGACTAACAAGAAAATTCGTGATCCAGAAAAATGGCCTGTTAAGGCATTAACTTGAATTTTAAGAAACTGAAATCAATAACCCGCTGATGCGGGCTTTAATATGTAGCGATTGAGAAAGATTCAATGCTTGAAGCTTACATGCGTTTGTCATTTATTTTATTCTCGATTATGGCTGCATCTGTAATCGTGGGATTAATGCCTTTATTATTTATTCAAACGTTTATTTACAAGAAAATATTTGACGCAACTTATTTTAACAATAACCATTTTAGCTTGAATGAGATTGCCATGTTTAACTCATTCCCATTGTATTTCATTAAAACACTGGCCTATGTAAGAGCGATTGTTTTTCCCAAAACAATGAGAAAAAGATTTAAAAATAATATTCTCAACATAAAAGATCACCCCTTCATATATTCTTTAGCATTTTTGACGATACTTATTCTGATTTACGGAGCAATCGTCATCATCAACTTTTTTGTTGTTGGTGGCCTTATGTATTTTAATGGTTTGCTTTAACTTAACCACAAAAACGATCATTCTTCGCGCCTATGAAAAATAGCAATATAATCTTTGAAATAATAAATCCTATTCCTTCGCTTACCTGTTAGTTCATCTAGAACATTGTGCTTCACAAAATCATTTACTAATGCAGCGGCTGTGTTTGTTTGCAAACCCAACAGACTTGCAACATCTTTAATATTGACCAATGGTCTATGATAAAGATATTGCATTAAAGTTTGTGCATTTTCCTGTCGCCTGGTAGTAAAGTGTGGCAAAACTTCTCGTTCCAAACGCTCTTTTAAAGTTATTATATCTTTAAACACTTGAATTGAACTCTCTGCAGTTTCACGTACACCATACAAAAAGAATACCAGCCAGTCTTTTAAATTGTTGCCTTCACGTACTGCCATAAGGCGATCAACATATTCCGTTTTATGTCTCTCAAAATAGTCTGATAAATATAGTGCGGGTTTATGCAGCAAGCCAAAACTCGCTAAATAAAGTGCAATCATCAACCTTCCTAAACGTCCATTACCATCTAGAAATGGGTGAATAGTTTCAAACTGATAATGAACTATAGCAATTTTAATTAAATGAGGAACTTGTAACTCATCATTATGAATAAACTTCTCTAAATCGCTCATCAATGCTGGTACCCCATCATAATGGGGAGGCACAAAAATAGCATTTTTTAAACTTACACCTATCCAGTTCTGACTACTTCTAAATTCACCAGGTAGTTTAGTTTCACCTCGCACCCCTTGCATCAGAACTTTATGTGCATCTTTTAACATACGATTTGATAAAGGCAGGGTTTCTAATTGTTCAATTGCGCTATTAATAGCTTCAACATAATTCTGCACTTCAACCCAATCATCTCTTTTTTCCGGGTCAATATCCTGCTCATCTAAAAGAGCTTCTTCCATATTCGTACGAGTGCCTTCTATACGACTTGACTGAGTAGCTTCTTTAGTAATGTGCATACGTATAAAGAAATCGACATTGGGAACTAATTGTGAAAAAGCATTCAGCTCACCTAAAACCCGGTCTGCTTCACTCAATACACTCTGAATTTCACCATCTGAAATTTCCCAGGCATGGTTAATTAGCTCAGGTTCAAAGCTTTGGTATTCATATTGCTGTTTGTAGAAGCCAGATTTATATTCTTTAATGTCCATATTTATCTCTAAAACCTAATAACTTTCCGATATATAATTTATCTTATATCGAAAAGCTAACGTCTTTATCTCACTATGTCAAATACTATGCAGTTTTTCGATATAACAAAATTCTTATATCAAAAACTAAGATTCCTTGAAATATAAATCCCTATAATTTTTTATGGTTTTTTCAACAAGTTAGGCTCAAAAAAACCCGCATAAGCGCAATGCTGTTCAGTTAATCGTCTTGTTTTAATTCACCCCACCCTAACCCTCGATAATTGCTCCTGCATTATTTTACCTTCGCCCATCCTTGGGCTCGTCCCCCCTTCAGGGGGAGGGAACTCTTTTTTAAATTTTATTTTTCAACTGCATTGTTTCTAACGTATAACGTAATTTTACTCATTCTAATCATTATTCAAGATCTCAATATACGCGGTATATGCATATACTCGATTTCGCTTTTGTCCTGTTATTTCTTTAACAATATCTAGTTCTTTGTCCAGCACATCCAGAACTTTGCCAACAGTGGCTGCTGTTAGCCCTGTTATTTCAATTATTTTATTGATACTCGCTATAGGCTGTTCAAATAAAGCATCTAATATTTGATTTGCTGATCCTGCCTGTCTGCCTATTGTTGCTATACGTGCTTTATCTGATGGCCTTAGCGTATTTAAACGTTGCGCAGTATCTACCGCTTTATTTGCTGTTTCGGCTACTGCATCAACAAAGAATAGCAGCCAGGCTTCCCAGTCACCTGTGAGTCGGACTTGATTTAATCTTTCATAATAAGTTTGTCGGTGCTTTTTAAAAAATACCGATAAATATAGCAGTGGTTCAGCAAGTATTTTTGCTTCAACCAAAATCAAAGGTATTAACAATCGGCCAATACGTCCATTACCATCCATAAAAGGGTGAATGGTTTCAAACTGCACATGTACCAGTGCTGCTTTTATTAATGGGTCTGTTGATTCAGGAACATCATTAATAAAACGTTCCAGGGCTGCCCAGCTATCTTCTAGTGTATTTGCAGGTGATGGCACAAATGTCGCTTCATCTGGCCTATGGCCACCTATCCAAACCTGGTTCTGCCGGAACTCTCCAGGTCTACTATTCAGGCCACGACCTGATGTCATTAATGCCTGGTGGATTTCAGTAATAAGCCGGTAGCTAATTGGCTGCCCTTCTTTTATACGTTTTATTCCTAAATTTAGCGCACTGACATAACAGGATACTTCCTGTACATCATCCATCGGGACGCCTGGAATACCTTCCATTTCATACAGCATTAAATCACTCAGAGATGACTGCGTGCCCTCAATCTGAGATGACATGACGGCTTCCTTGCGGACATAGCTGTATAGGAATAAATGCGCATCCGGTAACAATGAGCTAATCGCATCGAGCCGACCAAGTGCAAGCATTGCCTGGTTAATACGGGCCTGGAGCTTGATATCAATTTGTAATGGCGGATTGGGAGGAAGTGGCGCAGGAACAAAGGCTTCACATGCCACACCACCAGCTATAGCCGGTATATATTCCCCTGTAAGTCCCCTATCCATGCCCGTTTTTGACCTGTCTAACCTAAAATAAGAATCATTGTTATTTTATTTTAGCAGCTAATTTAAAATAATGAAGGTTTTTATTTTAAGTTGAGGCTAAGTCTTCATAGATACGTCGATATTTTCCACTAATTTCGACATGAATTAGCCTCATGTCGATAGCATAATCATTACAATCAAGGGGTCAGATCACTTGATCTCTAAATCTCCTGGTGTGAGCCGAATAGAGTGTTTTATTCGGCTCATAAACAGGTTATCAGTATTTTCTTACGGAATAGCTTATTCAGCACACTAAAGTACATAAGAAAAGGTAGCCCAGATCGTTCTTATTACCTTGTCGTTTTTATTAGTATTTATTGTTAATATCTTTGTTCATAAATGGATGTAATCTAAAGGTAAGTATAAAAATGGATTTAATCAGACTAGCTCGCTCTTCTCTTCTTGCACTTTTAACTCTATTTTTCTTTGTTGGATGCAGTTCAACTCAATCTTTATCATGTGCTTTTGTTCCTATTCAATCAAAAACACATCCATACCCTGAACTGACTGAATTTAAAAACTGTGGACAGCTTGATGATTCAGGCAAACTTTCTATTAGCGATAAACACTTTAAGCAAGTTTGGTTTAATAAAGATGGCTTAGCGGACATTCGTATTCACGATGGAATTTATTACATTAATAAAAAGGCAAAACTTGTACGCACCCATCTTTTTGATAACGGTCCTGATTATTTTAAAGAAGGTTTAGCCCGTACGGTTAAAAATAATAAATTTGGTTTTATTAACAAGCAACTCACCGTTGTTATTGAGCCTCAATATGATTTTGCTTTTCCATTTAATAATGGAATTTCAATAGTTTGTGTTGATTGTTTTTTTAAACCAGATGGAGAACATAAAACGGTTGAAGGTGGCAAATGGGGCCAGATTGATAAGCAAGGGAATGTTGTTACAGAAATAAAGTATAGTAAAAAAGAACTGGAATCACTTAAAAAATAAAACAAGGAAGAACACATGGCTAAAAAACCGAAACTAAATCTTGCCATTAAAGCATTCAAGGAAGTACACAATACAACTGTAAACAGTGTTTCTGCTGTAGGTACTCATATTGGTGGTAAAGTTGACCATAACATTAACAACCTAACGCCTGCCCAAGGTAAGTTTGAGAATGCCTGTGCAATACGCATGAGTTATGCACTTAATAATTCAGGTGGGAAAATACCTTACATACGAGGCAAAACAGTTTCGGGTAAAAAAGGAAACTGGTATATCTACACGGTTGAAAATTTAAAAACATATTTACTGGATACTTATGGCAAGCCCGACCTTGAAGTAAAATCACCTCAACCGTTCGATTTTAAAAACAAAAAAGGTGTTCTTGTTTTTGATGTGAATTGGGCAGATGCAACAGGACATGCGACATTGTGGGATGGTATTAACTGTTC
>JAPHTF010000094.1 GCA_026197095.1 Gammaproteobacteria bacterium
GACTGTTTGATGGAAAAGACTATTTCACCATTTACGACTTTGTCGAAGCCTACAAACATTTTAACGATGAAGAATGGGATGGGGAGCCACTAGAGCCAGAACCCTGCAACCGTTGTGGCAAGCTACCCTGTGAATGTATTAAAAATCCACCGGTGCCTTGCAAAGTTTGCGGAAACTTGCCATGTACCTGTGAGAAACCAGGACCAGAGCCTTGCCCCAAGTGTGGTGAGTACCCCTGTGAATGTGAGAAACGTCCAAAGGTAAAAGTAAAGCTCAGTGACGGTAAAGCCAGAAACATAAAGGATATAATGGTGACAACATTCTGGGGACCGGATGGAAAACCCATGTCAGCGGCACAGTTTATAGAGCATCTGTTTGGTCAATTGCCAGAACTTTTCAAAAATGAAGATGAATTGCGTGAGATATGGAGTTTGCCGGATACACGACAAAAGTTATTGGAACAACTGGAAGAAAAAGGCTTTGGTAAAACCCAATTTGATGAAATGAAAGCCATTGTTGATGCAAAGGATAGTGATGTTTATGACGTATTGGCATTTGTTGCGTTTGCTTATCCGACAATAACCCGAATTGAACGTGTTGATACACACAAAGGAAATATTTTTTCACATTATGATTATAAGCAGCAGGAATTTATTGATTTTGTTCTTTCGCAGTATGTGAAAGAAGGCGTTGCTGAGTTAGCTGTTGATAAACTCGAAGAGTTAATTGATTTACGTTACCACAATATCAACGATGCAGTAGCAGAGCTCGGTGCTCCTGCATTAATAAGAAAAGTTTTTGTTGGTTTTCAGCGCTACTTATATGAAGAAAATTAAGTATCCTTGAATCTAATCAGGTAGAAAATTGGGACAGATTTATTTATCTCCTCTTCATGTCAGTTATTGAAATTAAAAACCAGTTAATGCTTTAGTGATTTTTACCCCACAATTCATCCTTTATTTTCTTTTTCGATTTTAATAGCCTAAATATAGGCTGTTTATAGTATTTTATGTTTATAACGGCCTCTTTAAAGAACTTTATTGGTTCTGGCCTTGCTATATGCCAATTGGCTATTATAATGGCTGTTAATTAGGTTGTTATTATCAAAATTTAGCTTAATAGTTGATTATGAGGTCGTTATGAATTTTTATGCTCTATCAGACAAATCGATCGAACAAGAGCTGGGGCAGCGCCTGAAGGCCCTTCGTTTGCAAAAAAATATGACCCAGAAAGAGTTGGCTGAAGCGACAACATTATCACTGAACTCAATTAAGTCGCTTGAGTCCGGGCGTAGCAAGCTTTCAACACTGATTGCGGTGTTGAGGGAGCTTGAAGCGCTGGATCATTTAAACAATTTCATACCGGAAATATCTATCAGTCCAATACAGTTAGCAAAAACGCAGGGCCGGGTGCGTAAGCGTGCATCGGGTGATCGCCTTAAGCCAGAGCAAAAGGATGAAGCTGAATGGTAAAAAAAATAGATACTGCAGTGGTGAAATTATGGGGAGATACCGTGGGCGCGGTGTCATGGCTGGATGAGCGCGGCTATGGCATTTTTGAATATGACCGGGCTTTTCTGAATAAGGGGCTTGATCTCTCACCGCTTATGATGGGGCTGGATGCGGCCAGGGCGGGCGATGGTAAGTTCTTTTTTTCCTCGCTTAACAAAGAGACTTTTTTAGGCATGCCGGGTCTGTTGGCCGATGTTTTGCCCGATAAATTTGGCAACAGTATTATTGATGCCTGGTTAGCCCGCAATGGTCGTGATAGCGCAAGTTTTAGCCCGGTAGAGCGACTGTGTTATACCGGCAAACGGGGCATGGGTGCGTTAGAGTTTTCACCCCCGGCTATCGAAAAGTATGATGAATCTGTCTCGGTCGAAATCGCTGAACTGGTTAAGCTGGCCCAGGACATTATGAATGAGCGTAAAGGACTCAGTGCTCAACTTGGTCATACTGAGCATGAAAACGCGGAGGCCATTTTAGATATTTTGCGCGTGGGCACATCTGCCGGTGGCGCCCGGCCAAAAGCAGTCATTGCGATGAATGCGCAAGGTGAGGTGATGTCTGGTCAGACTGAGGCACCTGAAGGTTACGACTACTGGTTACTAAAGTTTGATGGGGTAACCGATCTGGAGTTAGGTGAGCCCCGGGGATATGGCCGTATTGAGTATGCGTATTACCTGATGGCGAAGGAAGCCGGGATCACGATGAGTGAAAGCCGTTTGCTGCAGGAAAAGGGGCGGGCTCACTTTATGACAAAACGTTTTGATCGTCTTAACGGTGAAAAGTTGCACATGCAATCCTTATGTGGCATCGCGCACTATGACTTTAACATGGTGGGGGCTTATAGTTATGAGCAGGCATTTGAAGTGATGCGTAAATTACGTCTCAGTAAGGCCGAGGCGACGCAACAATACCGGCGCATGTTATTTAATATTATTGCACGCAACCAGGATGATCATACAAAGAATATTTCTTTTCTTATGAACAGGGAAGGAGAGTGGACGTTGTCCCCGGCCTATGATGTAACTTACTCGCACAATCCCGCCGGCAAATGGACTAACCAGCACCAGATGAGTGTTAATGGTAAACGTGATCATTTTAGTAGAGAAGAATTAATCTCGACGGGTGAGTCGATTAGTATCAGTAAACCTGGCGATATTATTGATGAAGTACTCGCTGCGGTTGATCAGTGGATGGAGTTTGCTGATCAGGCGGGGGTAAAAAAAGATGTCAGCCTGGAAATTAAAAAACAACATCGTATGGGATTAGCGGCTGATAAATAAATTTAAGTATTAATAGCTGCCTGGGATGATTCTTTTATATTATTGCGACTGGAACCCTTCGGGGACTTTTCCTTTTAGCATATACGCAAAGGCAATGATTTCAGCCACCGCCAGGTAGAGCATTTCAGGAATTTCTTCACCCAATTCCAGTGTTGATAAAAGAGTAACCAGTTCTTTATTTTCAGTTAACGGCACATTATGTTTTTTTGCCAGTTCAATAATTTGCTCCGCAATTTCCTGAGAACCTTTTGCGGTTACTTTAGGGGCATTTTCACCATCATACTTTAACGCAACGGCGAGTGATGATTCAGTTTGACTTCTGGTGTGTGTGCTATCGGTCATGTGCGTTCATCCAGGCGAGTTGAGTGTTGGGGGGAAACATCTTCTGATAATTTTGCATGTGCACAATCGATTTTACCTACATTTAAGCCGTTATAACTTAATCGACCACGGAGAAAATCAAAGTTATCACGGAACAATGAAAGCACTTCAGCCTTTTCGCTAAAGAACTGCGCTGAGATAAGCTCATTTTGCATTTTAATATGCGCTTTAACTTTACCCAAGCCGGTTAAATCAAACTGTAATGTTACATTCCATATTTTTTTATTTTCGCCTTCTACTTGTGGATTATCTTCTTCACTAATACGGAGTTGAAACACATCAATATCTTGTCCATCTTTAATCGGTAACTCCATGAGCCAGAGGGGACGACCGGGTTGTGATTCATTTAAATTTTGTAATTGCGTTTGTTGCATGTGGGTCAGGCTTGATTCCACCTGGCGTAAAAAGCTGTGCATCGCTTCTTCACGTTGAGTGATATTTTGAAAACTGGCCTGTTCTGCCGGAGCACGATTCATTTGCTGGGCTGCCACTTTATTATCGCCAGTATTTACTATAGCTGGTGTGATGATTTTATTTGCATCTAAAGGTGCTGTACTTTTCATTGGCGGCAGTTGAGTTCTAATCAAATTAGCAAGCCGGTGTAACTGGGCGCCCAGATCATGCTCAAGTGCAGATTTAACATGTGATGTTATTTGCGGCGTAATCCCATGTGTAATCCGAGGCGCTCTGTTTAGAGCAGTATTTTGCGCTGCTGAAAAAAGTTGATTTTTAATATTGCTTTCAATAAATGTCCCGCTGTTTTGTAATTGGTTTTTAACTTGTGTCGCCGTTTTTAAGTTAAAGGGCGAGGGCAGTTGTTTAAAAATATCACGTACTGCGGCATTCACATCAGCCGGGAGTGGTGAGGGGCGTAATGCCGGGCGGTTGGCAATATAGCTGATGTCTTTTAATAAAGGTGTTGTCGAGGTTTGTTGGGCAGCAATATTTTTTAGCGCTTGAGTAATTAAATGGGTATCCATGGCTTTTTGTAAGCTGACAATACGAAATTGTGGCATGGGTTTGAGTTGCTCAATTTGTAACTTCAGGATGTCACCTATTTGTAAACCTGGGATATCAGGTTTTACAGTATTGGCTTTTACGCCCTGAATATTTAGCAATAATTGCTTGTCTGTAATTTGAGTAATCACAGCCTGGATGAGTTGAGTGACTTTCCAGTCGGGTGGGGTGCTGCCTGATACATTATTTGGCGTAGTCGCCGGTACGCTGCGAGCAATAGCGGAATAAAGGTCATTTGTGGGTGGTTTTACTTCCATATGGCTCTTAAAAAATCAGGTTCTGTATCGCTAATGTGGTGTTGTTATCATATAAATTTATGCATACTCTTCATATAATAGCGGATAAATAACCATTTCCTGAACTGAATAAGGGAATATAGGGCACTAATTGCATGAATATAACAAAAGCATGGTATATCCGTAGCCCAGGGGGAGGAGAGACAAAAGGCCCATTCCCCGGGGGACAGATCTCACAAGAGATTGTTCTGGGTCGACATAAGCTTACTGATGAAGTTAGCCATGACAAGGAAGAATGGTTTGTTATTCGTGACATACCAGAACTCCTGCCTGAAGTTTTCACTAAAAACAGGGATAAACCGGATTTTAAAAATCGCCTGGATGCCGCGCGCCGGTGGGCCGATGAAAGACGAGGTATTTCCGATATTGATAAAGGGGATGAGCGTCGTTCAAATGTATCTTACGAAAGTGAAGAAATTAAACGATTACATCGCTTAGCGATTGAGGCCAAGAAGGAAAGCAACCCAGTCGCAACTTTTGTACAACTTAGTTTTGTACTGGTCGCGATTATTACGGTGATTGTGCTGGCTTTTCAATATTCTCCAGAAGATGAAAATATTGTTGATTGTGCAGAGCCGGCAAAGCAAGGCGTTAACTGGAGTGGCTGTAAATTTATTGGTGCCCAGTTATTTCAAAAACAACTGGTTGCCGCAAATTTAATGAATGCCAATTTACAAACAGCTAATTTGCAATCCTCGGATTTATCTCACGCAAATTTAAAATATGCACAATTGCATCTTACAAATCTGGTGAATGTGAATTTTACAAAAGCCAATTTAACCGGTGCCGATTTGATGGGCGCGAATTTATCAGGTGCGGTACTTCAGCAAGCCAACCTGAGTTATGCAAACTTTAGAGATGCAATAATTAATGATGCGGATTTTTCAAATGCGCGTTTAGGTAATGCGATATGGATCGATGGTCGTACCTGTAGTGTGAACTCCGTAGGTTCATGCAACTGATCTATTAAAGCTTCCCTGTATTAAAATATCCCATAAATATACATTTTTTAGAGGTTAGACATGTCGAAGGCAGTACGTATAGGTTTTGTAACCGTTTCAGACAGAGCGAGTCGCGGTGAGTATGAAGATCTCGGTGGACCTGCAATGCAAGACTGGTTGTCGAAAGCATTAACTCATGAATGGGACGCCGTTGCGCGTATTGTTCCGGATGAGCAAGATCAGGTTGAGAATGTTTTAAAAGAACTGGCCGATGAGCAAGACTGTTGTTTGATTGTCACAACAGGGGGGACTGGTCCCGCTTTGCGCGATATTACGCCTGAAGCAACAATGGCCGTGTGCAGTAAAATATTGGATGGCTTTGGTGAGCAAATGCGTGCAGTGTCATTGCAGTTTGTGCCTACTGCCATTTTATCGCGACAAATGGCGGGGATTCGAGGCCAGTCATTAATCATTAATTTACCGGGTAAACCTTCAGCAATAGATGATTGTTTAAATGCTGTATTTCCGGCTGTTCCTTACTGTATTGATTTACTTGAAGGACCTTACCTTGAAACGGATGAGTCTTTTATTAAAGCCTTTCGCCCTAAACATGCAAAGAAGCCGGCTGAATAGTGAGTGAAAATATTACAAACCTGTCAGAGGTGAAATCACTGCGTGATATGATTTATTTTGGTGCGGCTGCATTTGATGAGGCATCACTTTATTTTGGCCATGGTACCGATAATGCCCTGGATGAAGCGGCTTATCTTGCTTTCTTCGCCTTAAAAGAAGAAGCAAATTTTAGTGATGAAAAACTTGATATGAGTTTGTCACAAGATGATATTGCGGTGGTTAACGCATTGTTTCAACAACGCATTGAAAGTCGCAAACCCGCCGGATATTTAACGCATGAAGCCTGGTTTGCCGGTTTGAATTTTTACGTTAATGAACATGTTCTGGTACCACGCTCACCCATTGCAGAATTAATTGAAGAGCAGTTTCAGCCCTGGATAGTACCGAAAAAAGTAAATCGTATTTTAGATTTATGCACAGGTAGTGGCTGTATCGCAATTGCATGTGCCTACGCGTTTCCTGATGCTGTGGTTGATGCGGTAGATATTTCAAAAGACGCACTCGATGTTGCAGAGATAAATAAAGAAAAGCATCAACTTGAAAACAGGTTAAACATCATTGAATCTGATTTGTTCAGCAATTTACAGGGTCAACGGTATGATCTCATTGTCAGCAATCCACCCTATGTAGATGCCGAAGATATGGCAAATTTACCCGATGAATATCGACACGAACCTGAACTAGGTTTAACGGCAGGTGAGACCGGGCTGGATTTAGTGATTCCCATGCTGCGTGATGCAAAGCACCATCTTAATGACAATGGCGTTTTAATCGTCGAGGTAGGGAACAGTGAGCTGGCATTATCAGAGCGCTTTCCCGATGTTCCATTTATGTGGTTAAGTTTTGAATACGGTGGCGAGGGTGTATTTATGCTTGATGCCAAAGATGTAGATAAATATCATGATGTTTTTGCTGCTGCAGTCTAGGATTTGTCATTGCGAGTTGAGCAAAGCGAAACGTGGCAATCCCCAAAAAAGTGACTATTTACCATGAGATTGCCGCAGTCATTTTATTCCTTCGCAATGACAGTGCGTTATTTTTGTTAAAATGATATCAAAACCCAAAAGTTCAACAGCCCCTAATGGATTTAAAAATATCAAAATAAAGTATCTATAATCAAAGCTAAGAATATAAAGCAATAAGCTAGAACAAGTATAATGAAACACAAGGTAAAGCCTGATTAGTGAAGAAGATAGAGCAGAATAAGATGTTCTTGATCTGAGTCAGGGTTAAATTTTTTTAATTTTAGTAAGATCACCGTTTGATTTTTTGCAGGAATTTTTTTGTGACTGAACTTGTATTTAATAACGATTTAATTAAAAAGTATGATAAATCTGGCCCGCGCTATACGTCATACCCTACCGCGATTCAGTTTTCAGAAGATTTTAATGAGGCAAGTTATTTCGAGCAGGTGAAACTGAGTAACGAAAGAAATACACCCTTGTCATTGTATTTCCATATTCCATTTTGTGACACGGTTTGTTTTTATTGTGGGTGTAATAAAATTATTACGAAAAACCGTAATCATGCGCAGCCTTACCTTGATGCAGTTTATAAAGAATTAGAAATGCAAGGTAAACTTTTTAAACCTACCCGTATTGTTAAGCAGTTACATTGGGGTGGGGGCACACCGACATTTATCAGTCATGAGCAAATGACTGAACTCATGCAGCAAACGCGAAAACATTTTACCCTGCTGGATGATGACAGTGGTGAGTACTCCATTGAACTGGATCCACGTGAGGCAAATGCCGCTTCAATTAATTTATTAAGAAAGCTCGGATTTAACCGCGTTAGTTTAGGCGTGCAAGATTTTAACCCTAAGGTGCAACAAGCCGTTAACCGTATTCAAAGCTATAAAGAAACACGCGATGTTGTTGTTGCCGCAAGAAAAAATGAGTTTCACTCTATCAGTCTTGATCTTATTTATGGTTTGCCATTTCAGACGCTAGAAAGTTTTGATGAGACGGTTGACAGGGTACTTGAGTTAGACCCCGACAGATTATCTATTTTTAATTATGCGCATTTACCTGAGATGTTTAAAACACAACGTCAGATAAACAGTGCTGACCTTCCTTCTGCGGAAGATAAGTTATCAATATTGCATCACGTAACCCATAAACTCATTGATGCAGGTTATGAGTTTATTGGTATGGACCATTTTGCCAAACCGAATGACGAGCTTGCAATTGCGCAAAGAGAAAGAAAGCTTTATCGTAATTTTCAGGGTTACTCAACTAACTCGGATTGCGATCTTGTTGCCCTGGGTATTACTTCTATTGGTAAAGTTGCCGATAGCTATAGCCAAAATATTAAAACAATCAAAGAATATACTGATGTAATTGAGTCTGGCCACTTACCTGTATTTAGAGGTGTTGCGCTTACTCAAGATGATGTTTTGCGCAGGGAAGTCATAAACCAGTTAATCTGTCATTTTGAATTAAAATTCAAAGAGATTGAAAATGCTTTTTCGATTAATTTCTCAGACTATTTTGCAGATGAATTAAAACAGATAAAAGAAATGGAAGCTGATTCGTTGCTTACATTAGCTAATGATGAAATCCGTGTTATGCCTGAAGGGAAATTGTTAATTAGAAATATTTGTATGGTGTTTGACATATATTTAAAAGCAAATAAAGAACAACGCTTCTCTAAAGTGATATAAAAGTTAAAACTTTTATCCTCTATCTCTACCCGGCATCTGTTTAAAGCAGGTTTTTCACCGGTGCCGGTTTTGAGATGTGATAGCCTTGAGCATAGTCAATACCGATTGATTTAATGCATTCCAGGATCGCTTCATTCTCAACATATTCCGCTGTTGTTTTAATTCCCATTATTTTACTGATGTTGTGAATGGATTCGACAAACACTCTGTTGGTTGGCTCAGTATTGATTTCACGAATAAAAATACCGTCTATCTTAATGTTATCAATAGGCATGTTTTTCAAATAAGAAAATGAACTCAGCCCACTACCAAAGTCATCAAGTGAAAATTTACAACCCATTTGTTTTATCTCGGCGATAAATTCTACCGCTTTACTCATGTTTGCAATGGCTGCTGTTTCAGTTATTTCAAAACAGATAAGTTCTTTTTTGAGTTGTTTATTTTTCCTTAATTTACTTGTAATTAAGTTTAAAACAGAATCTTCAGATAAAGACTGGCCGGATAAGTTGATAGCAACTCTAATATCATTATCGTGTATGTCAGTATAACGATTAATAAAGTCAAAAGTATTACTGATAACCCATTCATCAATCATTGGCATTAAATTATAACGTTCGGCAGTTGGGATAAATGAATCTGGATAGACTATATTTCCATCTTCATTCAGTCGGATGAGTAGCTCAATCGTTTTAGGTGTCGGGTAATCTGGATTGATGTTGCGAATTTCCTGGAAGTAAAGTTCGAAATGATTTTCGCTTATTGCATTTTTTATTCGTTGTATCCATGATGTTTCAGCTTGATGCTGAATGAACTCAGCATTGTCTGGTTCAAAGACTTGTATGCGATTACGTCCTTTGTCTTTTGCTTCATAACAGGCAGCATCAACTGAGCTCATCACTTCAGAAACTGAAGCAGTGAGTTTTGTGATAGGGACAATACCGATACTTGCTCCAGATTCGAATGAATTTTTCCCCCAGCTGAACCGCGTGTCTTTAATCGTTTTGATGATTTGATTACAAATATTAGTTGCCTGGTATATAGAACAACTATCAAGAATAATGGCAAATTCATCACCACCTAATCGAGCAAGAATATCGGTTTGCCGCAGAGAGGACTGAATTGTTTTCGATATTTGTTTTAAAAACTCATCACCGGCAGCGTGCCCCGATGTGTCGTTAATGATTTTGAATTTATCAAGATCCAGAAAGCAAATTGAGTGAGAAATATTTTCTACTTGCGCATTTCTAATGGTTTGTTTGAGTCGTAATTCAAATTCTCTTCGATTAATTAATCCGGTAAGGGCGTCATGCGAAGCCTGGTAGCTCAGGCGTTTTTCCATTGTTCTCACTTCAGTTACGTCGCGTAAAATGATGACTGCACCAAGAACGTCTTTGTCTTTAGCTATGATGGGGGCAATAGTATGTTCAACCTCAAATTTTGCGCCGTCTTTTTTTGTTAAGGTGAAGTCAAATAATGAACGTTGAATACCCTTGCTTTCCAGGTTTTTATTTATTTCAGTGCGTTGTTTAGGATTCTCTCCTTCATAAATACTTAAAATACTTTTGCCTATAACATCCTGTTTTTTTGTATCAGTAAGCATTTCTGCAACGTGGTTAATAGTTTGTATAAGGTAATTTTTATCAACAGTTATAACGCCATCACCAATTGAATTTAATGTTGTTTGTGCTAACTCTTTTTCAAAGAAAAGTTGTGTTTCCGTTTTTGTTATTCTGCTAATGACATAAGCTGAAGTTAGTGAGGTTAATATAAAAATGGTTATAGATATTAATATTATGATGATAATGTTTTTATCTAATTTCTTTTCAAGCTGAGAAACAATTTTTTGGTTGTTATTCCTCTGGAAGTCAATGATTTTAGCTATTTGGGAAAGAACAGCATTTTGCGATGGGATTGATTTATTGATTAATATGTCAATGGCTTCTTTGAATCGTTCTTTATCGATAAATTTGATAATAATATTTTGCAATGGAACGGCCAGTCGGCTTAATTTACCTTGATGTTTAATTAGTTCAATTTCTTCTTCAGTTAAAGACATCGATAACAACGTTTCTCTGGCTTTAATAAATTTCTCGGCATAACGGTCATACTTTATTCGAATATCATCATACTCAAATGGGTCTTTGATATTGACCATACTATAAAGAGCAAGGCTTCTTTCTCTGGCCGCTTGTTGCATTTCAACCAGGAGGCGAGATTTCTGGTTGTTGCTTGTGACGATCTGATTGATTGATGAGTGTGTTTCTTTGATTTGAACTGATATTAAGGCAAGCGCAGCAAAGGTAACTAATAAAATTGAAGTAAAACTGATTAGCAGCAACAATGAACTTCTGCTCAGTTTAAAATGTTTAAACGATATGATATTTGGTGTTGTATTTGTCATATTCGTTTATCAGGAGCAGAAGGTAGTATTGAATTAAGTTGTATTTGGTTGTTTTATGTTCATTGCTATATATTTAGTCTGTTAAGTCGGCAATATATGAGATTTCTTTAATATTTCACTATCTGGATGAGAATAATTTTAAATAACTTAAATTCTTGATAGAATTGATAAAATTTAATAAAAAGTAGCCTAAATTATGTCTGGAAATACCCTCGGAAAACTTTTCACTGTCACCAGTTTTGGTGAGAGTCATGGTGCTGCAATTGGTTGTATTGTTGATGGTTGCCCTCCTGGATTATTACTCTCTGAAGCTGATTTGCAGGATGATCTGGACAGACGCCGTCCAGGTAAAACGCGTCATACCACGCAACGACGTGAACTGGATCAAGTGCAAATTTTATCCGGTGTATTTGAGGGGGTTACAACTGGCTCACCGATTGCGCTGATTATTCATAATACTGATCAGCGTTCTAAAGATTATTCTAAAATTATGGATCGTTTTCGTCCTGGTCATGCCGATTACACGTATCACCACAAATATGGTTTACGTGACTATCGCGGTGGCGGGCGTTCTTCTGCTCGTGAAACGGCTATGCGCGTGGCTGCAGGTGCCATTGCTAAAAAGTATTTGAAAGAAACGTGTGGCATCGAGATTCATGGTTACATGGCCCAGCTTGGTCCGATTAAGTATGAAAATTTTGACTGGAATGAA
>JAPHTF010000105.1 GCA_026197095.1 Gammaproteobacteria bacterium
AAGTGGTTCAACGATTCTAAAGGTTTTGGTTTTATTTCACCTTCTGATGGCAGCGCAGATGTATTCGTACATTTCTCAGCGGTTCAGGGTGACGGCTTCCGTTCTTTAGCTGAAGGTCAATCTGTAAGCTACGAAGTTGAAAATGGTCCTAAAGGTCCACAAGCTACGCAAGTAACTCCTCAATAAATAAGGTTTATTTACCTCATTTATAACAAGCCCCGCTTTATGCGGGGTTTGTTTTTTATAAGCCATTACTATTTTATCCAATTAGTACCATTCCCTCGAATTGTTGCTATTGTTTAATGAGTCTTCAAAAAATAAAGATGATTCATGATGGATAATAATGACAAGCCCATCCTTTGGTATTTTGCAGATCCCATGTGTTCATGGTGCTGGGGCTTTTCCCCGGTTATATCTGAAATTAAAAAAAATTATGCCAGCAAGGTAAATATTGCACTGGTCATGGGGGGGCTACAAGCGGGTAAAACAGTCCCGTTATCCGCCTCGTCCCGGGATGAGATTTTCCATCACTGGCACCAGGTTGAAGAGATGGCCGGGCAAGTATTTTCATTTGAAAACGCCTTACCTGACGGCTTCATATACAACACTGAACCGGCCTGTCGAGCCGTGATCACAGTGGGGTCGATTGATGCGACAAAAACATTCAGCTATTTCACCGCGATCCAGTCCGCTTTTTATACAAAAAATCAGGATGTCACCGATCTTGATGTTTTGCAGCGTCTTGCCGCTGAGTGTGGAATTAATGCAGAAGAGTTTAATTATTTATTTCATGGTGAAAAACAGCGAACGAATGTGAAAAAGAATTTTGAATTCACTAAAAAGGCCGGCGTTCAGGGCTTTCCGACCTTAATTCTGAATAAGCCAGGGCAATTAGATGTCATTACCCGTGGTTATGATAAGTATGAAAATGTCGCCACCGCATTGGATAAGTTGCTATTTGCTTAATTTTCCCGCTACAAATCAGGATAGATATTAAGGTTTTCTTGGCTGCCCTCAGGCTAATCTATTGGTCTATTGATGCGCTAAAAGGCAAAATGTCGCATTAATTTTTCACGAGCTTTGCAGTAAAACAGCGAAGTTCTCAATTTTAAACTGAAGCTAAATTCAAACCAATATTCTATTAAGGGGATAATGATGAAACTCATTCTTTTAGGCGCACCAGGTGCAGGCAAAGGTACTGTTGCAAAATTACTGACTAAAATGGACGGTTCTGTACAGATTTCTACTGGTGATATTTTACGTGCTGCAGTCGCTGCGGGAACAGAATTAGGTAAACAAGCTCAAGCAGCAATGAAAGCGGGTGACCTGGTATCTGATGACTTAATCATGGGGATCATGGGCGAACGTTTAAAAGAAGATGATTGCAAAAATGGTTACTTATTAGATGGTTTCCCACGCACTATCCCACAAGCTGAAGCATTAAAAAAATTATTAGCGGACATGGGTGAAGAGCTTGATATGGTTGTCGACATCCAGGTGCCTAAAGAAGTTATTTTAGATCGTTTAACAACGCGTCGTACTTGCGAAGGTTGTGGTGAAATTTATAACGTTAAGTCTAACCCACCTAAAGAAGAAGGTAAGTGTGATAAATGTGGTGGTGCGGTAACTCAACGTGAAGATGAAACAGAAGAAGCCATCAGTAACCGTTTAGACGTTTACAATGAAATGACGGCTCCATTAGCTGGCTTCTATAAAAAAGAAGGCAGCTTAATCAGTGTTGATGCTACTTCAAGTGATGCAGTTATTGATGCGATTAAAGCAAAATTAGGTTAAACAACAAACCTGATACTATAAAAAGGGAAGCAGATGCTTCCCTTTTTTATTGCATAAAAAATAGCGCAGGGTAAAGTAGTGACATATACCTCTTTTACTACATCACAATAATATGCGCACAAAAAGAAAAGAAGTTGTCGTTTTAATCCATGGCCTCTGGATGAAAGGGCCGGAGTTATCCTATATCCGCTATAAACTTTGGCGACAAGGTTATAAGACTTACCAGTTCCATTATCCCAGTGTATTTAAATCTCCCGAAGAAAATGCAGATGAGTTATATAAATTTGTTTGCAAAATAGATGCTGATGTAATTCATTTTGTTGCGCATAGTTTGGGCGGCATAGTTGTAAGTCATTTATTCCATAAATATGAAATTAACCAAAGGGGTAACGTTGTTTTTATAGGCACACCGCTTAATGGCAGTGCGGCGGCGGCTTGCTTAAATAAAAAGAAGTTAATGAGAAAATTATTAGGTAAGTCTGTCATTAAAGGGTTGCTGGGGGATGCGCCAAAATGGAGTGATAAAAGAAAAATATGTATTGTCGCGGGCTCGTCAGGAATAGGTGCGGGAATTATATTTGCCAGTCGTGTGATGAATAAGCCAAATGACGGCACGGTAAATCTGCATGAAACACATCTGGAAAATGCAGATGAGTTTCATGAGATACCACGAAGTCATTTTTTACTTTTAGTCTCGAGTAAAGTGGTGGATATCATTATTCAATTCCTCGGTAAAAAATAACATCTTATTCCATTTCTAAATCTTCACGCACCGCATTTAAACCAGCCGTTGCACATTTCTCATCAATTTCACCCGATGGCGCACCACTTACACCGATACCACCTAAGATTGAACCACCAATATTGACGGGTATACCGCCAGCACTCATAACCAGGCCATCAATTTTTGGAACCGAGAAAGGTTTTGTGAAACGGTCTTCCATTGTTGATAAAGCAGCATTAAATGCCATTGCCGTGTGTGCTTTTTGTTTACTGATGGGTAACGTAATGTCCATTGCTAATACATCACGTAATACAACCTGGACTTGTCCACTGCGATCAACAACCGTCACACCAATTTGTATACCTTCTTTGCGGCATGCTTTTATTGCAGCTTGTGCAATACGCAGGGCTGTTTCCATCTTCATGCGTTTAATAGAAACAGTCATGCCTTCATCAGCCGCAACTGAGAGAGAAGAAAAACTTAAAGCTAATGTTAGTAACGTAAACTTTTTAATCATATTTTTCATAATTTATTCCCCTTAATATGTACATTTATTGATTGCTTAATTTACCAAGTTCGTCGAGTAACTGCATGACAAGTTGTTTACCATTAGCAGTCATTTTTTTAGTTAAAACATCCGGATCACGTTCACCATCAAGTAAGCGCTTCATCATACCACCCAACTGGCGCATGTCACCTTGTGTTGCGGTCATTTGTTCCGCCATAAATGAGGCTGCTTGTAGTGCCTGTGCATCACCTCGAGTTGCTGCATTGATCATACTTGCTAAACCTGGTGCCGCCATAGTGGGATCGGCCTGCTGTTCCACATTGGGTAAAGTTGCGGGGTTCTGTAATCCCATCAGGATACTTCTAATAATTACCTGGTCTTCATCATCCAGACCATTGAGTAGGGTTTCACTTCTGTCACCGGCAACAATCTTGGTAATAGTGGCGACGAGCTCATGCCAGTTTTGCTGCGAGGCCATATCTAACATTGGCTTGAGCTGTGCTTTTGCAGTGTCATTCTGGCAGGCATGAACCACCTGGTGAATGAGAACAGCATGGGATTGTCTAATTTGTTCTTCGTGAGAAGGAATATTCGCCATAATTACGATCTCTTGTGCATTAAGATTTGAGTATAAGAAAGATTTAAAATAAAGAATATATCAGGCCAAAAAAAAGGAACGCAAATGCGTTCCTTTTTTGAGTCTTGCTGGGAGGATATGGCTTAGCTACAACCTTTAGGACGAGGTAGCCCAGCAACTTTGTTTGCACATTTAATCAAACCCGTTGGGAATAATGAGTAAATGTACTTTTGACTAGAATGATCTTTGTCATATTTATCTTGCATGAGCTTAGAAAACTTACGTGGTTCACAAACAGTACCATTATCAACGAAATATTCACGAGCAAGATTGATGATATTCCAATGCTCTTCAGTCAGCTCACCAATATTTTCATTAATAGCGATTTGTTTGGCTAACTCTTCACTCCATTCGTCAAGATTTAATAACCAGCCTGCTTCTGATAGTTCAATTGTTTTACCGTCTATTACTGCTTCCATTGTTTGTACCTTAAAATTTCAAATATGTTGTAAAAGTTGACTAATTTTATCAGGAAATATTCTAAAAAACCATATCAGAAAGCTCTTATAAGCCATATAAATATAGAGATCCACCCTAACTTATTGTTTTATAAATAAAAATAATTTAGACGAATTCTATATTTAACTGATTCACCGCTAAATTTAGATACAAAATTAGCCCTTTTCAAGGGTGTGCGAAGTCTATTTTTGGCTTTACGAAACTCATTGTGGTGGTTAGGCCGGCATTAAAATCCAGCCAATTATTTTTAAATCTGGCGTAGATAATCACGCTACTTTCACCATGCGAGTAGTGAGTGCGAGTGGTTTATCTATAATAGTCATCCCATAAAAATAATTGGCATGTGATTACTTACTTGGACAGGATTCATGTGCGAAAGAAGTAACATTATCAATATATTAGATAACACTCTCATTATGTTGTTGTGATAAATTGAGGGAAATATTTAATAAAGGAAAAAACATGGCCGGTGGTATCTTAGCATTACTTGATGATGTCGCAATGCTGCTTGATGATACGGCAGCGATGAGTAAAGTCGCTGCAAAAAAGACGGCAGCCTTATTAGGCGATGATTTGGCTGTTAATGCCGAGAAAGCCACTGGCTTTCATGCCTCCAGAGAATTGCCGGTAATTTGGGCTATCACCAAGGGTGCATTAATTAATAAAATTATTATATTGCCAGTCGCTTTTTTGTTAAGTGCTTTTTTGCCCTGGTTAATTGTGCCTATCTTGCTACTTGGTGGCGCCTACTTGAGTTATGAAGGGGCAGAAAAAGTTTATGAGTGGTTAACGCATAAACATGTCACTAAACCTGCTGCGAGTGGTTTATCTGAGAAACAAGATATTTTAAATTCAGAATCGGCTAAAATAAAATCTGCCATTCGAACAGATTTTATTCTTTCCATCGAGATTATTATTATCTCTCTAGATGCAGTAATGGAACAATCTATACTGATTCAAATTATGGTCGTTAGTTTAATTGCATTATTAGCAACAGCAGCGGTATATGGTGTAGTGGCATTACTTGTTCGTATGGATGATGTGGGTTTACACCTGATTGCACGCGCAAAATTTTTGCAAGGATTTAGAGCTAAGTTTTCTGAAAATACAGGTGAGTTATTGATTAACGCACTACCAAAAGTGATTCATCTTTTAGGTATTATTGGAACAATTGCGATGCTTTTAGTGGGTGGAGGAATGTTCGTTCACAACATCGATATGCTTCATCAGATATTATCTTTTTTCCCTGCGTTACTTGCTGATCTTGTTATGGGACTTATTGTTGGTATGACGTTGTTTGGAATAATGAAAATGGTTAAGTTAGCTAAAATAAGTTAGGTTTTAACTCATGGTTGTCCTGGTAAATTAATTGATATAAAAATATAAAATTGAAACAATAGCCTTTATCTAATTTATCAGGCAGCTATATATGGCCATTTTATGGCAGAAAACAATAAAAAATACGCGCTATGAGGTACGTACCGCAGGGCAAACACGGCGCTTATATACTGACGGAGTGTTTCATAGTCAGTTTAATCCCGAACATGCTGTTACAGGTGGGGTGTGGGATGTATTGATGTTACCGGCATTTTTTTACCCCGCGGAGTCTATACAGCGTGTACTGGTATTAGGTGTTGGCGGTGGTGCCGTGATTCATCAGTTGCAACGTTATATTAAGCCGGCAGAAATCATTGGTATAGAGTTAAATCCTGTTCATCTTATGCTGGCTAAACAGCATTTTGGTATTACAAATCAATTAGCGAAGTTAATTCAGGCCGATGCAGTTACATGGCTGAACAATTATTCTGGCCCACCGTTTGATATGATTATTGAAGATTTGTTTGGTGAGAAGAATGGCGAACCTGAACGTGCAGTGAAAGCGAATAAAGCCTGGTTTGAAAAATTAAATAGTCACTTAAGCCCGGAAGGTGTTTTAGTGATGAATTTTATTAGCAATCATGATTTGAAAAATTGTGCTGCAATATCGTATAAAAAAATATCGTCATTATTTAAATCAACTTTTCAGTTTACCTTAACGCATTATGATAATGCTGTCGGTGCTTTTTTAAAAACACCTGCTACGAGTCAAATGCTAAGAAAACAGATTAATGAAATTGATGAGCTGAAGAAAAGTAAAAAACTTGATTTTCATGTTCGTAAGTTAAAATAAGAAGAGGAGCGTTTATGCGTTATCGCGATACTGGTGACTATCAAAATTTGGGTGTGCCTGTTGATGATAATTTAGTGTTTTTTTCTATTCTTCTGGGGATTGTACTCGCGGTTGCTTTCATTGTTGTGGGAATACGTGTTAAACGTTATTGGATGGTAATTTGGGGTACCGGCTTAGTTTTTGCGAGTCTCTCATATTTTGTTATGCGGATGTTAGGGTATTTTTAACATGAGTGTGTATACACGTGTTTTTAGTCAAGCGAGTTATGATGCGAATAAAGAAATCACTGCCGGCTTTGAAAGATTGGTTGAGGATGACTTTAATAGCAAAACACATTTGTTTAATGGCCGTTACGAAAACCTGTACCTTGATAAAGAAAAAATACCGGGTTTGAATATTATCGTTGATAGTGCGATGGATGAAGCGGCGAAAATATTGAATGTTGAGAAAAGAAATTTAGTTTCAGGGTTTTGGTTAAATTCAATGCGACCGGGTGATGTAACAACGGCTCACACTCATGATGATGACGATGAACTATTGTCTTGTGTTTATTATATTAAAGTGCCCAAAGATACCCGGAATTCAGGAAATTTAATTATTATCGATAATAACGAGAGAATTGAAATTCAGCCAGAAGAGGGGTATTTTGTATTTTTCTCGCCGGCTACGTTACATGAAGTATCTGAAAATAAAAGTGATGAAGCACGCTTGTCTATCGCTTTTAATTTTGGTCTAAAAATTGTTTAACTATAGCTTATACGTTTTATTCAATGTCTTTATTGCATTCATCACATATACCGTGAGAAACATTGGCTCCAGTATGTTTTTGTAAGTAGGTTTCAAAACTGACCCACTTGCCATCATCATTACGAAGTTTTCGGCAATAAGAACACATTACAAGGATGCCTTTGTCCAGGCCCAATAATTGAGTCAGGTCGTGGAACTCTTCTACGACATAACTTACTTCACCCTTTTCATCAATAATGGGTGTTGTTGTGATCTCCTCTACAACGGCATGATCATCAATCCAGAAATGGTGAATAGTTGAAGCTATTTGCCTGGTCCGAAAACTTTCTTCTACAGGACATGATTGAGCTGTTCTCGAGTTACAGTGGACATTAGTGCTATAAGCCGCGGTGTGACACTTTTTACCTGCAATATTTTTTATGTTACTTCTGTTATTGAAGGCGTCATTCGCATCAACAACGATCATATTTTTGTCAATAACCGCAACAGCAGTTTGAATATAATTTATGGCTTTAAATTCATTCATTCAACGTTAGCCTGATCACAAATTACTTAATGTAGAGTTATAAGTTTAAGCCTATTATTTAAACATTCAATAGGTATAAGTCTGTAGTCATAGATTAGCTAAGATAGATCAAAATCAGTGCATATTGCAGCAGATGGTGGCAAGCGAAGACGCGGAAATTAAAAATTAATTATACACTGTCGCTGTAACAGACTTTACTAATATAAAAATTCTCTACACCGTTCGGTGTTTCTACACGTACTTCATCATCAATGAGTTTTTTTAGTAACGCCTTGGCAACCGGTGAATCCATGCTAATCCAGCCTTTTTTCGCATCAAATTCATCAGGCCCTACGATGCGGTAAGTTTTTTCTTCACCATGATCATCCTCAAGCGTCACCCATGCCGCGAAAAAAACTTGTTGAGGATTGCTGGGTTGAGTATTGACGACTTTTAAATCCGGTAAGCGTTTTTGCAAATAACGAATCCGATAATCGATTTCGCGCAGTTCTTTTTTACGATAGATGTATTCGGCATTTTCAGAACGATCACCTTCAGCAGCAGCTTCCGCTAATATTTTTACCACAATTGCACGTCGCTTCCACAATGCTTTGAGTTCTGTATCCAGTTTTTCATAACCTTCAGCCGTGATATATGGTGAGGCTTTGGGTTGAGGTGGTCGGTAGCGTCCCATAGATATAACTTAATGACTTTCATCCAGTTTTTGTTGCTGCTGATTCAGGCTGTCCTGTAATTTTTTAGCTACATCTTTAGATGTTTTGAGTGCATCTGTTTGCTCTTTCCAGACATGATCGCCACTTGTTTTATTTTCACTTTTTACACTGTCATTGTCTTCTGAGCAGGCGACCAGAAGAGAAGTCATACTTGTGAGTAAAATAAGCAAAATACCCGAATTAATCTTTTTCATAAAACACTCCATATTCGTGAAAATTGAGGCTAAACGATATCGTATAACAACTGAAAAATGAAAGCTTTTATTGGGCTAAATATAGTAGACTAGCGGCTCTTTTAATTCTGGGTAAAATCATCTTTTTATGGCTTTAATTAAACTCGAATCCGCCAGCCTGGCTTATGGTCACGTTCCCTTACTGGACAAAGTTGACTTGCAAATTGATGCGGGTGAACGCGTTTGTCTGGTGGGGCGAAATGGTGCAGGTAAATCCACATTAATGCGGGTCATGGAAGGCGCCGCAGAACTCGATGACGGCGGCTTATGGAAAAAGCCCGACTTACGTGTTGGCATTCTTTCTCAGGAAGTTCCACAGCTGGATGATTTAACTGTATATGATGTCGTGGCGGATGGACTGGATGAAATCGGCAAAGTTATTGCGCAGTACCACCACGTTTTACATGAAATGGAAACTGATCATTCTGATGCCATCACCAGTAAATTATCTCGTTTACAAGACAAAATAGAAGCGGGTGATGGCTGGAACCTGGAACAACGTATTACCACAGTCATTACTAAACTCGAATTACCTGAAGATGTGTTAATGGGCTCCTTATCCGGCGGTTATAAACGTCGCGTTATGCTGGCGCGTGCCCTGGTACTTGATCCAGAACTTATATTACTTGATGAGCCGACCAACCATCTTGATGTTGAAGCAATTCAATGGATGGAAGAATTTCTTTTAGGATTTAATGGCGCGGTATTATTTATAACGCATGATAGAACTTTCTTGCGTCACCTTGCGACACGTATTGTTGAGCTTGATCGGGGGAAAATCACTTCATGGCCGGGTAACTACGATACATATATAAGGAATAAAGAAGAACGGGCAATCATTGAAGAACAACAAAATGCCCTGTTTGATAAAAAACTAGCCCAGGAAGAAGTCTGGATTCGCCAGGGTATCAAAGCGCGACGTACCCGTAATGAAGGACGTGTGCGTGCATTAGAACAATTAAGACGTGATCGTTCAGAACGCCTGAATAAAATGGGTAATGTTAAATTACAAGTTGAGAAAGGCGAATCGTCCGGAAAAATTGTGATTGAAGCAAAGGGCATATCGAAATCTTTTGCAGGCAAAACGATTATAAAACCACTGACGACAACGATTATGCGTGGTGATCGTATCGGTATTCTTGGGCCTAATGGTGTTGGCAAAAGTACCTTGCTGAAAATGTTGTTAGGTGAACTTGAGCCTGATACAGGTTCGGTTGATTTAGGCACCAAGTTATCAGTTGCCTATTTTGATCAGCAACGTGCCACACTTGATCCTGAGAAAACGGTTGCGGATAATTTAAACTTTGGTAGCGATACGATCACTATTAATGGTCGATCGCGTCATGTTATGAGTTATTTGCAAGACTTCCTTTTTCCACCTGCACGTGTGCGTTCACCGGTTAAGTCCTTATCCGGTGGTGAACGAAATCGTTTATTGCTTGCCCGTTTATTTATTCAACCCGCAAACTTATTAGTGCTGGATGAACCCACTAATGATTTAGATGTTGAAACGTTAGAGCTGCTTGAAGAATTACTGTGTAACTATGATGGCACTTTAATCCTGGTCAGTCATGATCGTACTTTCCTGGATAATGTTGTCACTAGCACATTAGCCTTTGAAGGTGATGGCGTGATTAATGAATATGTCGGTGGTTATGAAGACTGGTTAAGGCAGTCTAAAAAATCAGCAGCGAAGACTGAAGCAAAACCCGCCCAGGTTAAAGAAACAAAGAAAGATAAACCGAAAGCGAAATTAACCTATAAAGATCAACATGAATTAGATAACCTGCCGCAAAAAATTGAAGAGCTGGAATCTGAACAGGAAAATATTCAGAAAAAAGTTTCTGAACCTGATTTTTATAAGCAGGAACAACCCATAGTTGATGAAATACTCAATCGTTTAAGTAATTTAGAAAAAGAACTGGAACAGGCTTATAAGCGTTGGGAAGAACTTGCGGACTAAATAATAAAATAAAAATTAAACCACAGGGGACACGGAGGTTCACAGAGAAATATTATTTAGGATATGCGCTTTACCTTACAATGCCCTATAAGTTTACACCTTGTGTTTACCAATAATATTTAACTTTTTAATAAACTCTGTGAACCTTCGTGTCCTCTGTGGTTGATATTTAGTTTTCCCTAAAGCAGGAATAATAAAAATACAAGTCTGGTTTTGAATTTAGCTTTTGTTAGAATTGTGGCAACTTAATTTTCTTCCATTATCTCATAACAAAGAAGTAGTCATCTCCTATGAATATCGAACAAAATATCGCCAGTGAACTGGGGGTTAAGCTTGCACAAGTTGAAGCCACAATTGCCTTGATTGATGAGGGTTCAACCGTACCGTTTATTTCCCGCTACCGAAAGGAAGTCACTGGCGGACTGGATGATACGCAGCTGCGCACGTTGGAAGAACGTTTATATTATCTGCGTGAACTCGAAGAACGCCGGGCGACTGTTTTAAAGACCATTTCAGAGCAGGGCAAACTAAGTGATGATTTAAAAAAATCAATTCTTGAGGCTGATACTAAAACACGGCTTGAAGATCTTTACGCGCCTTATAAACCGAAGCGCAGAACGAAAGCACAAATCGCCCGTGAAGCCGGGATTGAACCTTTAGTTGATAGCTTATTAGATGATCCTTCACTGAAGCCTGAAGAAGCTGCAAATGAATACATTAATAGCGATGCCGGTTTTGCAGATACTGAAGCAGTGCTTGATGGTGCACGACAAATTTTTATGGAACGTGCCGCTGAAGATGCTGATTTACTGGGTGAGTTACGCGATACCTGCTGGAACAAAGGCGAGTTGACTGCAACCGTTGTTGATGGACAGCAGCAAAATGGCAGTAAATTTAAAGACTACTTTGAGTTTGCTGAAGCGATTAATAAAATTCCCTCACATCGTGCTTTAGCTTTATTCCGTGGCCGTAATGAAGGTGTTTTACGCGTTAAACTTATAGTTCCTGGCCAGGATGATCTTGAGTCTCCATTAGACATGGGCTTATGTGACAGCCTGGTTGCACATGCATTTTCACTTTCACAGCAAGGCCGTGCGGCAGATAACTGGTTATTAGAAAGTGCGCGTTGGGCCTGGCGAGTAAAAATTTCTATGCAACTCGAATCAGAGTTGAATTTGCGCTTACGTGAAGCCGCAGAAGAAGAAGCGATCCGTGTCTTCGGTGAGAATATGCGTGATTTGTTGTTAGCGGCACCCGCGGGGGCACGTACAACACTGGGGCTGGATCCCGGCTTACGCACCGGCGTGAAAGTTGTTGTTGTTAATGATACCGGTAAGTTGGTCGATCAAGCCGTGATTTATCCACATGCACCTAAAAATAAATGGGATGAATCTATTGCAGTGTTAGCTGCGCTGGCTAAAAAACATCAAGTCGAATTAGTCAGTATTGGTAATGGTACTGCGTCGCGCGAAACAGATAAGTTAACGAATGAGTTAATAAAAAAGCATCCTGAATTAGGTTTAACCAGTTTAGTGGTGAGTGAAGCCGGAGCCTCTGTTTATTCAGCCTCAGAACTTGCGGCAAAAGAATTTCCGGATTTAGATGTTACTTTCCGCGGCTCAGTTTCCATTGCTCGACGTTTACAGGACCCATTGGCCGAGTTAGTAAAAATTGATCCTAAAGCCATTGGTGTAGGCCAGTATCAACATGATGTTAACCAGCATCGCTTGGCAAAAAAATTAGAAGCGGTTGTTGAAGATTGCGTGAATGCTGTGGGTGTTGATGTCAACATGGCATCAGCGCCCTTGTTGAAGCAAGTTGCTGGTTTAAGTGAAAGCATGGCAGAGAACATTGTTGCCTATCGTGAACAAAATGGCGCATTCAAAAACCGTCAGGAAATATTAAATGTTTCTCGTCTCGGTCCCAAGGTTTTTGAGCAGGCGGCGGGTTTCTTAAAAATATCTGATGGTGATAATCCGCTTGATGCATCATCAGTCCATCCAGAAGCATACCCGGTAGTAAACAATATTCTTGAGAAAAATAAACGTAAAATAGGCCAGGTTATCGGTGATCGTTCATTTTTATCTGCACTGGCGGCCAATGATTATACGATGGAAGGATTTGGTGAACCGACAGTTCAGGATATTATTAAAGAGCTTGAAAAACCCGGACGTGATCCCCGGCCTGAATTTAAAACAGCAACGTTTAAAGAGGGCATTGAAAAAGTCAGCGACTTAAAAGAAGGTATGATCTTAGAGGGCGTCATCACCAATGTCACCAACTTTGGTGCCTTTGTTGATATCGGTGTGCATCAGGATGGTTTAGTTCATATCTCTGTTATTGCCGATAAATTTGTAAAAGATCCACATGAAGTGGTTAAAACAGGTGAAGTAGTTAAAGTAAAAGTGATGGATGTGGATATAAAAAGAAGCCGCATCGCATTATCAATGCGCTTGACGGAAGAAGTAGAAAGGAAAGCCGCGGCACCAAAAGACAATGCTAATACAAAATCACAATCTGCTCACTCACAGCCTGATCGATCACAAGCCAACAGATCACATCAAGGTAACAACCGCCAAACAAATAAAGCCGCACCGGCTGCAAATAACGCCATGGCACAAGCCTTTGCTAATTTGAAAAAGTAACAATTCAACCTCTCGTTATTCCGGTATGTACTCAGCCGGAATCAACCTTGTTATCATTTTAGTATAACTGTAAGAATAATAAGTCATAAATCCTGCCTTAAGGTAACCTTACATAAGCGTTACTCGCGTTTACTTACAATTATATGTCACTAATACAATTTATCTAAGAGAGCAATAAGTTATAACTTAGATGTGAATTACTCTATACTTACTATCAATGAAAAGTAATCCACCATCATCCAGAACCGGCCAGGAACATATTTTATTAACTATGTCTTTTGGTTCAGCATTGGCAATATTACCTTTTGCAGTAACAAGGCTCTTCAATCATGATTGGTTTGTTGGACTAATCGACTCTATGATGATTGTCGGTATGCTGATGATTGGAAGTTATGTGGCATGGTCTCGTGATGTTAGAAATGCCGGATTGATGTTAAGTATTGTGAGTTTAGGTGGTATGTGTGCGGTTGTATATATAAAAGGTATCACCTTAATATATTGGGCATATCCTACTATGGTGGGTATGTATTTTGTTATTTCTCCCCGGTTGGCAATGATATTTTGCCTTGTTGCTTCCTTAATACTTGTTCCTGTACTTGTTAGTGCTATGGAGCTGGTTCAGTCGATAGCAGTAATCATGACTTTGATAGTAAATAATCTTTTTGCTTATATATTTGCTAATAGAATGCACAAGCAGAGTGAGGAGTTAGCCTCGCTTGTACTTACTGATCCTTTAACAAACATCGGTAATCGCCGTGCATTTAATGAAAAAATTAATGACGTGATGGCAATAGTGAAACGTAGTCAAAATTCTATGTCTGTAATTGTTGTAGACGTTGATTTTTTTAAACAGATTAATGATAACTATGGGCATGCAGCTGGAGATCGAGTGTTAATTAAACTCGTAAGTACTATTTCTTTGCGTATTCGTGAAACGGATAGTTGCTATCGAATAGGTGGAGAGGAGTTTCTTGTGCTTGCTACTAACGCAAACATTGAGGGAGCAAAAAATATAGCCGATGACTTAAGAAAGGAAATAGAAACATCAAGCTGGATTGAAAATAAAACAATTACCGCTTCTTTTGGCGTTGCTGAATTAATGGAAAATGAAACGGCAAATGCATGGATTGAACGAGCTGATAAAGCTTTATATAAGGCAAAGAAAAATGGCCGTAACAGAGTCTGTTTAGCTGAAAGTTCGTAACATTATTAAAGAATCTGAAATACTCGGATGTGACCCCGGTGTATGACCTCGGTGTAAGTTTGACCTCGGTGAAAGTTTTTGCAAATTTAAAAAGTAACATAACCTTACTCATCATTTAGCCATGTTCTTAGTCTAATTCAAAAGTCATGGCATTCCGGTTACTTTTAACCAGAATCGCCTTGCTCTCTTAAAATTCTTTGTTATAGTTAGTTAACACTAAGTAATAATAAAGAATCATAAATCCCTTTCAGGGGCATACATCATCTTTATAAAATACAATAATTACAGGGTGCAGAAGTATTATTATGGAAACAACTAAACTACCTGTTAGTCTTATTTTACTTAGCATGTTTCTTATGTCCGTGATCTTTGTGATTGACCTGCAGTTACCTTTAGGCGTAGCAGGTGGCATACCTTATATTGCTGTTGTTTTGATATCACTTTGGTTTCAAAATAAAAATTATGCCATTGGCTTTGCCATCACTTGTACAGTATTAATCTTAATCGGGTTCTATTTTTCTCCCTTTGGTGGTGAGTTATGGAAAGTACTTGCCAATCGTATATTGGCCATATTGGCTATTTGGACAACAGTTACTCTTGCAATTAAATGGAAACGTACTCAAGAAAAAATATTACTAATCAAATCTAAAGCCGAAAAAGAACAAGAAAAAAAAGAAATATATATGGCAACAATGCATGCTGCGTTACACATTACCAATAATCTTTTAAATCAACTTTTACTGGTAAAAATGGAAATAGAAAAACATGAAGATTTCAGTAAGGATGTATTAGATTCGTTCGATAACATGATGTTAGAGGCAGGGACCTTGTTAGCTAAACTATCAGCAGTAAAAGATATTGAGGCAGATAATATTATGCAATCTGTATATCCACGATAGAAGAAAGAGGTGTAAGAGACTGAGGGATCCCCGCAAAATTTGCTGTTAGCTGTCATTGCGAGGAAACACTGAAAAACAGGTGTTTTTAAGTGTTGACGCGGCAATTTCATGGTTATACGGCACCGGCATGAGATTCTTCGGTCATTTTATTCTCTCGCAATGACGGGAATATTAGCGATCTAGAATATGAGCTGCTAAACATAAGGGAAATCCCTGATAATAGTTGTAAAAAATTACTTATTCTATTATAAAGTATAAGGTTACTATGTAGTATCGTAACTAGATTAGCGCTAAGTTATATAAGCCCCGGTTGTAGAAACTATAGTTTATAAACAACGTTTTTGAGGAAGATCATGGCTGCCGATCCCTTTGCCGATAATTCAGTATTAAAACTTCTTTTCGAGAATAATCTCAATCCTATCGCTTACATGGATGTGAATTTTAATTTTATCCGTGTCAACCAGGCTTATGCATCAGCTGATGATAAAACTATCGACTATTTTCATGGCAAGAATCATTTTGATATTTATCCTAATGATGAAAATAAAAAAATATTCAGAGAAGTGATCAATAGTGGTAAGGCACATGAAACAAAGGCTAAGGCTTTTGAATACGCTGAAACACCCGAAAAAGGAGTGACTTACTGGGATTGGAGTTTAACGCCAGTAACAGATAATCAGGGTAATAATACCGGTGTCTTATTACAGTTAATTGATGTGACCTGGCATATTAAGGTAGAGAAAAAATTATACGATAAAGTTAAAAAAGAATTACATAGCTATGATGAAGAGCTTGAAACTATCATTGTCGCAAGAACAAAATTATTACAACAAGCGGTAAAATCTCTTGAGTTTGAAAATGCAGAGCGGGTTAAAACTGAAGCCTTAATGTTAAAGGCTAAAGAAGAAGCAGAGAAAGCCAATATAAGTAAATCCCAGTTTTTAAGTCGTATGAGTCATGAACTGCGTACACCAATGAATGCCATTCTTGGTTTTTCCCAACTCCTGGAACTTAATAAACTAAATGAGCAACAAGCATCATACAATAACGAAATATTGATGGCTGGAAACCATTTGCTAACAATGATTTCAGATATATTAGATTTATCTCGTATCGAAGAGGGAAGCTTAGCCATTTTTATTACAGATGTTATTTTAACTGATTTAATCGCGGAAAGTATTGCCCTGGTTCAGCATAAATTAGATTTCAGAAATATCACCATCCAAAATTTAATTGAAGACAATGATGAGCTGACCTTAAAAGTAGATGAGACAAGACTGAAAGAAGTATTAGTCAACCTGTTAACTAACGCAGTTAAATACAATACAGATAACGGTCTTATTACTATTGGATACAAAATATTTGGTGATGGCTATGTTCGTCTCTATGTGTCAGATACAGGTAAAGGTTTAACTAAAGAAGAACAAGAAAAAGTATTTGAACCTTTTAATCGTCTCGGCGCAGAATATACTGATATAGAAGGTGTTGGTATTGGTCTGGCGATATCCGAAAAACTGATGGAAATGATGGATGGTTCGATCAGTGTTGAGAGTGAAAAAGGCAAAGGCTCAACTTTTTATCTTGATTGTCCGCTTGGTAAGCTTAAAGAAAAATGTCAAAGTGAAAAAATTGATATTCAATTAGACGCACCTGATGCTTCTTACAAAATCTTGTATGTAGAAGACAATAAATCAAATCAGAAAGTCATTGAAAGTTTATTTTATAAATATCACAATTTTGATTTAACTATTGTATCAAGTGCAGAGGAAGGGTTTAAATATATCAATAAATATGATTATGATTTAATTATTATGGATATTAATTTACCTGGTATGGATGGGTACGACGCACTTAAAAAAATAAAATTAGATGCTGATACAAAAGATATTCCAGTTGTTGCACTAAGTGCATCCGCGGGTTTAAATGAAATAAAAAAAGGTATTGAGGCGGGTTTTAATCAGTACATGACGAAGCCTGTGGTATTACCTGAGTTGATGTCGGTTATTAATGAAGAATTAAATAGAAAGGCTAAATTAAATTAACTCTGAAGAACATTCTGCTGTAGGCATGGTATGTGATGAAGTTATACTATGTTAATGTTAATTGTAAGTTTCGAGCCTGTTGTTTCATGAGTTCAACAATAGCATAGACACCAACATGTCGATTTGGCGACAAGTTTTCATCAAGATTTAATTGCATAAAAAAATCAGCCACATCAAGCTTTTCAATTTCTATCAGAGTCTTATCGGATAAAAGTTTTATTAATACTGCCAAAACACCTTTAATAATAGTTGTATCGCAATCACCATAAAAGCGTATTAAGTCAGAATCGACTTCATTTCTATAAGCCTGCAGCCAAACCTGGCTCATACAACCTTTAACTTTATTATTATCAGTTTTGTATTTTTCAGGCATAGGTGGAAGTTGTTCGCCAAGTTCTACCAGGTATTGGTAGCGTTGTTCCCAGTCGCCCAGCAACTCAAATTCATCATGGATATCGTCCAGTTCTGTCACGTCATTGCCTTTTTTTGAAAGATAAAAGATGGTTAAATATTAAATGATTCACCACAGCCACAAACATCTTTTACATTTGGGTTATGAAATTCAAAATTCATATTGATATCACCGCATCTGGTATAGTCAATTTCAGTACCATCAAGCAACAGGGATTCTTGCTTATTAATAAAAATATTAATGCCATTAGAGAGAAATATCCGATCCGTGGAATTTTCTGCATCGACATAATCAAGCACATAGGAATAACCACTGCAGCCTGCGTTGCGCGTGGTTAATCGCAGCCCGATGCCGTGTCCACGTTGTAGCAACATCTCACGCACATGAGATGCGGCAGCTTTGGTTAAGGTTATCGACATTTTAATCACCACCTTATAACTGAATATTTAAAATAATCCTAATGTCAGTTTTGCCTCATCACTCATATTGTCCTGGCTCCAGGGTGGATCCCAGACAAGTTCAACATGAGCATTACTAATACCGTCTACTGCTTTTACTGTAGATTCAACTTCAGCAGGTAAGCTGCCTGCCACAGGGCAACCTGGTGCAGTCAGTGTCATCTGGATAATAACTTCGCAACGGCTATTAATATTGATGTCATAAATTAGACCAAGATCATATATATTGACGGGTAACTCAGGATCATAAATATTGCGTAATGCCGCAACAATATTCTCATTTAACTGACTTATCTGGCTTTCATTTTGTTTTGGCGCAAGCTCTTCTTCTGTGACAGTATTTTTTTTCCAAAATGCGAGGCGAACTTTGTTCATGATGACTTCTCACTTGAAGATATTAATAAGCCTTCATTTAATCTTATGTCTAATATTGATTTGACCTGCTTTTGAAACAGGGGTTCATTTATGGCATCAATAATTTCACTGGCGTAACCCAGGCATAATAGTTTTTTTGCCCGGGATTCCTCAATTCCACGTGAACGTAAATAAAAAAGTTGCTGCTCATCAATTTGACCCACTGTTGTACCATGGCTGCATTTAACATTATCAGCATAGATCTCAAGTTGTGGCTTTGTATTTACCTCAGCATTTTCAGTGAGCATCAGGTTGTCATTTTTCATACTGGCATCACTGAATTGTGATTGCTTTTCAACAAGCACGTGGCCATCAAATACCGCCTTGCCTTCTCCGTAAAGAATGCCCTTAAAAAATTCACTGCTGGTGCAGCCGGGAACAGCATGATTAATGTCAAGATGAACATCGTTAAGTTGTTGGTTGGCAACCGTATATAAACCTTTTAACTCACATGTTGCACCAGTACCTTTAAATTTTGCTGTGTAATTAGTGCGTGACCAGGATGAGCCCAGCGCAATATGCTGTCCCTGGTAAGTGCTATCTTTAAACAGCGATAAAAACAAACTATTCAGATGAAATGCTGTATTGCTTTCATCCTGTAAAATACTGTGCTTAATACTTGCACCTTGCTCAAGCACAACATTGGTAAGGTTGTTATTAAAATAATGGAAGTCCTTTTCACCACTAAAACGTTCTATCAGAGATAGCTTTGCGCCTGCTTGCAGAATAATGACATTTCTTAAGTTGGCCATTTTCCGACTTTCTTGTGTATGACTATCTGAGTCCTGACCTGATGAACTTTTTTCAGCAGGGCCGCTGAGATACAGTACTTCAATCGGTTGTGGCAAGGTGACCTGCTGATCAATATAAATAAAAACACCATCGCTCATTAATGCTGTATTTAATGCACTAAACACATCTTCACCCTGTCGTGCCGTTTGATTAAAACATTGCATAACCAGGTTGGCATGGCTCTGTAATACGGCATGTAAGTTGCCAACGATAACACCTTCAGCAAGCTCATTATTCACCACTAAGGTGCTGGATAGGGTGGCGTTATAACGGCCATTGACAAAAACCAGTTTAAAACTGTCGGTTGAAAGAGTGGCTTCACTTTCTAATCCAGCCTGGTAACAGTTGTCGCTATTATTTGTTTGCGGGTAAAACGGTTGTTTAAATAGTTTTTCAGCATGGCTATACCGCCATAATTCCTGTTTGCGTTGAACTAAAGGAAGACTTTGCAGCTCTTGCCTTGCTTTGCTCTGCAAATGCTTAACCCAGGGTAAGTGTTGTCCTAATGAGATACTGTCGCTGTGGGTAATTAACGTCTGAAACCACTGACGTTGTTGTTCACTTTGTGCTGCATTTAAATGGTTAATCATGCTGCTGTCTCTTCAATTAACCAGTTATAGCCTTTTTCTTCGAGCTCCAGTGCGAGATTTTTATCACCCGAAGCAGCAATGCGGCCATCGATCATAACGTGTACATAATCGGGTTCTATATAATTAAGCAGGCGTTGGTAATGAGTTACGACAATCATGGCGCGATCTTTATTTCTTAAATCGTTGACCCCTTTTGCAACCACTCGCAGGGCATCGATATCAAGACCGGAGTCTGTTTCATCAAGAATACATAATTGCGGCTGAAGTATAGCCATTTGCAGTATTTCGTTACGTTTTTTTTCGCCCCCTGAGAATCCGCTGTTGACGTTACGCTTAAGCAACTTATTATCGAGTTCAACTGCTGCGGCTTTTTCCCGGATGAGTTTCATAAAGCGAACAGCATCGTATTCTTCTTCTCCGCGGGCACGAGATATTGCATTTAAGGATTCTCGTATAAACATCATATTATTAACCCCGGGTAACTCCACCGGGTATTGCATGGCAAGAAATACTCCTTTTTGTGCACGTTGCTCTGTTGATAATGCGAGTAAATTTTCTCCGCAGTAATTAATCTCTCCTGAGATCACTTCATATCCTTCTTTGCCTGCTAAAACATGGGCAAGCGTACTTTTACCTGAACCATTTGGTCCCATGATGGCATGAACTTCTCCTGCGGCAACGCTTAAATTAAAATCTTTCAGGATAAGTTTGTTCTCCACCATAACGTTTAAATTTTTAATTGAAAGCATATTTAATCTCCTTATCTGCATGAACTCTGCCGGGTTAACCAACCGCCCCTTCAAGAGTCACGCCCAGTAGTTTTTGTGCTTCAACTGCAAACTCCATTGGCAACTCTTTAAATACCTCTTTACAAAAACCATTAACAATCATTGATACCGCATCTTCTTCAGAGATGCCTCGTTGCTTGCAATAAAATAATTGATCTTCACTTATCTTTGAGGTGGTGGCCTCATGTTCTACCCTGGCAGTGGGGTTGCGAACTTCTATATATGGAAAGGTATGCGCGCCACATTGATCACCGATGAGTAATGAATCACACTGAGAATGGTTACGTGCATTTTCTGCCCGTTGCGCCATACGCACCAGGCCACGATACGTATTCTGGCCATGGCCTGCGGAGATACCTTTGGAAACAATAGTACTTTTGGTGTTGCGACCCAGGTGTAACATCTTTGTTCCTGTATCGGCTTGTTGTTTACCTCGTGTAACGGCTACCGAATAAAATTCACCAACAGAATCATCCCCGTGCAAGATACAGCTTGGATATTTCCAGGTAATGGCTGAGCCGGTTTCAACCTGGGTCCATGAAATGTGAGAGCGATCACCCCGACAGGCACCGCGCTTGGTTACGAAGTTATAAATCCCCCCTTTTCCTTCTTCATTGCCTGGATACCAGTTTTGGATTGTGGAGTATTTAATTCGTGCATCTTTTAATGCGACCAGCTCTACCACGGCGGCATGCAATTGATTTTCATCCCGCATAGGTGCTGTACAGCCTTCAAGGTAACTGACATAGCTACCTTCATCGGCAACAATAAGCGTACGTTCGAATTGCCCGGTGTTGGCTTCATTTATGCGAAAATAAGTTGAGAGTTCCATCGGGCAACGCACGCCTTTGGGAATATAAACAAAAGTTCCATCGGTAAAGACAGCGGCGTTAAGACAAGCAAAAAAGTTATCAGAGTAGGGCACAACGGAGCCGAGATATTTTTGTATCAGCTCAGGATAATCCTGAATGGCATCTGATATAGAACAAAAGATAACACCTGCGGCAGCGAGTTCTTTACGAAAGGTTGTGGCTACTGAAACGCTGTCGAACACCGCATCCACTGCGACCCCTGCCAGCACCATTTGTTCTTCCAGCGGAATGCCCAGTTTAGTATAGGTAGCCAGTAACTCTGGATCGATCTCATCAAGACTTTTAGCGGTAGCACTTTTTTGCCTGGGTGCGGAATAATAAGAGATTGCCTGGAAATCAATTTCAGGATGTTGAATATGCGCCCACTCTGGATCTTCCATACTTAGCCAGCGTTGGTATGCTTTTAATCGCCATTCTAGCATCCAGGCTGGTTCGTTTTTCTTTGCTGAAATCTGCTGGATAATTGATTCGCTTAAGCCCGGCGGCAACGTATCAGAGTCAATATCCGTTACGAAACCGTATTTATAATCCGATTTAATCAGTGTTTCGACGCTTTGATGTTTTGAACCCACGGTTTAAGCCTCCAGTATAAAACTTGACTATATTGCTCAGGTATTATAGTTATGGGGTATTTTCTCTGAAAAATCAACGATACAAACAGTAGGGTTTAGCCGTTATAAAATAAAAAGCCTTTCAATCATTTTTTACTCGTGAAAATTAATAATGGAATCATGAGTTTATGAAACAAATAATGTCTCTACCGATTGTGTTGTGAAATGAGGATTAAAAAAATATTTACACGATTCATTAGCACAAAAATGGAGATACCAGAGCCTCATTAATATTGCTTGGATGAATAATTTTCGAAGTCGGAAGGGGGAAATAAAATAACGCGTTTTCACAATAGCAAAAACCGGCTTTATTAAAATGGTTTCATCTCTAAACCACATAAAATGCAGTTGAATTTTTAGGTCTATACTTAAATCAATTCATGGCAATCTTGCTTTTACAATACGCAATGGAGGTGAGTATTATGTTGATTAAAAAGAAATCAAATGATCATATGGTTGAAGTCATGAACATCATAGACTTAATGAACCTGAATCTTGATGAAGTACTCGGACGCTATCAGGAAGGTGAAGAGCAACAGGATCCGGAAAAATTTAAAAAGTCTGAACTTGTTTTTTTGTCCGGTGAAGCACTACCGCGTTGTTGGACTGATCCGCATTATCGTGACAGTGAGCTAACGCGATAACAATGCAGACACCCGGATAAATATTTTACCGAGAAATGTGTTTTTTATTCATCGCAGATTTATTTAAATAAAAGTCCATTTATATTCTGAGTTCGGGAGGGAATATGCATATTAAAGAGTTACCTGAAAAATGGGCCAGCACTGGCCGAATTCAGAAACCGGTAATGAACCTGAATCTTCAGCTGCCATTGGAGCTGAGTGCAAATCTTATGGCATTAAAAGATATCTATCCCGGACGTACCCTTGAGCAATTGTTACTTGATCTGTTGACTGCCGCGATTGATGAGCTAGAAGAAAGCTTTCCATATAAGCAGGGTATAGAAGTTATTGCTGAAGATGAATTTGGCGATCCTATGTATCAGGATATAGGGTTGACGCCGTGTTTTCTAGAGCTGACCAAATTTTATCGTAATAAATTTACACATGAGCCAGAGTTGAAAATAGAACACAAGTTTATTTGATGAGGAGTCATACAGTCATAGAATTGGAATCTTATGCTTTGTTGAATAACGACATATCATGAAAATGACTAATATACTTAGTTAGATAACACATTTAACTTATTAGAGTTAATACAGGAGGTGATACAAATGGAAGCTTTAATTCAATCCCCCGCATTTCCATTATTGGATGAAGATGGTTTAATACTTTATCCAGAGCAGTGGAATGAGTCGATGGCAATAGAAATAGCTCATCTGCTTGGTATTAAAGAGCTGAGCCCGGATCACTGGCTGGTGATTAATACTTTACGTGAATATTATTTTGAATTTGGTGTTGCACCGGCAATGATTAATGTATGTCATACGCATCACAAAAATGATTTATGGGTGCATGATTTATTTGCGACGTGTCTTAATGCGTGGCGTGTTGCTGGTTTACCCAATCCGGGGGAAGAAGCAAAATCTTACTTAAATAATATGTAAAGATAAGCCGTGCTCATGCAAGCTTGTTTGCAGCCGTTATTAAAGTATGGACCTGTTTGCATGGGCCAGATAAAAAAGTGTAGATTATTGCGATTCAGCCACCATAACCAATATTCAAAATAAAAGTAGTCATATAATTTGTTGTGGTGGTTAATTCATTTCGTAGCCGCTAAACTCTCCCCATGAATATTATAGATACCCATTGTCATCTGGATGTAGCTGATTTTGATTCTGATCGTGACAGTGTACTTAAGCGTTGTCGCGCCCTGGCTATTTCGAAAATTATCATCCCGGCAATTGAAGCAAAAACCTGGCATAAGGTTATTAACTTATGTGAAAACGAAAAAGGACTTTATCCTGCATTAGGACTTCATCCTGTTTTTATCCGGCAGCACCATGATGATGACCTGGCTCAGTTAGAAGCATTAGTAAAAAGCTCTTGCCCTGTTGCCATTGGTGAGATTGGGCTGGATTTTTATATAAAGGAATTAGATAAAGAACAACAAATAAAATATTTTGCAGCACAGTTACAACTGGCAAAAAAATATGAACTTCCTGTGATTTTGCACGTACGTAAAGCGCATGATCAGGTTTTACAGTTATTGAAAGAAATAAAAGTGAAAGGCGGTTTTAGTCATGCCTTCAATGGCAACCTGCAACAGGCAAACCGGTATATTGAGCTTGGATTTAAACTGGGCTTTGGCGGCACTTTAACGTATGAAAACTCAACGAAAATACATCAACTGGCAAAAGCATTACCATTAGAATCAATAGTTTTAGAAACAGATGCGCCTGATATGGTGGTAGAATCGCACCGCGGTGAACGTAATAGCCCTGAGTATATTGTAGATGCGTTAACTGCTTTAGCAAAAATTCGTAATGAAGATATTAGTACAATAGCAAAACAAACGACACTCAATGCACATGAAATAATAGATTTTTCAGACTATGACAGACAACATTCAAGATAATCAGGAAGATGCTTTTGCGGGTATTGCCCGACTTTATGGAACCGAAGCTTATGCTTTAATTCGCAAGATGCATGTTTGTGTCGTAGGTATTGGTGGTGTGGGTTCATGGGTGGTTGAAGCACTTGCAAGATCTGCCGTGGGTAAAATTACCATGATTGATTACGATACAATTGCTGAGTCAAATATCAACCGACAAATTCATACGTTATCCGGTACGATTGAACAGAAAAAATGCACTGTCATGCAGCAACGGGTAAAAGAAATTAATCCTGCTTGTGAAGTGAATATTATTGATGACTTTATTACCCTGGATAATATGTTTGCTTATATTTCTCAAGATTATGATTATGTGGTGGATGCGATTGATAGCATCAAATTCAAGGCGGGATTAATTTACCACTGTAAGCGAAATAAAATCCCGGTGATTACAACAGGTGGCGCAGGCGGTTTAACTGATCCTTCAGTGATTAAAGTTGTCGATTTATCAAAAACCTATAACGATGCCTTAGCCGCTAAAGTTCGTTCAACTTTACGTGAGCAATATAATTTTAGCAAAAACTCAAAACGAAGTTTTGGAATCGATTGTGTTTTTTCAAGCCAGCAACAACTTTATCCAAAAGAAGATGGTAGCGTTAGCCATCAAAAACCCGGTATTCATGGCGTATCGTTAGACTGTCGCTTTGGTTACGGCGCGGCTTCCTTTGTTACCGGGACATTTGGCTTTATTGCGGCGGCACACATTATTAACAAATTCTTATCTAAACAAAGTAAAGTATGATCAATATCTTACGCAAGGTATTGTTCTCAACTTTTATTGCTATTGCTCTATTTCTGCTTGTTCTTAATGCTTATTTATATCTGAATCAGTCAGCTATGCTTTTTTATCCAGCAACGACCCTGGATGCGACTCCAACAGATTGGGGTATGTCTTATGAGTCGGTTGAATTTGAGCTGGAAAATAAAACTAAAATTTCAGGCTGGTATTTACCTTACCCACAAGCAGAGAAAACAGTGCTATTTTTTCATGGTAATGGCGGTAATATCTCTCACCGGGGTGACTCACTTTATATTTTTCATCAATTAAAATTAAACGTACTGATCATTGATTACCCCGGTTATGGAAAGAGCAGTGGCAAACCGTCTGAGAAAGGTTTATACCAGTCAGCCAATGCCGCATGGCACTATTTGATTACAAATAAAAAAGTAAGGCCTAAAAATATAATTGTTTTTGGACGTTCTTTAGGTGGTGCGGTAGCGGTTGATTTAGCTTCAAGGGTAAAGGCGGGGGCAGTTATTCTGGAGTCAACGTTTAGCTCGGTCCAGGATATGGTGAATAGACTCTTTCCCCTGATATCAAAATTTATCTATTTACGTTATTCATTTGATTCCTTTAGTAAAATTAACAAGATTACTGCACCTATATTAATCATTCATAGCTCTGATGATGAAGTTATCCCTTTTGTTCTTGGAGAAAAATTATATAGTGCTGTGTTAGCAGATAAGACATTCTTAAAAATAGAAGGTGGGCATAATGATGGCTTTATGAAAAGCATTTCACCTTACATGAATGCGTTATCTCATTTTACTCAATCCCTTTAGCTTTGTGTGCAATTTGCCACACTTATTACCGCTCTTATTACCGCTCTTATTACTACTCGTCGCAACATCCACTTGAATAAATATTTTTACAGGCGTATTTTAGTTCTGGAAGTACTGTTGTAACTAAATTAATAAAATAATAAAAATTAAAAATAATAATGAAAACTCTAATAAAGACTTTTCTTATATTAGATTTAGATATATTTAAAAGGTGGAGAACGGTATGTCGACAGTTGATGAAAAGATCAATGTTAAAGAATTACCTTTTGTAGCACCGTGCAGAAAACTTAAAATGAGTGCACCACTCAACTGGTTAAAACTCGGTTGGGCTGATATTAAAAAGGCGCCCTGGCAAAGTTTAAGTTACGGATCGGCTATTGTTATATTGTGCTGTATTGTTAGCTTCATGGTCTGGCTATACGGTGGAATTGGGCTGTTGGTAAGTTTACTCTCAGGTTTTTTGTTTCTTGGTCCGATTCTGGCGCTTGGTTTGTATTCAATAAGTTGCCAGATTCAGGCCGGGATGACGCCCCGGCTGGGTTATTGTATGCGAGAGGGCAAACGGCACCTGGGAAATGAGCTTATTTTTGCAGTCATTTTATCTGTTATTTTGTTGATCTGGGCACGTGCTGCGACTATGACGCATATTTTGTATCCCGAAACATCAAACGCGGTGTGGACTCAATTTATTCCTTTTTTTACCGTTGGTACACTTGAAGGCGTAGTTTTTTCCGCCATAATTTTCTGTTTTAGCGCCTTTTCATTGCCAATGATTATGGACAGAAAAGTGGATGTGGTAACCGCCGTTATTACCAGTATTAATGCCGTGTTACGTAATCGCCGTGTATCGCTTATATGGGCATGTATCATCGCTCTTATTGTTGCCATCGGCTTTGCCACGTTATTTCTTGGTTTTATCGTGTTAATGCCATTAGTCGGACATGCAACATGGCATGCCTACAAAGAAACTATTATTTCTGATGAATGGCCTAAGCACGGTGCCATTATTGATTAAATACTCAAAATTATTTATAGCGGCTTAGGCCGTTCTCCCACCAACAGGCATGGTGTAAACTAGGCACCATGTCTGAACAGAATTTATCAATCCAGCCGATATCCGTAGCTCTTCAGGAGCAGGTGATTAGAGAAACAAACCATTTAATTAAGAGCGCCGGGGATTATTTTAATCGTTCATTTAATGAAATTCCGGTGTTATTTGATTTAAGCGGAAAAGCCGCGGGGATGTACCGGGTTAAAGCCGGTCAACGTGTTATTCGCTATAACCCTTATATTTTTTCAAAATATTATGATGATAATTTCAGCGAAACCATTCCTCATGAAGTCGCGCATTATGTCACCGATGTTTTGTATGGTTTAAGAAAAATCAGGCCACATGGAATTGAGTGGAAATCAGTAATGCAGATATTTGGTGTCGCTCCAAGCCGTACCGCTAGTTATGACTTAAGTGGACTGCCAGTGCGAAATTTTCAGAAGCACCTTTACCATTGCGGCTGTCAGAATTACGAATTAACCAGTCGGCGACACAATAAAATCCTTCGTGGAACGGGGCACTATCTGTGCAGAGATTGCGGCGGTAAGTTATTATTTGTAAAAAATAAGGATGAGAAGTAATACGATGCGTGGTTATGTTCCTCCTGATCCCTATACTAAAGTATCTGAAGAGCAGTTTGCTGTAGTTTATGTGCCTAAGCGCAGTCGTAATCGTTTCCCTAAAGGCTGTGTTGAAATTGTTAACTCGAAAGAAGAAGCGCTTAAAAAATCTGCTCCTGATCAAAAGCAATTTCCTGCCCGTGTATTAGGCCCATCAAAATCATCGGAAGGACAGTATATTTATTATTTAGTTGAATGGCTTGATGTCTAGGCTTAGCTGTTTAGTATTCGCTGTTTAAGAGCCGTTGTATAACGGCTAGATTATTAAAAAATAAAACTCCAAAATATGAATAAATTAACAACAGAACAAATTGAGATATTTCGTGAAGCGTTGCTTAAACAGCGTGAGATATTAACAACTGCAGTTGCTGCAGAAGGTGAGTCTTCTAAAACAGTTGAATTAGACCAAAGTAAAGTTGGACGGCTTTCGCGCATGGATGCATTACAAGGACAGGCGATGACTCAGGAAACAAAACACCGGCATGAAGAAGGGCTTAGAAATATCACTGCAGCACTTTCAAGAATTGAATCGGGCGATTATGGTTATTGCTCAAGTTGTGATGAGTTAATTTCAACTGCACGACTTGAAGTTGATCCCGCCGCTTCTCTTTGTATTAATTGCGCTACTCTTGCTGAAAAGGTTTAAGTTAAATGGCAAATAAATTTTGGGAAGAAAAATCATTAGCAGAAATGACACAGGAAGAATGGGAATCTTTGTGCGATGGCTGCGGTCGTTGTTGTTTAAATAAACTCGAAGATGAAGATACTGGTGAAATTTATTTTACCAATGTGAGTTGCAAGTTACTGGATCTGGAAAAGTGTAACTGCTCTGATTATGAAAACCGTAAAGCAAGTATGCCTGACTGCATGATATTGAGCGTTGATAATAAAGAAGCACTTGAAGTTATGCCTTCAACCTGCGCTTATCGCTTATTACAACATAATCAACCTTTACCAAAATGGCATCCATTAATATCAGGCACGCAAGAGAGTGTTATTGAAGCCAATATTTCGGTGTTAGGTAAAGTCGTATCAGAAGAACACATTCACTATGAACAATTACCTGAACATTTAATTAACTGGATTACCGTGAAGTAATTAAAAGCAAAATAAATAAAAGTATAATAATTAAGAACAAAGTAGTCAGAAACAAGATAAATAGATAGGAATAGTTATGGCTAATGATGTATCACTCCAGTCCGATGATGAATTACGTGCACACTTACATGCTGAAACCAGCAAGTTACCCTGGGTTGATCTTGAAAAACATTTTGCGCGTGGTGTTATTTTTAAAGTCGCACTCGGTACTGATATTCTTGATGTAGCGATAGTGATGAGTAGAGATGACAAAGACACGCTTAAAAAATGGATTGATGAAGGGAAAGTCAGCGGTGCAGAAGTTGACGATGCTAAAAAATGGCATGAGTCTTCGGCAAGTTTATGGACGGTGGTAATTGCTCCGTGGGTATTGGTTCAAGAAATTGATCATTAATCCGAACTGGAATCTCTTAAAATGAAATTTGATCCCCGCTTATTAAATGATTGCGTAGTTATTGGCAAGTTTACACTCTGTCATGTGTTATTAATGCGAGATGCGAATTACCCCTGGTGTGTTTTAGTGCCTGATCGTGAAGATATGATAGAAATTTTTGATTTATCAGATGAGGATCAAACACAACTTAATCTTGAGTCGAATACACTATTAGAATATTTAAAGAATGAATTTCATGCAGATAAAATGAATGTAGCGGCATTAGGAAATGTTGTATCACAATTACATATTCATCATATCGTGCGTTATAAAACAGATATTGCCTGGCCAGCACCGGTGTGGGGTGCACATCCAGCAAAAAAATACAGTGATGAAGAATTAGCCTCGCGTATCAGTCGTTTAGTTAAGGGCTTTGCGAACTTAAATCTCGGTTTCCAGGCCAGTGACAGATAAAAAAAATAAAGAAAACTGGGTTGTTTATATCTTGGAATGCAGTGATAAAACGCTCTATACGGGTATTACCAATAACCTGGAAAAACGATTAGAACAACATAATACCGGGAGCGAGGCTGCGAAATACACCCGTGCTCGTCGTCCGGTTAGCTGTGTTTATAATGAAGCACAAAAAAATCGCAGTGAAGCAACAAAACGCGAGATGGTCATTAAAAAGTTAAGCCGGACCGAAAAATTACAATTAATTGACTCAAACTAACAGTGCTGCATGGCGTTACTTTTTAAAGGCAACCTGGTATGAAAATAAAATATTATGGTTATAACGCATTTGTGATTGAGCATGCGGGACTCAAGTTAGTCATTGATCCCGGTAAAGATTTATGGATTTTAAATCTTGATAGCCTGGTGCCTCGCAAGGAGTGGCAACAGGTTAGCCATATATTAACCACTCATGCTGATCCCGACCATTTTGCTTATGCTGTGAAGATGGCAAAAGAATCAAATGCAAAAGTATTTTGTGCTGAAGCGTTGATAGATGATTTTCAATCTGAAAATGTTAATAATGTCTTTTCAATAAAAGTGGACAGTAGAGTAGAACAGGAAAATATTACGGTAGAAGGGTTAATAACAGAGCACGGGACTTTACCCGTTGATCTGCTTGGTGGCTTAATTCAAATGACGAATGAGGTTATAAAGGACAACCAGGCGGGTAAAAAGATTTTTTTAGGTCCGCTTAAGGTATTTGAAAGTAAAGAAAATATCCCCGCTTATAGTCGCGGCACGATTAATATATTATTTGGCTTGATAACCCTGGTGAAAGAAAATATTGATTTTGCCCGGGGTTCAATCGGATTTAAAATAAAGCTAGGAGACAGAACAATTGTTAACCTTGGTGATACGCTACTCAAGCAAGAATGGAAAGGGTTAAAACCCGATGTGCTGATGTTACCTATTGGTGGAGCCGCTGCACATAACACCATGGATGAAAAAGAAGCACTTGAAGCAGTTAAACTTATCGAGCCAAAGGCCGTTATTCCGTGCCACTATAACTGCGACTTTTTATGGCGTAAAAATGCCAATCCTGCAGATGATAAAATGTTTAAAGCTGAAGTAGAAAAACTTGGAATTGCCTGTCACTTGATGAAACCTGCAGATGAATTAAACCTTAACTAGGGCCTGTTGACCTTTCAGATATTTGGATGATTTCGAGATAATTTTAGTCATGACAAGGCATTTTTTTTACGTATCAATACACTCAATTGATAGTAGAAAATAACGCAGCCAGGGCAAAAATTAGCCGAAATCAAACAATAGATGAAAGGTCAACAGGCCCTAAAAAAATAATGTCTAAGAACATTTAAGGTAGTTAGTATAAATTTTATTCCAGTTTTCTTCCTCGTTAAAATCTTCAATAATACCTGATGCCGAACCGGTAAAGACAGACATGCCATGCTTGATCATGTAGCGTGGATGGTAAGCTGGTTTGCCTAATTTTTTTATATCACGACATAGTGAAATAAATTTTTCGCTGTTTTTATTTGCAACACTATGATTTTTTATTTCTTCTTTTAACCGCTGCCTGAATTCCTTGCTTGTTATTATATGGTTATATTGCAATGCTCCGATGGCGGCCCGGGCAGATTTATCAACCATACGTAATTGATCGTAGCGGCCGTAGGCTAAGGCGAGCGCATAAAGGCGTGTTGCCCGTTGCACATCATCTTTTTTTATACAATCAGAAATCCCAGTGAAAATATCTGCAGGGGTATGTTTATTTGTTAATGTGTTTATTTCTACACATGAAATTGGCCGGGTAACTTCCAGGCTTCCACTGGCTGTCATGTTTGTGAAATTACGTTTTCGTTTTACCGTGATCCCTTTTTTATCGCGTTGCGCTTTTGCCGTCCTGCTTATTTCTAACGCGGCATCTTCAGGAGATTTGCCAAAAAAATGGGTGAAGTTCTTTTCTGCTTGCGGATATTTTTCTGGTACTAACTTTTTAAACGTTCGTAATCTTAATAACTCTATTGATATGACTCTTTGCTTGTTACCTTTTTTATGTTGTAGAGTTTTGTAAAATGATTTTTCAGTAAATGTATTTAAACCTGCATTTGCAATAAGTGGGTTACCGTTTATCACATCGGCGATTCTGGATTTCACTTCCAGCATTTGAGTTGTGGGATTTTTAATTAAGTCATCAAACATATAATATTGCTCAAACAAACGGTATCCCTGTTCATAATTCTCCTGCTCAATTGCAGCTACAGCTTTATTATAATTTTGATAAATGACAGGAGTTTTTTGCTTGTTGCTGTTTGCGCAGGCAGTTAAGATAATTGAAAAAGCGAGTGTGAGAAATATTTTCATTTTTCATCCCAAATATTTAAAATAAAGCGTTTGATATTATTCTGTTTGTTTTTTCCATACTGGATGATTGCTTATCAGCTGTAAAGCATTCTGTAATAACGATTTACCAGGTTCAGTAATATGCCATGTTGACGCACCGGAAGGATGAGGTAAAGGGATCATATCAACCTGGATGCCGTTGAGTTCAACCTGGTGTATTTGTCCGATCACGTCGGTGAGTTTTTTTACACTGAGGTACTGGCTTATAGCCAGCTTACCAACCGGAATAACCAGTTTTGGTTGCAGTAAATCTATTTCAGCATTTAACCAGTGAGAGCAGGTTTTTATTTCAGTAAGGTTTGGTACCCGGTCACCACCGCGTGGTTTTTTGCCAGGAAAACAACGACACACTGCAGCAATATAAACTAAATTACGAAAATCATTTTCATCTACACCCAGCTGCTTAAACCATTTAAACAATGTTTTACCTGCTGTCCAGGCAAACGGCTTGGGAATGATTATTTCTTTATCGCCAGGTGCCTGACCAATTAGCATAATAGGAGAAGCAATAGGATTACCTGTAACAGGGGGGCCAAACATATCGGGGCATTGGGTACATTTCTTTAGTTGTGCCTGGTGGTGTTTAATTTTTGTATTTATCGTCATTTTTTTATTATATATAAAAAAATTAACCGTATACTACGTATTTATTTTTAACAACTCGCATTACATGATATGACTATTAATCAAGATCAGAATTTCGATAACTTGTCCTCTCGTTTTCGAAAAAATATTTATAACACAGCTAAAGGCCAGATTAGACTTAAGATCCTATGGCGTGATTTTATTGAGCAGATCCCTGAAATTGAAAAGGGTGGGTTATCTATTCTTGATGCCGGTGCCGGACAAGGAAACTTTGCTTTACAGCTGGCAGAAAGAAACCATCGGCTTACCTTATGTGATTTATCGAGCAAGATGTTACAAGATGCAGAAGAGCTTTTTAAAGAGCAAAATCTAAATAATGATGTTCGTTTTATTCATAGCTCGGTGCAAAATTTATCACAGCATATCAATAGCCAGTATGATGTTGTGCTTTTTCACGCGGTGTTGGAATGGTTGGCTGATCCTGAAGAAACCTTAAAACAGGTATTAAACTATATAAAACCTGGTGGTTACTTGTCGCTGATGTTCTATAGTCGGACAGGTTTAATTTATCAGAATTTAGTGAATGGTAATTTTGATAATATTTTGAACAATTCATTATCGGGAGAAGGTAAGACTTTAACGCCAACCAACCCTCAAAATCCAGATGAGGTTTATTCGTGGCTTGATGATCTGGGATTAAACACGATAAGTAGGAGTGGTGTTCGCGTCTTTTATGATGGAATTAGTCGTGAGCGACGTAAACAAATTAGCGAAGATGAACTGTTTGAGTTAGAAAAACGCTTTTCCCGTCTTGAACCCTATTGCTCATTAGCTCGCTATATACACGTGCTGTGTCAAAAGTGAATTATGTTGTAAATCAGGCATATGGCCAGATATTGAATATAAAGCATGTCATTCTGCAATGGTTGAAAATTCATTAGATTCATAGATTTAATCTTTATAATCTATTGATTTGGGCTAGACTGTTTATTAACACATTTTTTAAAGTTGTATAAGATGCTGAAGACAGTAATACGAAGCTTTCATATCTACCTCATATCAACAGTTGTATCACTTGCGTTGACATGTGGAGTCGGCTATTTTCAAATAAAAGTCACCCTTAAGATAACAACTTTTGAACCAGTTTATTTAGTCGCCCCCGGCATAATTGGCTTATTTTTTGGGTTATTAGTGGCTCGTGTTATCGTTTTAAACCATAAATTAAAATGGTATGCCATACGGGATCCACTCACCCAGACATTTAATCATGGTTACTATAAAAGAATATTGCATGACTGGACTCATGAGGATTCTGATTTTTCATTAATACTGTTTGATATTGATGATTTTAAAGAAATTAATGATGAGTATGGTCACCAGATTGGTGACCAAACACTTGTTCGTGTATGTGAGTTAGTGTCAGAGACAAAGCGATTATATGATGTTTTTGCCCGCCACGGTGGAGAAGAGTTTGTGATACTTACACCACGTACTGACTTATCTGAAGCGGCTGATAATGCAAAGCGGATTTGTAAGATTATCGCTGAGGCATCGATGCCTTCAGGTCATAAGTTGACCTGTAGCTTTGGCGTCGCACAATTCAGAATTGATTGTGATACACCGGATTCCATATTTGAGCGCGCGGATAATGCTTTATATGAATCAAAAAAACGCGGCAAAAATCGTGTTACGCTGGAAGAACCTGCAAAGTAAAATAGTGTGTTAAGTATCATCAATCATCTGTAAACAAATATTATTACTATAAGCGGTTTTGTTCTGGTGGCTATCTATTAGTTCCGGCTCATTTAATGATTTTTTTAATTTCCTGCCATTGTTTTTCAACACGTTTCTCTGACACAGGCATTTGAGTTTTTAAACCCTGGGCAAAGAGTGAAACCCGGTACTCTTCTAACATCCAGCGGTACAGAGAAAAAACTGGATGGTCATAATACTCATCATTGAGTTCAACAAAATGCGCCCAGTATGGAGCGAGTTTATCGGTATATTGCCGGTCACGATCGGCAGCTTGCTGTAATTTATCCAGTCGCTGTTGAATTGCCTGCAAGTAACGTGGGTAACGTGTAAGGTATTCAATTGGCGTAAAATAAAGAAAGTCTTCGTAAATTAAATGCTCAAGCTGAGACTGAATGTCATTTATACTCAGCAGCCAGTTAGGTTTTGAGTTTTTCTTTAATTGCTGACGAATTTTTTTATAACTTGCAAAGACACGAGATAAAATTTCACAAATCTCATTTGCATTATTAACCAGCTCATTGCTGCCTTTCTCTAAGTTTTCTTTAAATGAAGCCGAGTCTCGAACAATGCCATTTAAAGTAAAAAAACTTTTTTCGATACTGGCATCAACAATTGCCAGCTTTAGCTCATTGCAAGTACCGATCGAAGTATAATTCATGCAAATTTTTTGTATGTCAGGCAGGTTTTTATTCAGGTATTTTATTTGTTGCTTCAGCGCTAAATAATATAAACGTTTTAAACCATCATGATGAATTGCATTTGCTTGCTCTTGTGTATCAACCACGACAATAGAAACACTGTCATCGTCATCTTGTAATGCAGGATAGCCTTTGATACTAAGTTGATTAATCGTTTTATTTATTACTTCAGGCAACTTATCGAAAGACCATTCTTGCAGACCGCTTTGTTCAATATCCCACTCGATGGCATGACTGAATTGTTCAGAAACTTCCTGGCTCAGTGACTGTTGCAATAAGGTTAAATCTCGTCCCTGTGCAATACTTTTATTATTTTGATCGCGTACATCAAAGCGCATAGAAAAATGTGGATCAAGGCTATCTATCTGCCATGCATCATCGGGAATACTTATGCCAGACATTCGAGTGAGCTGTAGGCTTATAGTCTGGAGTAAAGGTAGTGATTTATCGCTTATGGCATCAATACAGGCATCAGCATATTGCGGCACTGGCACAAAGTTTTTACGTAATGCCTTGGGCAAAGTTTTAATGAGATGGGTAATTTTTTCAGGCAATAAGGCCGGAATTAACCACTCAAACTGGGTTGGGTGAAGTGTGTTTAACAATGTTATAGGCACTGTTAACGTTACGCCATCTTCTGGCGTACCCGGTTCAAAATGATACGACAAGGGCAGTGCAGTATTATTAACAATAAGTTGCTTCGGATATTGTTCTTCTGTTATGTCGCCGGCACTGTGTTGCATAAGGTAATCACGACTGAGATATAATATTTCAGCATTATCCTTTTCTGCCTGCTTGCGCCAGCTATCAAATTTTTTACTGTTATATATTCCTGCTGGAATACGTTCATCATAAAATTGAAAAACAATTTCATCATCAACCAGAACATCCTGGCGACGTGACTGGTGCTCCAGTTTTTCAATGTCATTAAATAATTTCTGATTGTGCTTAAAGAATGCCGCATGTCCCGAATATTCTTTATCAACAAATGCACCGCGAATATAAAGTTCACGAGAGAGTGTGGGATCAATCGGTCCATAGTTTATTTTTTTTCGCGGGTTAATCACTAAGCCATATAAACTCGACTTTTCAAAAGCAGCGATTTGTTGCGGCCGCTTTTCCCAGTGTGCTTCTGAGTAAGATTTTTTAATCAGGTGTATCGCCTGTCTTTCCAGCCATGCCGGATCTATTTGTGCGACGGTTAAAGCATAGTGACGCTGTGTCTCAAGCATTTCTGCTGCCATAATCCATAAGGGACGCTTGCGCCTTAAATTGGAACCGGGGAATATGGCAAAGTTAGTATTACGTGCGCCTTGATATTCACCTTCCTCGTTCTTTAAGCCCGTATGGCTTAATAAACCACTTAAAATTGCCTGATGAATGGCATCATAGCCCGCAACGGTGGTATTCATTTTATACTTAACTTCATTACACTGGTTCAGTAGTTGACTATGAATATCACGCCACTCAAGCATGCGGGTATAAGAGAGAAAATTTTCCTTGCAGAGTTTACGCAATTTATTTTGTGACAGGTGATGTCGCTGTTCCTGGTAAAAATTCCACAGGTTTAAGAATGCAATAAAGTCAGATTTTTCATCTTTAAATTGTGCGTGTGCCTGATCAGCTTGCTGTTGTTTATCTAAAGGTCGTTCTCGCGGGTCAGCAATACTCAGCGCACTAATAATAATGAGCACCTCGTTTAAACAGGAGAGTTCATTTGCTGCGATGATCATGCGTGCATAACGGGGATCAATCGGGAAACGAGATAAGAGTTTCCCGGTTTGTGTGATGGATCGTTTATTCATCGCCTGTAATTCTTCAAGCAACTGATAACCATCTTTGATTAAACGTGAATCGGGTTTATCAATAAAAGGAAATTTCTCGATATTACCAAGGCGAATATTGTGCATTTGCAAGATAACATTGGCTAAATTAGTGCGCAGTATTTCAGCATCGGTAAAGACCGGGCGACTTTCAAAGTCTTCTTCTGCATATAAACGAATACATATCCCGTCACTGGTACGACCGCAACGTCCTTTACGTTGGTTTGCACTGGCTTGTGAAATTTTTTCTATAGGCAGGCGTTGTACTTTAGTACGGTAACTATACCGACTAATGCGGGCATAGCCCGTGTCAATTACATATTGAATGCCTGGAATCGTTAAGGATGTTTCGGCCACATTCGTCGCTAAAATAATTCTGCGATGGCTATGCGATTTAAAGACTTTTTGTTGTTCCGCATTACTTAAACGGGAGAACAGTGGAATGATTTCAGTTTTATCGGGATGATGTTTGCGTAATGCTTCTGCGGTATCACGAATTTCGCGTTCACCACTGAGGAAAACAAGCACATCACCTTGTCCTTCATGACTTAATTCATCAACTGCATTAAGGATAGCCTGTTGTTGATCCTTTTGTGTTTCGCTTTTATCGCTTTGCTCATTATCACTGTTTAAAGGTCGATAGCGAACTTCTACCGGGTAGGTTCGCCCTGACACTTCAATAACAGGTGCATTATTAAAATGTTTGGCAAATCGTTCAGGATCAATCGTTGCTGAGGTGATGATGATTTTTAAACCAGGACGTTTAGGTAAAAGCTGTTTTAAATAACCCAGGATAAAGTCAATATTGAGACTGCGTTCATGTGCTTCATCAATAATCAGCGTGTCATATTGTTGTAGAAAAGGATCGTTTTGTATTTCAGCGAGTAAAATACCGTCTGTCATGACTTTGATATGGCTTTGTTTATTTAATTTATCTGCAAAGCGAATTTTGTAACCAACACTTTGCCCAACTTCAGTTTTTAATTCTTCCGCTATTCGGCTGGCCACACTGCGTGCGGCAATACGGCGCGGTTGAGTGTGACCAATCATGCCATAAGTGCCACGCCCGGTTTTTAAACAAAGTTTGGGTAATTGTGTTGTTTTACCTGAGCCCGTTTCACCACAAAGAATAATTACCTGGTTTTCTTCTATTGCTTTGCAAATTTCATCTTGTCTTTCATTAACAGGCAAATTTGCGGGGAAGTCAGGTATCGGTTTAGTGGCGTGGCGTGTATTAGCCAGTTGCATGGATTGTGTGATTTGTGTTTTTAAGTCGTCTATTTTGTGTGTTGAATCTTTTTCCTGTGCGCGGGATAAAGCGTCAAGTTTTTTATTGAAGCGAAAGCGATCAAACAACATACATTGTTCAATTAAAGGTTTGAGTTTTTTGTTTAGCTCATTCATGGATGGAAAAAGAGACTTTGTAATCGCCGTAATAAGTTAAAGTTTTAAGTTATAACGAGGAAGAGAAGTATCTCTTCATCTTTGTTTTTAATGGTGCCAGGGTTTTTTATAATCAATGACAGCGCATTTAATCTTCGGGAGGGGGATTATACGTTAGCTTTAATGCTGAGGGGATGAAAAAAATTGTTATGTTTACGGTTCTTCTCCATAATCAATTGTGATCTCCTGATGGGCTTCAATTTTGGCGACAGCATATAGTTCATAACCATCAAATTCAGCACAAGGATTGATGTTGTGGTTTAAATAACGTAGTGCGTTCTTGCCATCGCGACCAATCCATTCACCTTGCTCGTCTTCAGTCCATAAAACATGCATACCATTATCGGTGGTTTCAGGGCCTTCATAATCACCGAGATAGGTTCCTGCTTTAATGGTAGTTTTCGCAAAAAGTCCTTTGCCATGAATCTCTGATTCTTCCACATAAAAATATTTGGCTTCACGTTTGTTTAATTTGATAGTCATAATATGTTTAATTTAATCATGTTAGTAAAATGTCTATCCTAGAGGAGTTAGTGCGATGTTTCAATAAATTGGCTTAGTTGAAAATGTTGCTTTATTTAAGTCGTATTTTTACTTTTTCTCTTTATATGTGTTACGGAAGTAGTTGAATAAATAAGGTATTTTAAAAATTTAGACTGGCTCCATGAGTTGATTGTTGAGTTTATTTTTTCTTAAGTCACGAACATATTGGCCGATAGTGATACCTGAAATACTATTTATCAATACCTGAAGAAAAATGAAGCAAGGTTATCATGACAAGCGAAGCGCTTATTACACAGGAAAATATTGAAGCTATTCTTAAAGGCATAACGATCCCTTCACCTCCACAAGTGATTGCCGATTTGCAGATGGAGATGGCAATGCCCAGTCCTGATCTTAATGAAATGGCAGATATGATTAGTAAGGATCCGGGGCTTGCCGGCGGGGTTTTAAAAACACTCAACTCCCCTTTTTATGGAAACAGGGATATTGGCTCAATTTCAAAAGCCGTGATGATGTTAGGGATGAACACCATTGCAAATATTGTGAATACTTTGTACTTACGTGATTCGATGTCACAACAGGATGACATTGCTGATGATGTATATAAGGCCATGACACGATTTTGGGACTCGGCAACTGATGTTGCCCGGGCCTGTGAACTTATTGCCCAGCGTTTGCGTTATAACCACCCTGATATGGCCTATATGCTAGGTTTGTTTCATAACGCAGGCATCCCATTATTAATGCAACGTTTTCCTGATTATCCTCAAGTTATTGCAGAGTCATATTTGCTTGAGGAACATCGTATTGTGGATTGTGAAAACAAACATTATATGTGCAACCATGCCGTGGTGAGCTTTTATGCGGCACGTTCATGGAAGCTGCCACCACTTTTATGCAAGGTGATTGCTGAACATCATAGCGCAGTGGATATTTTCACAGAAAAAGACCGCACGGATCCGGATGAAAAATATTTACTGGCTATTCTGAAAATGGGTGAGCACCTTGCTGGCCTACCTAAGGCGATTGGTAATAATGATGAGGATCTTGAGTGGCAACAAATTGAAGATGTTGTGCTGGAATACCTGGGTTTGAGTTCAGTTGATTATGACGATCTGGTTGCATATGCCTCCGATAACGGGATTGGTGGACAAACGTATTTTATGTAGATTCAAAAGGGAGTCGTGGTGCTAATGCCCATTCAGTTAACAGTTTATTTTTAATTCCCCCCTCCCTCAGGGAGGGGGTTAGGGAGAGGGGATAGTTAAATCAGCCCACCCTAACCCTCCCCTTCAAGGGGAGGGAACTCATTTTTAAATTTTATTTTCTTAACTGAACAGTATTAGCGCCACGGCTCCCTTTCTTTAGTTAATACATTAATTAATGATGGTGATGACCATCTGGCCCATGAACATGACCATGTTCAATTTCTTCTGCTGAGGCTTCCCGAATATCCTCAACTTTAATGTCAAAATTAAGCGCAATGCCTGCTAAAGGATGGTTGCCGTCAACCGTGATTTCATCACCATCAACTTTTGTTACTGTGACCGTTAGCATATCGCCTTCCGGGCTTTGAGCATGAAACTGGATGCCTTCTTCAACAGGATGGCCATCTTCAAACATGTCTTTTGGCACCACTTGAACCATGGAGTCATCACGTGCACCGTAGCCATCTTCAGGCTCAATGTGTGCCTTGAAACTATCACCCACTGATTTGCCCTCTAACTGGCTTTCAAGTCCAGGAATAATACCGCCAGCACCATGCAAATAGAGAAAACTGCCATCCTGAGACTCATCAAGCGTGTCACCTTGATCATTTTTTAGGGTGTAATTAAGCGTAACCACGCTATTTTTGCTAATTTGCATGTTAAAAACCTTTGATTTTGTATTGAATTAGAGGGTTGTAGAACATGAGACTATAACAGATAAAATTAGATAGAAAAACGAAGTAAATAGGTGTTTTCCCTTTAGATAATTCAAATCTGACCGATAATATTCGTGAGATATCAATAATGTAAGGTCTTCGAAATGTTTGAATTTATGAATAAACTGCGATTAGCGACAAAATTTGCTTTGTCGCTGGGGACTATTTTATCGGTTATTTTTGCCATGTGTGCTCTTGTGATTTTAAGCCAGAGTGGCACCGTAAAAGATGCTCTGAACCAGCAATTAACTTCTGTCGCCAGTCAGCATGCAATAAATAATCAGCCTGTTGTCATGAAAGATGTCTCCGCTATTCTTGATAGCACCTTTGAAGAAGTTGCAATCAAAGTGGTGGCGCTCATGTTTGCTGCTTCAGCAGGTGTTGTTGTGATTGTTTATTATCTTTTCCTTTATATGATTAGACGTCGCCTGGCAGACTTAGCGGTGAAATTTAAAGACGTGTCTACCGGGGATGGTGACTTGCGCCGTCGTATTAATGTTAAAGGTAACGATGGTATTGATGACCTGGGAAGAATATTCAATAGTTTTATTGAAAAACTTCAGGACATTATCAGCCAGGTTATTAATGATTCCTCGAATCTTGTTGGTGTGGCGTCACATCTGAATACTATTTCAGCTTCAAGTAGTAATAGTGCACTGCAACAGCAGTCACAAATTGAACAGGTCGCTACCGCGATGAATGAAATGACGGCAACAGCATCAGAAGTTGCGACAAATGCTCGTTCAGCTGCTGAAGCAGCATCGGCAGCAGATACAGATGTGAATTCTGGAATGGAAATTGTGAATCAAACAGTACGCAGCATTAATTCTCTTGCGGCTGAAGTGGAGCGTGCAAATAATGTTATTCGTACACTGCAGTCAGATTCAGAACAAATTGGGTCAGTACTTGATGTTATTCGTGGCATTGCAGAACAAACCAATTTATTAGCACTTAATGCAGCTATTGAAGCGGCGCGTGCGGGTGAACAGGGGCGTGGTTTTGCCGTTGTCGCGGATGAAGTGCGCACCCTGGCCAGCCGGACTCAACAATCGACAGAAGAAATTCAGGCAATGATTGAACGTTTACAATCAGGGGCAAATGATGCGGTAAAAGTGATGGAAGAAAGCCATATTCAGGCAAAAAATAGTGTTGATCACGCCAGTCAAACCGGTGCGGCATTACAAAAAATCACCTCTGCGGTGAACACCATTAATCAAATGAATTTACATATTTCGAATGCGGCGTCACAACAAACAGAAGTTGCCCATGAAATTGATGTCAGTCTGAATAAAATCAATCAGGCCTCTCATGAATCGGTCAGTAATGCGAGTGAAGCATCACAAGAAAGTGAAAATTTAAACGGGCTTGCAACTCACCTGCAGGAAATGATGCAGCAGTTTAAAGTTTAAAACCCCGTTATATTTATTTGTAATTAAGCCGCCCTTTTTTCTTTTGCTATCTGATAAAATAGCCAGATAAAAAAGGGCGGCTTTGTTATGGGCATCAAAAAATCACAAGATAATATTTTTGCATCACCACTTTCAGAAATCGTAGATTTTGTTTTTGATGAAAAGGTGGTGGATGTTTTTCCTGATATGATTAATCGTTCTGTGCCAGGATATAGCACAATCATTAATCTGATAGGTACACTTGCTCAGCGCTATGCCAGGCCTGATACCCGGTTGTATGATTTAGGCTGTTCTCTTGGTGCTGCCAGTTTATCCATGCGGCATCGCTTAATTGAGGACGGTTGTGAAATTATTTCAGTTGATAACGCTGAAGCAATGATTGATCGGCTGGATAAAATATTACAACGCGATAATAGTAAAACGCCGGTTCAAACATTATGTGCTGATGTTCAGGATGTTGAAATACAGAATGCTTCTGTAATAGTCATGAATTTTACTTTACAGTTTATTTCCTTATCTGATCGTGAAAAAATTATTACAAAAATATATGATGGTTTGAATAAAGGTGGATGTTTAATTTTATCCGAAAAACTCGCATTTTCTGATTCGCGTGAAAATGATATTCAAATTGATCTTCATCATGCCTTTAAAAGATCAAATGGTTACAGTGACCTTGAAATCGCACAAAAACGTAATGCTTTAGAAAATGTGCTTCTTCCTGAGACAAAAGAAACACATATACAGCGTTTAAAAGAAACCGGGTTTACCCAGGTTATACCCTGGTTCCAGTGTTTTAATTTTGCTTCTTTTATTGCTATTAAATAATCGGTTTAACGATGATTGATTATAGTGAGCTCTATAAAGCACTTAAAAATACAGAAGCGGCAGAATGGTTAAACACGCTTGAGCAAAGTGTAGAGCGTGCCTTTAATTCTCCACGCCATGGTGATCTTGATAACTGGCTTGCTATGTTAGATAGTCTGCCCGCTATTAAAGCCGCATCGATTGATTTAACTCATGAAATTCGCATTGGCTCTGAAACTGATGCGGAACAAAATGTTCGAGACAAGCTTGAACAACATCTACGAATGCTTATGCCGTGGCGTAAAGGTCCATTTTCGATATTTGGTTTAGATATTAATACAGAGTGGCACTCAGACTGGAAATGGGATCGGGTGCAGCCGCATATAACACCGTTAAAAGGTAAGCACGTTTTAGATATTGGTTGTGGTAATGGATATTACGCCTTAAGAAGTTACGGCCAGGGTGCAGATTTGGTTCTTGGTGTTGATCCCGGGCAAAAATATATTATGCAGTTTTATGCACTTAAGAAATATCTTGGCGATATTCCGGTGCATTTATTACCGCTTGGTATTGAAGACATTCCGCCCTCCTTAAAAGCATTTGATACGGTCTTTTCGATGGGCGTGTTGTATCACCGTCGTTCACCCCTGGAGCACCTATCCGAGCTTCGTGAATGCTTAAAACCCGGTGGGGAACTCGTATTAGAAACGCTGGTCATAGAAGGTGGTGTTAATTCAGTATTGCTGCCCAGGGATCGTTACCAGCAAATGCGTAATGTTTGGTTTTTGCCGAGTTGTGATGCTTTGGTATTGTGGTTACAACGCTGTGGCTTTAAAAATGTACGTGTTGTGGATGTATCAAAAACCACAACCGATGAGCAACGCGCAACAGACTGGATGACGTTTGATTCATTAGAGAATTTTTTAGATGCCAATGATCCAACGAAGACAATCGAAGGCTACCCCGGGCCAATGAGAGCGGTTGTTTTGGCGAATGCTCCATAGAATATTAAAGAAATAATCTCTTACAAAGGCAATAATCATGTCCGAAATGGTAAATAAAGAGCGAGCACTACCGGGCAGAGCGGAAGCAATCGCCTTACCGGCAACACATTTTGTTAATCAAAATCCACTCATGCCTCCTTACCCAGAAAACATGCAACAGGCGATGTTTGGACTGGGTTGCTTTTGGGGCGCCGAACGCAAATTTTGGGAAACGAAAGGGGTATACATTACCTTGGCGGGTTATTCCGCGGGTTACACACCTAACCCGACCTATCAGGAAGTGTGTAGCGGTATGACCGGACATAATGAAGTGGTGTACGTACTCTATGATCCCGCAATAGTCCGTTATGACGAGTTATTGCAAGTCTTCTGGGAGTCGCATAATCCGACCCAGGGGATGCGGCAGGGCAATGATCGGGGCACGCAATACCGTTCCGGGATCTATACCTATTCACAAGCACAAAAAGATCAGGCTTTAAAATCGAAGCAACAGTACCAACAGCTCCTCACCACAGCAGGCTTGAATACGATTACCAGTGAAATACTTGAAGCAACCGAATTTTACCCCGCAGAAGAGTATCACCAGCAATATTTGGCTAAAAACGCCGGTGGATATTGTGGCCTGGGAGGAACAGGTATCCTGTTTTCTAAAGGCTCAGCCCGGGCTGTCTTTAGTCCTGTAAGGTAATAACAACTTTTCGTTGCTGTCCTCTGCTGCGATGTTCCCATAAATAAATACCTTGCCAGGTTCCTAACAGGCAACGACCCTTTGCGACAGGGATTGTCATACTGTTTTGCGTCAAAATGGTGCGAATATGTGCCGGCATATCATCTGGTCCTTCCATATCATGGTGGTAGTCTGGGTCCCCGTCTGGTGCGATACGCGCCATAAAATTTTCCAGGTCTGTTCGTACGCTGGCATCTGCATTTTCGCAGAGGATCAGGGAGGCGCTGGTATGTTGCAAAAATAAATGACATAAACCTGACTGAATATGACTTTCATCGATGACTTTCTGAATAGCTTTCGATATTTCATAAGTCCCCCGACCATTTGTTTCTATATTTAACATTTGTTGTTTCATAAAAATTTACCCATTTATATGACTATGTGACAGTTGTTAACAAAGAAAACGGATATGTAGAGAGTTTTCTTTAATTTTTATTTTGTGAGCTGAAACTTCGCTATATGAGAAAAACTGACTACGCTTAATTACCCTATTAATTTAAGTATAAAACAAAACTGTGTAACAAATGTTTGCAGATGGTTTTCACATATAACTATATAATTTTTAACCGGAAATAAAAAAAACAATTGGATTATGTTTAATGCCGAGTGAACTACTCAAGACTATCTTTCAGCAGAATCAGGTCGATTTTCGTTGTATAGATCTTTTTTCTTCTGCGGGTAATTTTGTTGCAGATATGTCTAAACAGTCCCAGATTGATTGCGCAATTTTATCCGATAACAGCGATATTTTTATTGCTCTTAATCCTGCCACCCACCGCTTTAATTTATCTCTTCTTAATAAAGTATTAGGAAAAAAATTATCGCGTGTAGAAAAAAGAGAAGCCCAGGAATTAAATGCAAATTTATTAACAGGGATGTCACTCAATTTGAAAAACAATATACATGTTTTTATTGATGAAGCCCTGGAGTACCAGGATGAACTCTATGTAGTCGATGATAGTGCCGAGCAGGCTTATGCGATTGATATAAAGCAATTACAAAAGCTGACTAATGATGAACTAATAGGAATATCTTTTTCGGAAGAGGTCATAATCAATATGGATGTTAAAGAAACATTGAGCTTTAAAGAACGCGTTAAAGCACTGCACTCATTGCCTCCCATGCCTGAAACAGCCGCGCAAATTTTAAATTTGAGGGCTTTAAAGGATGTGAAAGTCGAACAAATTGTCAATGTGATCGAAAAGGATCCTGTTCTTGTTGCGCAAATAGTCAGTTATGCAAACTCCGCATTTTTTGGCCAGGCAGGCTCAGTGAAATCTTTAAAAGATGCTATTTTTAGAGTCTTAGGCGTTGATGCAGTCATGAACATGGCTTTAGCATTATCGGTAGGCTCAACCTTTAAAATTCCACAGTCCGGCCCGGTAGGTTCCCGGGCAATCTGGCGTTCATCAATATACTCTGCTTCTTTAATGCAGCGTTTAAGCATGTTAATGCCATGGGGAGAACGTCCTAACCCTGGTACGGCTTACCTGGTCGGTTTATTACATGACGTAGGTTTACTGGTGCTGGGCCATCTCTTTAGCCATGAATATATCGAGCTCAATGAGTACCTGGAAAAGAACAAAGATGTGAATTTATTTAAAGCCGAAGAGCAGGTTTTTGGTATTAATCATATTGAAGTTGGTAAAATGGTTATGCGCATGTGGAATATGCCTGAAGAACTTATTGGGGTTGCTGCTCATATTAATGAGAAGAATTATTCCGGTGAAAATGAAAAATATATCCAGTTATTAAGTGTTATTAAAACGATACTGGTCCCGCATGGTTTAGCCTTTGGTGATAGTTCTGAAGATTTGCCATTAGAACTACTGGAAAAACTCTGTCTTGATGAGGAAGAGGTCATACTCGCGGCTGATGAAGTGCTACAAGAAGGTGAAATAATTAAAGAATTAGTCAAACAAATGTGTGCTTAAAGCTGTAATAACCCGGTTTTATTATCTATATTTAGATAATGTCGAAAGAACAAAAAGAAAATTCAAATCCAGCTCAAAATTTATTAGTACGTGCTACAAGCGCTTTACCACAAAACTCCAGGATCCAATATTCAGAACCGTTATGGAAACGTGTACCCACACGTGACCTGTCAGGTAAACCCTATACTGATTTCATGATGCTTATTCCTGGTTTACGTAATTTCGAATCATCACGTTTACAGGATATCATTGATAAAGTAGAGGCCGTTTTAAAGCGTTATGAGAAGGATATTATTCTTGCCGATCTGAATCTTAAAATAAATGTTTTATGGGTAACATTGCAGCCTCATATTGGGCTAAGCACTGAAATTGCTGCTTTAATTCATCATATCGTACCGGAAGCTAAACTTGTTTCACAGCACACTGTTTCAGCTTAGGTTTGATTTTAATCACGTAAAAAATACAGGATGTTTTCTTTCTCGCGCTGCGTATCTTCGTAGCCAAGTTTAATCAGTGCATTACAATATCCTTTTTCAAACAAAAGATAGCTCATTAAGTTACTGTCTGTTTTCGAATAGGCGCCAATGCCGCGCAGCAAGCTTTTAATTGACCAGGGTAACTCATGTGCATGTGCTGCGGCCATTTTTCCGATATCTTCACTCGGAGAAACAACCTGTACTTCAACTTGCCTTAAAGTGACACCATGTTTTTCACGATCCTGATCATCAATTAACTTAACGGTTTTATTTATTCGCTGTAATCGTTCAATATCTGCGTCAAGGCTATCAAGGAAAATACTATTCAAAGTATGTCCTGCTATTTCACCCAGCGTAGGCGGGTTGGCGTTAGATATGCGTTCAAGTTTTGGTTCACTTTGGTGGTTACCAATAATTAAAACACGATCAGCCCCCAGGTGGAGCGCTGGACTGATGGGGGCCGTTTGACGTATTGAACCATCACTAAAAAATTCACGGTTAAGTTTGACAGGAGAAAATAAAAAAGGGATAGCCGATGAGGCCATTAAGTGATCGACAGTTATTCGTGTCGATACACCGATACGCTGGGCGCGCTTCCAGTTTTTTAGCGATGAATGTCCATGATAAAAAGCGACAGATTGATGACTGGAGTAACCAGTGGCATTAATGCTTAAGGCATGGAGTGATTTTTTATCTATAGCGCTTTGGAATACACCGCTATCAATATATTGCTCTAATAATTTACGTAATGGTGTTCTATCAAGCAGATATATCGGGTTGTGTTTTCCTAAGCCTCCCATG
>JAPHTF010000134.1 GCA_026197095.1 Gammaproteobacteria bacterium
GCTTCAATGGGTTGGCCCGCGGCAATCCGCCCGACTAACGGGAGGGTTGTGGAGTTACTCAGTGCATCATCAGCAAGACGAATGCCGCGCCAGCCACGCTCGGGTTGTGCCAACATACCCTTATTTCGTAGATTTTGAACATACCGGTGGATTGTCCCTTTTGAATTAATATCCATAGCCTTTCCAATTTCAACCAAAGTGGGGCTATGCCCATGTTTAATAATGAAAGCATGAATGAAATTCAAAATACGTTTTTCAAGTAAGGTTGGCATTTTGTTCTCTAATTGTTCTCAACGAGTTTAGTGTAGAGGACAAAAAGAGAACTTTCAAGCTGTTATTTAAAACTTATCACTCTTTATGTCAGTAAATCCTTACAAAGATTTCATCGATATCTGATAGATATTATTTGCTGCCGGCAGGTAATATGAAATGAAATAAAAAAGGATAAAGTGAAATATGGAAAACAGAGAACATAAACGTGCTAGTGACGATCAACAAGCTCACTTTCGTTCTGGACGGTTTTATTCTGTCGCAAATGAATGGTATTTTTGTGTGAGAGAAAAAGAGGATCAGGGTCCCTTTTCAAGTAAAGCATTGGCAGAAGAATCCTTAATAACATACCTTATGGATTATGAATCTTTCAATACAAAAAATATAAAATTTGATCTTAATAAAATTAAGATTAATTAAATCCGATAAGAATACTTCAGAAATTATTCCATATGTTATCAGTCAACTCGGTTTGAGTGTTTGATTCAGCTTTATTATATGATCCATTTGCAAGTTCAGGTTGATTAATATTTTGGCTTGTTGAGTGTTCTTTCGTGTGTGGCTCATGTATTTCATAAACATCAAATGCAGGTGTGGTTAATAACCTGTTTTTTAAATGAATATGTGAGTGTTGCTCATGATGCTCCAGCTGGAGTTTTTTACCTTTAAGGTTGGTAGGTAATGTGGGTACAAAAAGCATTAAGTTTTTGCGGTCGAGGCCAAGTAAGCAAGGTAAAGGTTTGCTTAAAGTTTGATTTGCATGATAGCGAATATGAACAGGAAGAACGTGGTGAGTTAAAATTCGCAAGCCAAATTGAACATCTCCTATGCTGGAAAAATGTAACCATTTAACTTGTGCAAGCGCCCAGGGAGCCAGTGCATGTTCACGAACAGCAACAAGTTCGTTATGTTTTAAGCTATTTATTGTCTGTGCATTAACACTAAGCCGATAACCATCTTTGCTGTAGTCTAAAAGAATACTTTTTGAAAAATTAAAAATTTTATGTATTCCACTGTCCGTCCAGTGTGCTTCAGGTATGGTTGTGTTGACATTGTTTTGATAAACCTTGTCCCAGATATCTTCCGCTTGATCAGACTTACCTAAAAAATGACTTAGACCTAATTTGTCATTATTAGGGATGTTGCTTATAGGTTCGATGGTTAATGTTGATTCAAAGTCGATAATATCATCAGGTAAATTACTAGAAACTTCATCATAGGCAGGCTGATCTTGCTGGTTAAGAACATAGTGAATAGCGGTTATACCCGTAATGATATCGACAAAACCTGTTCCAGTTTTTCTGACTTCTTTTCGCAAATGGTTACGTGACCATACTGATAACAATGATTGAATGGTTGCTTTAGATAAAATATTGTTTCCAATTTTTATTGCGCCATCATCATCGATTTTATTTACGTAACCTATTAATAATTGCTGTAACTTAAAGGTTGAAAAATAATGGTGATTCAGTGTGTGTTGAGTATTATCGCTTCGAGTACCAATTAAGTATGGTGGAACATCACTTAATAAATTAAGCGTAAAGCAGGTTTTTTTATCGGCTGGTTCTTTTGACAATATTTCAGAATGTTTAATCCATAAAGGCATCAAGTTATGCACTTCCTGCATATTTTTTTGGCCCAGAGCATTGGCTGATAAAAGTGATAACAAGATGAGTCGCTTGAATTCATATTCGATTGACGTTTTTTCCTGATTGTTTGAGTAATTAGGATAACTTTTATGGAGTAATTTTAATTTATCAGCCTGTTGATAACACCAGAAAATATCCCGCCATGCCCCTTTTGAATACGGTTGATAGCTTAAGTGTTGGGTACAAAAAAGTTGCGAGGTATAAATTAAAGTTCGATGCAATGCGAGAGTAAACGGTTTTTTCCAGCCAAAAGGCTTTTTTGCAATAAGAGATTTTATAATTGACTGATAGCCAATTAAAATTTCAGTTAACAAAGAATGTGCAACATGAACAACATTACGCGTTTTTGTATTTAAGGGTAATGCTACATCTGTAAAATATTGCGATAGCCTTGGGTAAAGTAAAGCGACAGTTGGGCTGATCGTTTCTAGAAATTCAATATGGTGATCTAAAGAGTTATTTTGTTTGTTGACTTGATTTAAAGCATGATAAAGCTGTTTGCTTGATTCGCCTGTGCTGCCAAGTGGAAGGTCGTTTACCCATTTTTTAACAGCTGCAGGCTGAATATTAAAACCCGCCTGAGTATTTTTTTGCTGTTGTGTTTCCTGCGCAGTCACTGTAATCCTTATAACCAGGTAATTTAAATAAAATAGTTAGCGTATTTTGTTCGGTTAGTTAAGGAGCAATTAGTGTGCATGCATTAATATCGAAATACTTGCTTATATTTTCGTTAATTTTAGTATTGCCATTTATATAACCACAAGCTATGTCAGTGATATTTAACACAAATTTGCAAAGTACATATATTTTAAGCAGAAAAAGTAAAATGTTGTTTGGCTAAACTTTAAGCAGTACGTACAATAGCGGCCTTTATTTTCAACCCATTCACAGGTATTTAAGCTCATGTTCTATCAGCAGCAATTTGATGTAATTATTGTCGGCGGTGGTCATGCTGGTACGGAAGCGGCACTTGCCGCCGCCCGAATGGGATGTTCAACATTATTATTGAGCCATAATATCGAAACATTAGGGCAAATGAGCTGTAACCCGGCAATTGGTGGTATTGGTAAAGGCCACTTAGTTAAAGAAATAGATGCCCTGGGTGGCTTGATGGCAAAGGCCATTGATAAAGCCGGGATTCAATTTCGAATACTCAATGCCAGCAAGGGCCCGGCCGTTCGTGCTACACGTGCTCAAGCAGATCGTGTTTTATACAAACAAGCGGTGCGTGAAGCTCTGGAAAATACTGAAAATTTAACCCTTTTTCAACAAGCTGTTGATGATTTGATTGTTGAGAATAATCAGGTTACCGGCGTGGTGACACAAATGGGCTTAAAATTTAAAGCAAAATCAGTAGTGTTAACTGTTGGTACATTTTTAGGTGGTCTTATTCATATCGGTGAAGCGAATTTTGAAGGCGGACGCGCCGGTGATCCCCCATCAAATGCCCTCTCGCGTCGATTACGCGAATTACCGTTTAATGTTGAAAGACTTAAAACGGGAACACCACCTAGAATTGATGGAAAAACCATTGATTTTAGCCAGATGGAACAACAACCTGGTGATACTCCAACACCTGTTTTTTCATTTTTAGGTAAACAAGAAGATCATCCCGAGCAGATCAGTTGTTTCATTACGTATACCAACGAAAAAACCCATGACATTATTCGTGGTGGACTTGATCGATCACCCATGTACAGCGGTGTAATTGAAGGGGTGGGGCCACGCTATTGTCCTTCAATTGAAGATAAAGTGGTGCGATTTGCTGATAAAATTTCCCATCAGCTATTTGTTGAGCCGGAAGGTTTAAATACTCATGAAGTCTATCCAAACGGAATTTCGACCAGTTTACCTTTTGATGTGCAATTAGATTTGGTTCACTCCATTAAGGGGTTTGAAAATGCTTTCATAATGCGGCCGGGTTATGCGATTGAATACGATTACTTTGATCCGCAAGATTTATTACCATCATTAGAAACCAGGCACATGAAAAACCTCTTCTTCGCAGGTCAAATCAATGGAACAACAGGTTATGAAGAAGCCGCCGCACAAGGTTTAATTGCGGGCATGAATGCGGCATTAAAAGTTCAGGGTAAAGAGTCCTGGACCCCACGGCGTGACGAAGCTTATATCGGTGTGCTGATTGATGATTTGATTACACGTGGAACACAAGAACCCTACCGCATGTTTACCTCGCGCGCAGAATATCGCCTGATGTTACGTGAAGACAATGCCGATTTACGCTTAACAGAAAAAGGGCGTGAACTGGGTTTGGTTGATGATGCGCGTTGGCAGCATTTCGAAGCAAAACGAAATGCAATCGCAACAGAACAACAGCGTTTACACAATGTTTTTGTGCGACCTGAAAAAATATCAAAAGAAGAGCAAGAACGTGTCTTTGAAAAACCACTTATTCGTGAAGCACGTTTAGAGGAGCTATTACGCAGACCCGATGTCAGCTATAACGATCTCATGAGTTTACCCACAGTAGATAATCCTGACATTGATCCCGTTGTTGCCGAGCAAGTTGATATTCAGGCGAAATATGCAGGTTACATTGAGCGTCAGCGCGATGAAATTGAACGGCAGCAACGCCATAATGAAAAAGAAATTCCGGAATCGTTCGATTATTCTATTATTTCGGGTTTGTCTGCTGAAGTTCAGGAAAAATTGAAAAAAGTCAGACCGACCACGATTGGACACGCTTCACGTATTCAAGGCATTACCCCCGCCGCAATTTCATTATTATTGGTGTTTTTAAAGAAACAAAAAAGAAATGGTAGTGTGCAAAATGCAAATAATGATCTCAAAGAGGCCTAATATCTGAAAATTGACATTTAAAGGAAAATTTAGGAATAAACTCATTATCGAGTAGTCACCGATACGGATATAAAAAACACTAAGGAGAAGATTATGAAACGGTTATGTTTATTTTTGAGTTTATTTGCATTAATACCTGTTATGTCGAGCGCCACAGAAGACGGCTTAATTAATAAAAAGAGTGATTTTAGCGTTAAAGTCACATTAGATCGTTTAGAAAACGTATTGCGTAAAAAAGGCATCACCATTGTCACTCGCTGGAGTCATCATGCCGGCGCTAAAAAAGCAGGGATTCCATTACGCCCTACTGAATTATTGATTTTTGGTAATCCTAAAATGGGTAGTCATTTTTTTACCAGTAATCAAACGGCAGGGATTGATCTGCCGATGAAAGCTTTAGCCTGGAAAGACGATAAAGGGCAAGTTTGGTTAACGTATAATGATCCGGTATATATTGCGAATCGTCATGGCATTAATGATCGCCCTGCTATAGTTAAAAATATGACAGGGGCACTTAACAACTTAACAAATGCTGCAGTCAGAAAAAAATAGAAGGCATAAATAATTTGTGAATCAGTCTGATTTAAAAGAAATTTTATCAAAAGGGTTGCGTCAACTTAATTTGGCGCAGCCGATTGATGATAAACAACAATCCTCATTGATTCAGTATGTGGATTTATTAAACAAGTGGAATAAAACGTACAACCTCACCGCAGTACGAAAACCCGATCAAATGGTTACGCGTCATATTATTGATAGTTTATCGATTTGTCCCTATCTTCGTGGAAAACATATCTTAGATGTTGGAACTGGTGCGGGTTTGCCAGGTATCCCCCTTGCAATAGCTTTTCCTGAACGAAATTTTACCCTGCTTGATAGTAATAATAAAAAGACAAGATTTGTCACTCAAGCTGTTTCAGAGCTCGAGTTATCTAATGTAGATGTGGTACAGTCGAGAGTAGAAAATTTCCAGACTTCAGCGCTTTTTGACACCATTACGACTCGAGCATATTCCGCAATGGGAGATATGGTGAAACAAACATCGCATTTATTAGCGGCAGATGGAACATTTCTGGCAATGAAAGGAACGAATCCTGTTGCTGAAATGGATGGATTACCTTCAAATTATAAAATTGAAGAAAATCATATAATAAAAGTGCCTGGACTTGATGAAGAAAGGCACTTATTGGAAATCCGGGTCATTAATTAATAATTGTATACCACCATACTAATTACTAAAGGGGAGTGGTCTAAATGAGCAAGATAATTGCCATTGCTAATCAAAAAGGCGGCGTAGGTAAGACAACGACCTGTATTAATCTTGCGGCTTCTTTAGCTGCAACTCACCGCAATGTTTTGCTGATTGATTTGGATCCACAAGGTAATGCCACTATGGGAAGTGGTATTAACAAAAATGAAATTGAATCAACAACATGTGATTTGTTGTTAGGTGATGTGAGTTTGGCAGATTTGGTCATGAAAAATAATGAAGTGGCCTATGATATTTTGCCTGGCAATGGTGATTTAACGGCAGCTGAAGTCGCATTAATGAATATGCCAAATCGTGAACGTAAGTTACGTGATGCACTGGCTGATGCGCATGATAAATATGACTATATATTAATAGACTGCCCACCTTCTTTGAATATGCTGACATTAAATGCTTTAGTCGCAGCCAATTCAGTCATGATTCCTATGCAATGTGAATATTATGCCCTGGAAGGTTTATCAGCTTTAATAGAAACTGTTGAAAGTATCCGTAGTTCTGTAAATCCTGATCTTCAAATAGAAGGTTTACTGCGTACCATGTTTGACCCCCGTAATAATTTGGCTAATGATGTTTCTGGTCAATTATTGCTGCATTTTCCTAAAAAAGTGTACCGTACCATTATTCCACGTAATGTTCGTTTAGCTGAAGCGCCAAGTCATGGCATTCCTGTGCTTAATTATGATAAATCATCACGTGGCGCCCTCGCCTATTTAGCCCTGGCTGGTGAGATACTACGAAATGAAGAAAATGCAGCATTAATAGGTGCGAGCGCTTAATTAGCGTTGCCCAGTACGAACAGGTTAAGGCAAAGTTTCAATGGTTAAAAAACGTGGATTAGGTAAAGGGCTGGAAGCATTATTAGGCTCAGGCGTGACGAACTTAAAAGATGATGTTGTTCCTGCAGCAACAGTTAAATCTACTGCTTCAGACACAGATTCAGAATTTCAACATTTAGCAATTGATGTTATTCAGCGTGGCCGTTATCAGCCACGAACAAACTTTAATCTTGATGCACTTCAAGAATTAGCAGATTCCATTAAAGCGCAAGGCGTGGTGCAACCGATTGTGGTGCGTCCACTATCCGCGACGCCGGGTCAATATGAATTAGTGGCGGGTGAAAGACGTTGGCGTGCAGCACAACTTGCTGAGTTGCATGTAATTCCTGCTATCGTGCGTGATATTTCTGATCAAGAAACCATGGCGATTGCATTAATTGAAAATATTCAACGTCAGGAACTTAATCCGCTTGAAGAAGCAAAAGCATTAGTACGTTTAGTCGAAGAATTTGGTTTAACACATCAGGAAGCTGCCGACGCAGTTGGCCGTTCACGCGTATCGGTTTCAAATCTTTTACGTTTGTTAACACTAGAAACTGATGTGCAGCATATGCTGGAAGATGGCCAAATTGAAATGGGTCATGCGCGCGCGATTTTGGGTTTAGAATCAAAAAAACAATTACAAGCGGCAAGAGAAGTAGCGAACAAAGGTTTATCTGTACGTGAAACTGAACAACTCGTACGTCGTTTAAATAAACCTGAAAGTGACAAACCTGAAAAAACGGGTACAGATCCTGACACACGGCGCTTACAAGAAGACTTGTCTGAAAAGCTCGGTGCTAAAGTTGTGTTCCAACATGGCGCAAATGGTAAAGGTAAAATGCTGATTCATTATAATAGTATTGATGAACTCGATGGCATTTTAGATCACATTAAATAAGCGTGATTTTTTCCTTATATCTATCTAACTATTATTTCTTTATTGCTTCATTAAAATAGATATTAACAATTTACTCTTGTTTTCATATCCTTTTTATTATGCGATGTACTCCACATAATTTGCTTGATCGATACTATATATTTCATCTCACTTCATAATATAAAAATTAAAATTAAGGACTAAAGAGGAAACAGGATGAAAAATATAATAAAAGCATTTTTAGCAATTTCAATTTTAAGTATGGGTCAATCAGCATTGGCCGAAACAAAAATTGAAGCAATGGTGGGAACCTGGAAATGGGCAGACTTTACTATTCGTGTTGGAAAATGTGATAAAACAAAAGTATGTGCAAAAGTTGTTTCAGGCCCCAAAAATGTTGGCTTGCAAATGATTCAATCAAAACTCACTCCAGCTGATGGAAGTTTTGTTGGGAAGATTGCGCATCCACAAACAGGCAATACTTATAATTCTAAAATATCAATGTTAAGTACGGATGTTTGGCATATTGATGGTTGTACAGATGCAAATGTTTGCGCAAGCGGGGATTTTAAGCGCGTTCAATAAGTATTATTTGTTAAATAAAAAACCGGGTTTATCTACCCGGCTTTTTTATACCTGGAATTATTTTATTCAAAATTTATGCAGGGGTGTTATGTGAAACGTTTATAGATGCCAGGTATTTTATAATTAAAGTTGCAGCAAGCAATGATGCGCCAATTTGCCAAAAGCTCACTAAAATAAATTCGAATTTAGTCGAGTCACCAAAGTTAACGGTTGGCGGCATGTTTAAGAAATATCCTGCTACTTGCGCGACTAAAAAGAACACCGCTGTTGTTAAAGCAATTCGAACCGACCAAAGAATGGTTTTTTGCGTATCCATTTTTAAAACGATATTTGCAATAACAAAGAGTAAACCTATTGTTGCAACAACAATCCCTACCCACATAACCGGCTTCATAAACGGCATCATTGCAACCATCATATCTATCAGTATATCTTTCATACTATTTCCTTATTTATTATTAGTTTTTATTCAATTAAGCATATTAACGTAGCTATTAGAAAGGATTAATGTATAAGGTGCTGAAAGGAGAAGTAGTTCACTAATAAATTTAATGGTACCTGTTTTATTAATAGATGTAATAAAAATCACAGACGCTTGATTAATATTCAATCATGCTATACAAGTAACATCGTTGGAAAAATCAATATTAAAGCGACTATGCCCTCTTCTGATTTAAATAATTTACAAGCCAATATTGCAGGACCATGCATGGATAAACCTGCCGATATTCGTTGTGCCACATGCATTATGGATACATCATACTATTTTAATGAATTAAGTTTGCAGGCCAAGCACGATTTACAGCCTAGCTTAAGTCTTAAGCATTTCAAGAAGAAAGACATGTTATATAAAGAAGGCGATGCCAGTAGCCATTTATATATTTTATTAACGGGTGAAGTGAAAGTTTATAAAACATTTCCGAATGGTAAACAGCAAATCCATAAACTGGTTCAAATTCCCGGTGATCTTATTGCGTGTGAAGATTTATATTTACATGCTCATGGCAGTTCTGCTGAAGCACTAAATGATGTGAGCGTGTGTTACTTAAAAAATGAAGATTTACAAAAAAGTATAGAACGGTATAAAGAGATTTCAGATACCATGATGCAGGCTATGTCGCGTAGTTTAAATGCATATATAAGGCATATTGCTAATCTTGGGCAGAAAAATGCATTGGAACGTTTAGCATCATATATCGTGTTTTTAAGTGAATCACATCATGAACGTCAATTGAAAAGTAATGACTTAAATGATTCTTTATCCCGTGTTGAGTTGGCGGATATGCTGGGTGTGACACAAAGAACATTAATAAGAAGTATCAAGCAGCTTGAATTAGCAAATTATATAAGTATTAGTAAAGAAGGTTTTTGCATACTTGATTTACAGGCATTGGAAAACATCAGTTCCGGAATATAATATCTCTCCCCCCGCTTCATTACTTCATTTTAATCTTGTCATGAATAATACCCGATTATATAGACAAAGATTGCTGTGTATAAAAACAAACAGTTAAATAAGATTTCATTAATATTTAGAATTTTGATCTGGATCTTGTTTTTAAAATTATTTTTATATTTTGTTTAACAGATGACATTTGTCATTGATCACATTCTTCCATCTACGTAATTATCAATTCACATTGAAATTAAAGCTTAAAATTTTTAAGCGAAGCTTTAATCATCATAACCAAATAATGCTTTTAAATTTAAATGGGTGTAGGTGGAGTACTATGGATTCAAATGACAAAAGTATAAATGTAAAGGTGTTCGATAAAGACGAACTGGAAAAACTGAAAAAAGATCCAAATATTTGTAATCACGGGCGACGCAGTTTTTTGAAATGGAGTGCAATTGTTTCATCACAAGCCGTTATTGGTGGTGGCTTAGTCAGTTTAATTAGCAAAGAAGTAAGAGCGGATGATAATTTTGATAACGTCACACAATGGATATATTCCGTTTGTGGTTATTGTTCATTTGGTTGTGGATTAAATATTGGTGTTAATGCAGAAGGAAAAGCGGTTGCTGTACGTGGTAATGAAAAACATCCAACCAATAATGGCCGGGTTTGTGTTAAAGGGTTATTTGAAGACAAAATTTTAGAAGCTCCTGATCGAGGTAAGTGGCCGTTAATCAGAGACGCCAATGGTGACTGGAAAAAAATTACCTGGGATGAAGCTACGACTATTTTAAGTCAAAAAATCATTGATGGTGTTGATGCTAAAGGGGCTGATTCAATAGCAACGTATAATACGGGCCAATGGACGCTCGAAGAATATTATGCCTTTGGTAAGCTGGCAAAAGGCGGTATTGGTACCGGCACCATGGATTCGAATACCCGTTTATGCATGGCCGCGGCGGTTGTGGGTTACTTAACCACGTTTGGCTCTGATGGTCCCCCCGGTTGTTATGATGATGTAGAAGCAACAGATTGTTTGTTTGTTTTTGGTATGAATCCCGCAGAGATGCATCCTCAGCTCTGGCGAAGAATAGCTAAAGCACGTCGAAGTTTAAATCCTCCCAAACTCATTGTTGTTGATCCTCGTCGCACACAAACGGCACGTAGTGCGGATTTACATCTGGCATTAAAACCAGGCACTAACCTGGCTCTGATTAATGGTATTGCTCAGCAGATTATTGCGAATAACTGGACTGATAATACTTACATCAATGCGCACACCCGAAATTATGATGCTATGGCAGCAACTGTGGCTAAATATACGCCTGAGTATGTTTCTGAAATTACAGGATGTCCTGCAGCGGATATTGCCTTGGCCGCGAAATGGATTGGTGAATCTCCCGAAGTCTTATCGTTATTTATTCAAGGTGTTTACCAGTCGATGGGTGCCACTGATACGGTACGTATGATTTGTGCCATACATTTGATTATGGGCAAGATTGGTCGTCCCGGTTCAGCGCCTTTTAGTATTACGGGCCAGGCGACCGCAATGAGTAATCGTGAAGCCGGTGCCTCTTCGGCATTGGCAGGCTACCGTAATTATTACAACCCCGATCATGTGGGCTGGTTGGAAGATTTCTGGAATGTGCCAAGAGGCAAAATTCCCCCGCATAAACCCACTGTTATTACGTCGAACAAAGATTACCAGGATATTAATAGCCAGGTAGAAATGATGCGTAACGGTGAGCTCAGTATGTTCTGGGTTCAGTGTACTAATCCGGCGGTAACCTTACCGGATCTCAATAAACTCTATTCCTATATGGATTTTAATAATCCTAACCGGCCTTATATCGTGGTGCAGGATATTTATGAACCGATGGAGTGTACTCATTTTGCTGATATGTTTTTACCCGCTGCTATGTGGGGTGAAAAAACGGGTGTTTACACTTGCTCGGAACGTAAAGTGAATTTGGGTCGACAAGCAGTCCAGCCTGCTGGTTATGAATTACGAGCTGATGGTTATGGCGCTTATGCAGATTTGGAAATAACCAAAATGGTCGCAGAAAAAATTGCCTCCATGGATTCACGTTTTGCCACTAAAAACGGCCAGCCATTAGTCACCTTTAATTCATATGAAGAAGCCTTTGAAGAGTGGAAACAATGCTCAGCTGGAACAATTTGTGACATGAGTGGTATGACTTATGATCGTATAGAAGCCAATCAAGGGATTCAGTGGCCCTCAACCCCAGGTAATATTTACGGTGGAACACGCCTGTACACGGATGGCAGATTTAACACCAACTGGGCCGATACCCAGGGTGGTACGCAGGATCAACCCTGGATAGATCCCGATAATTTGAGCCGGGCCTATTTATGGGCCAGGGACTATATCGAAGCACCGGAAGTACCTGATAGCCAATATCCTTTCTGGTTAATCACGGGGCGGGTCATTGAGCATTTCCATAGCCGGACTAAAACCAAGCGTGTGCCGCAATTACATGAAATGGTACCGGAAAATTATGTTGAAATGCATCCAGAAGATGCCGCTGCTATGAATGTGGTCTCCGGAGATATGATTCGACTGAACACACGTCGTGGTGAAATCGTTATCAAGGCGTTGGTGGTAGGAACGGTACAAAAAGGTCAGGTATTTGTGCCGATGCACTTTGCAGATCTTGATCCGCAAGATAAAGCACAAAATGGCGGTCGATTAACAGCCACAAACCGTTTAACCATGAACTGGGTCGATCCGGATTGTAAACAACCTATCTATAAACACTGTGCCGTTAGTCTGGCTAAGGCGTAATGGAGGAGAAGAATGATGAAACATATAAATAAATCCATTAAATCTGTACTGGCTAGCTTAATGATCATGGCATTGGCTTCACCATTAATAGCTGCTCCGCCGACATCATCACCAACGCCTGTTTTTGATACCAGTTTTGCGATTGAATTTAGCTACTCATGTTTAAGTGGTGGCTGTCATGAAACTAATCAAACACTTGTCGATGAACATGCAGCATCAAAAATGACGCATACCATGGTGAAATGTAATGCCTGTCATGGTACGCATACTGCTGAAACGGTTGGATTGGAAAAACCTAATCTTACTGGTTATTACCCTGGTATTGGAGCAACGGGTTATAAGGTAGATACCGATCGTTGCAAAGCGTGCCATAACAATGAACACACTGGTGGAGGGAAAAAATCAGGTGATAATTGCTATAGTTGTCATACACCACATGTTTTTGATGCAGGTAGATAAAACGTATAGGTAATTTGGCTATCATTTGCGGGAAGCCAGATCAGGTAAAATGATCTGGCTTTTTTATGAAAAAGAGCAGAATTATTTTATGAAATAAAAGTAAATTATTGAGTAAAACTTAAACATTTTAAAATTATGTGTATTTGGCACTGTTATTTAAGACTTTGCTAATATTCCGCCTAATTTATTGGGTTATTAAACAATTTATTGACCCCTATTCGTGGCTCGATTATAATTCGCGCGCCTTGAGCCTATAGGTAAGCTAGGCAAATCTGGTGGTGTGGAGAGTCTCTTTTACAATGCAAGCGGTTACGAACAACGCATTTTCCCACACTTTACGCAAGATTCTATTGGTTCAGGCTGGCCTGGTTGTGATCACCGCGGTGACACTTTCCCTGGTCAAAAGCCATGAATTTTTTTGGGCAACGCTTTATGGCGGGGCCATTATCATAGCCAGCACAAGTTTTTTTGGTTGGCGGCTAAGGATTGCAACACAAACTGACTATAATCAGCCCGCTGAAAATACAGTTAATTCAGCTGAATTATTTAAAGGGATTATATTACGGTTTGTGCTGGTAATCGTGTTACTCGCGTTAGGGCTGGGTTGGTTTAAATTATTACCCGCAGGCGTTTTGTCTGGATTCATTGTTGCCCAACTGGCGTTTTGGTTTAGTCGCAGTAGCTATGGTGTGACAAGGCGCAAATAGATTTAACGCGTTGTTTACAAACGAATTTTTTAAAATTTTTAGGTTAGTAATTACAATGTCAAGCGAAGCAATTTCTTCTGCAGATTATATAAAGCATCATTTAACCAATTGGACCTATGGTCAATTTCCTGAAGGCACTGAAAATGCTGGCCAATGGGGTTTTGCTCATACTGCTGCTGAAGCTAAATCAATGGGCTTCATGGCCATTCATGTTGATACCATGCTGTGGTCTATTGTTACGGGCTTGATATTTATCTATTTCTTCAGCAAAGCGGCAAAGAGAGCATCGGCGGGTATTCCTACCGGATTTCAAAATTTCGTAGAAATGATCGTTGAGTTTATTGATACCAGTGTTCGTGGCTCATTCACCGCAAAAAATGATATGGTCGCCCCCTTGGCAATGACGGTATTCATTTGGATCTTTTTAATGAACTTTATGGATTTAATCCCGGTCGATTGGATTCCAAAAGCTTCTGAGTGGATTGGTATGACATTTTTTGGTGCGCAAGAGCACCATGTATATATGAAAGTTGTGCCTTCAACAGATCCTAATGCCACTATTGGCATGGCGTTCTCTGTTTTCTTCTTGGTTCTATTTTATAGCTTCAAGAACAAAGGTATCAGTGGTTTTACAGCTGAACTTACTTTGATGCCTTTCCAGTCAAATAATAAAGTTGTCCAAGGACTCTTTATTCCAGTTAACTTTGTGTTGGAGTTTGTTTCTTTAATTGCAAAACCAATTTCATTGGCTTTACGTTTATTCGGCAATATGTATGCCGGCGAAATGATTTTTATCCTCATTGCAATTATGTTCAATGCGGGATTGGTAATGGCGACGTTAGGTGGTGTGCTCCAACTTGGTTGGGCAATTTTCCATATTTTGATTATTACGTTACAAGCGTTCATCTTTATGACGTTAACTATCGTATATCTTGATATGGCACATAGCGACCATTAGAACATTTTTTTTAATTTTAAATTTTAAGTATAGAAATAGGAGAATAATATGACTGATGCAACAGCAATGCTATATATCGCTGGCGCTTTAATGATGGGCTTGGGTGCTTTAGGTGCCGCCGTAGGTATTGGTATTTTAGGTGGTCGTTTCCTCGAAGGTGCGGCTCGTCAACCTGAATTGATTCCAATGTTACGTACACAATTCTTCATCGTTATGGGTCTGGTTGATGCGGTACCTATGATCGCAGTTGGTATATCAATGTATATCTTATTCGCAGTTGCTGCAGTTTAAGTAACGATTAAGCTTATTGAATCCAACTTTAATTAAAGTAAGGCTTTTATAAATGAATATAAACCTCACTCTTTTCGGTCAATCGATTACATTTATTTTCTTCGTCATTTTTGTGATGAAGTATGTCTGGCCTCCGTTGGTTGCGGCATTAGAAGAACGTAAAGCAAAAATTGCCGATGGACTCGCTGCTGCTGAAAAAGGCAAGCACGACGGCGAACTGGCTAAACAGCGTGTTCTTGATACCTTGAAAGAAGCGAAAGAAAAAGCTCAAGATATCATTAACCAGGCTGAAAAACGTGCCAGTGAAATTGTTGAAGAGTCAAAAGATAATGCACGTGTAGAAGGCGAACGAATTCTTGCCGCTGCAAATGCTGAAATTGAACAGGAAGTAAATCGAGCTCGCGAACATTTACGTGGCCAGGTTGTAACTCTTGCAGTTGCTGGTGCTGGTAAAGTACTGAAACGTGAAATCGATGAAAAAGCTAACGATGATCTTCTTCAAGATCTGGTTGCTCAACTCTAATTAGGGGACGCTGAACAATGGCAGAAAAAAGCACAATTGCTCGCCCCTATGCCCAGGCTGCATTTGATATCGCGCAAGGAAAAGGCGAATTAAAAGCATGGTCTGATATGTTGCAACTCATTGCAGCAGTATCTGCTGATAAAGCGATGCAAAATATGATTGCTAATCCTACTATCGAAAGAGAAAAGATTATCGATATTATTCTTGGTGTTTGTGCAGACAATTTAAACGATGCAGGTAAAAGCTTTGTCAAAGTTTTAGCTGAGAATGGTCGTTTAAATGTTACGAATGAAATTGCAGAACGTTATGAATGGCACCGTGCAGAAGCAGAAAAAACAGTTGAAGCAGAAGTTACTTCCGCATTCCCGTTAAGTGAAACACAGATTCAACAAATGACTAAAGCGTTGAAAAAACGTTTAGGTCGCGAAGTAAACCTTGTTACTCACGTCGATGATTCTATTGTCGGCGGTGCCATTATTCGTGCAGGTGACATGGTTATTGACGGTTCTGTGAGTGGTCAGCTAGATAAACTTGCTACCACATTAATGCACTAGCATTAATAGACTAAAGTTTTATTAAATTTTAAGGATTACAACTATGCAATTGAATCCATCTGAAATCAGCGAACTGATTAAGAAACGGGTCGAAGGCTTTGATGCAGGCACTGAAGCCCGCAACGAAGGTACCGTTGTTAGTTTGGCTGATGGTGTTGTCCGTATTCACGGATTAAACGATGTTATGTCTGGGGAAATGATTGAATTCCCGGGAAATACTTACGGTATGGCGCTTAATCTTGAGCAAGATTCTGTAGGTGCGGTAATCTTGGGTGATTACGAGCAAATTTCTGAAGGCGATAAAGTTAAATGTACGGGTCGAATTCTGGAAGTACCAACAGGTGAAGCAATGCTTGGCCGTGTTGTTGATGCTTTAGGTTCTCCAATCGACGGTAAAGGCCCAATTAATGCTGAATCATCAGCACCCATAGAAAAAGTTGCACCGGGTGTTATTGCACGTAAATCTGTTGATCAACCTGTGCAGCTAGGTCTGAAATCAATTGATGCCATGGTACCTATTGGTCGTGGTCAACGTGAATTAATCATCGGTGATCGTCAAACAGGTAAAACAGCTATTGCTATTGATGCCATTATCAACCAAAAAGGTACAGGTGTTAAATGTATCTATGTTGCGATTGGCCAAAAAGCCTCTTCAGTAGCTAACGTTGTACGTAAGCTGGAAGAGCATGGCGCAATGGACCATACTATTATTGTTGCGGCAAACGCATCTGATTCAGCCGCGATGCAATTTATTGCACCATATGCCGGTTGTTCAATGGGTGAATACTTCCGCGATAAAGGCGAAGACGCTTTAATCGTTTATGATGATTTAACCAAGCAAGCCTGGGCTTACCGTCAAGTATCATTATTATTACGTCGTCCTCCTGGTCGTGAAGCGTATCCTGGTGATGTATTCTATTTACATTCACGTTTATTAGAACGTGCTGCACGTATCAACGTCAAAGAAGTAGAAAAACTCACTAATGGCGCTGTAAAAGGTAAAACAGGTTCTTTAACTGCATTGCCAATTATCGAAACACAAGCCGGCGACGTATCTGCATTCGTACCGACTAACGTTATTTCAATAACGGACGGTCAGATTTTCCTGGAGTCTGATTTGTTCAATGCGGGTATTCGTCCTGCGATTAATGCGGGTCTTTCAGTATCGCGTGTTGGTGGTGCTGCTCAAACTAAAATCATCAAGAAGCTAGGTGGTGGTACTCGTTTAGCACTCGCTCAATATCGTGAATTAGCCGCATTCGCACAGTTTGCTTCTGATTTAGATGAAGCTACGCGTAACCAGATTGAACGTGGTCAACGTGTTACTGAGTTAATGAAGCAAAAGCAATACTCGCCAATGACTGTTGCAGAGCAAGCGTTTTCTTTATACGCGGCGAACGAAGGTTACCTTGATGATGTTGAAGTTAACAAAATCGTAGATTTTGAAGCAGCAATGCAAGCTTACATTAAATCAAATAGTGCTGACTTAATCGCCAAGATCAATGAATCTGGTGATTTTAATGACGAAATCGAAGGCGCGATGAAAGCTGCACTCGATAAATTTAAAGAAAGCAGCACCTGGTAATCGGCGAGGCTTAATCGGAGAGTTAATCCATGGCAAGTGGAAAAGAGATCCGTACACAGATCAAGAGCGTTCAGAATACGCAAAAAATTACTCGCGCAATGGAAATGGTTGCCGCGAGTAAAATGCGCAAAGCACAAGATCGTATGGCAGCATCTCGTCCCTATGCGGACAAGATGCGTGCTGTAATTAATCATCTTGCGTTTGCACATTCTGAATACAAACATTCTTATCTTGAAGTCCGTGATGTTAAACGTGTTGGCTTTATTGTTATTTCTTCAGACCGTGGTTTATGTGGCGGTTTAAATAACAACATGTTTAAAGCTGCGCTTTCATCAATGAAAGAGTGGCAAGATAAAAATGTTGATATTGATTTATGTACAATTGGTACAAAATCAACGGGCTTTTTTAAACGCATTAATGACCTGAAGGCGTCTGCTACACACCTGGGTGACTCACCCAGCGTTACTGATTTGATCGGTACCGTAAAAGTGATGTTAGATGCTTATGATAATGGTGAGATTGATCGTTTATATGTTGTGTATAACCGTTTTGTAAATACCATGACACAAGAACCCACAGTTCTTCAAATGTTGCCAGTTACTCAGGCAGAAGAAGATAAGGAACTTGTACATCACTGGGATTACATCTATGAACCTGATGCAAAAGTTGTATTAGATGGTTTATTAGTTCGTTATATTGAGTCACAAGTGTATCAAGGTGTTGTTGAAAACATCGCCTGTGAAATGGCGGCCCGAATGGTTGCGATGAAAGCCGCATCTGATAATGCCGGTGATCTTATTGGTGACTTACAACTGGTTTACAACAAAGCACGTCAGGCTGCGATTACACAAGAGCTGTCAGAAATTGTTGCTGGTGCATCTGCTGTTTAATACAGCTGGATTGCGAAAAAGAATTGCAAAGCAAATTTAAGGGGAACTGAAATGAGTTCTGGAAAGATTGTACAAATTATTGGCGCGGTAGTTGACGTGGAATTTCCACGTGATGCTATGCCAAAAATTTATAATGCACTTAACGTTGGTGATACAGGTTTAACACTGGAAGTTCAGCAACAATTAGGTGATGGTGTTGTTCGTGCTATCGCGATGGGAACCAGTGATGGTTTAAAACGTGACATGGCAGTATCCGATACGGGCAAGCCAATTATGGTTCCTGTTGGTCAGGGTACTTTAGGTCGTGTAATGGACGTTTTAGGTAACCCAATTGATGAAGCGGGTGATGTTAAAGCCGACAAATTAATGCCCATTCACCGTAAGCCACCTGCTTATGATGAACAATCTTCAGCTATTGAAATCCTTGAAACAGGTATCAAAGTAATCGATTTAATCATGCCTATTTCTAAGGGTGGTAAAATTGGTTTATTCGGTGGTGCAGGTGTTGGTAAAACTGTAACACTGATGGAATTGATTCGTAATATCGCGGTAGAACACAGTGGTTTCTCAGTATTTGCCGGTGTTGGTGAACGTACTCGTGAAGGTAACGACTTCTACTACGAAATGCAGGAAGGTGGTGTACTTGATAAAGTAGCACTCGTATATGGTCAGATGAATGAGCCTCCTGGTAACCGTCTTCGTGTAGCATTAACAGGTTTAACGATTGCGGAAAATTTCCGTGATGAAGGTCGTGACGTATTAATGTTCGTAGATAACATCTACCGCTACACATTAGCGGGTACGGAAGTATCAGCCCTTCTTGGTCGTATGCCTTCAGCGGTAGGTTACCAGCCTACGCTTGCTGCAGAAATGGGTGCGTTACAAGAACGTATAACATCGACTAAAACAGGTTCGATTACTTCGTTCCAGGCAGTCTATGTACCCGCGGATGATTTAACCGATCCGTCACCTGCTACAACATTTGCTCACCTGGATGCGACACTGGTATTGTCTCGTCAAATTGCAGAACTCGGTATTTACCCGGCGGTAGATCCACTTGATTCAACTTCGCGTTTACTTGATCCACTCGTAATTGGTGATGAACACTACAATGTAGCACGTGGAGTTCAAGGTACTCTGCAAAAGTATAAAGAACTGAAAGATATCATTGCGATCCTGGGCATGGATGAATTATCTGAAGAAGATAAATTAACTGTTGCTCGTGCTCGTAAAATCCAACGTTTCTTGTCTCAACCTTTCTTCGTTGCTGAAGTATTTACTGGTGCAGCGGGTAAATATGTTTCAGCGAAAGAAACTATCAAAGCCTTTAAAGGTATTGTTGATGGTGAGTACGATCACATGCCAGAACAGGCGTTCTACATGGTGGGTACAATCGAAGAAGCGATTGAGAAAGCGAAGACTCTATAAACGAGTCGCAATAATACTGGAGAAAGCGTATGGCCATGACCATGCATGTTGATATAGTTAGTGCAGAATCGGAATTATTTTCCGGCGTCGCAGAAGTTGTTGTGGCACCTGCAGTAATGGGTGAAGTGGGTATTTACCCACGTCACACTCCATTGTTGACGCCACTTAAGCCCGGTGAAATTCATATCACCAAGCAAGGTGGTGAGGATGAATATATTTATGTCTCTGGTGGCATGATGGAAGTTCAACCTCACACAGTCACCATTTTGTCAGACACTGCGGTTCGTGCACATGATCTTGATGAAGCGGCTGCAATGGAAGCAAAACAAGCTGCTGAAGATGCTATTGCTGATCGTGAAGGTGATATGGAAATAGCTGAAGCTCAAGCTAAGTTAGCTGAAGCTGTGGCACAGTTACAAATGATTGATAATCTACGTAGACGCAAGCGCTAAACGTCCGAGTTTACAGTAGTTCTATCAGTAGAAAGGGCAGTGTATACTGCCCTTTTTTCATTTTAGGATTCATATTTTCCGTATTAGGTGGGGTACGACAAAATGCCTTCAAAATGCTCATGGATCGCTTGTCCATTCCGCTTTTTCAGGCATTATCGCCTTGTTCTGACGAAAACTATTTTTCCTACATACTTTTTTTGAATATTGGAACTTGAAATATCAGATTTGAAGGTCGAAATACTCGAGAATGTGCAAGAGCTACCTTAGCTAGATGCGCTTGTTTACCTCCATCTTCTACTTTGTTCTGATAATATGCTTGAAAGAATAATAATTAGTGTCGCTTTGTTTTAAAATCTAGTTGAAAACGGTATTTGTATGTCTGATGAAGTTGTTGAAAAAAATAAAGTAGTAACGTTTAAGTGCACTATTCTTGATGAAGAGGACAATATCGTCGAGCAGAATGATGTGCCCGTGAGTTATGTACATGGTGGTGAAGCCGGCGATTTCCTGGAAGATATGCAGGTGATGGAAGGGGCAAAAGTCGGAGATACAAAGCGAGTTACCGTCAGTGCGGCACAGGGATTTGGTGAGTATGATGAAAAGCTGGTTATCCGTGACAAACTTGAAAATGTCCCTGAGGAGTATCACAAAGTTGGTGCAGTTTGTTCGTTTCAGAATGATCAGGGTGAACCCATGTCGTTCATGGTGAAGTCGGTCGAAAATGGAGAAATTATCTTTGATGGAAACCACCCATATGCGGGTAAAGCAATGACGTTTAAAATGACCATAACGGATATTCGTGATGCCACAGTTGATGAGGTTGGTTCTGGTCGCCCGGCTGAGAACCAACCGGTAAATTCAGAATTACATTAGGACAAAGCAACATTAGAATATGACGAAACTAGACTATGATGAATCAAAGCCACATTAACGTCGTTATCCTTGCAGCTGGCCAGGGAACGCGGATGAAATCTGACAAACCAAAGGTATTGCATGAACTAGCAGGCGCACCACTTGTTCAGCATGTAATTAATACCTCAAAAGAGCTTAAACCAAAATATATCAATGTTGTATATGGTCATGGTGGCGAGCAAGTTCAAGAAATAATTAATGATGCAGATATAACCTGGATCCTTCAAAAAGAACAGCTTGGTACTGGCCATGCTGTTGCACAAGTTTCAGATTATTTAAATGATGAAGAGTTAGTATTAATTCTTTATGGTGATGTTCCGCTTATTCACATCGACACATTAGCTGATTTATTGAATCAAGCAGCAGATGGCATCGCATTACTCACAGTGCATCTTGATAATCCGCAAGGCTATGGTCGTATTGTTCGTGATAAATCCGGTAAAGTAAAAAATATCACTGAAGAAAAAGATGCTACTGATGATGTTAAAAAAATACATGAAGTAAACACGGGTATACTAGCAGTAAAAGCAAATTTGTTAAAAAATTGGTTAAGCCAACTTAATAATAATAATGCACAAGAAGAATATTATTTAACGGATGTTATTGCGATGGCAGTGAAAGATAATTTTACTGTACATACCACACAGCCTGATAATGAATTTGAAGTAATGGGCGTAAACAATCGTATTCAACTTTCAGAATTAGAACGCTATTACCAAAAAGAACAGGCGAATAGAATAATGGCAGCGGGAATTACGCTTGCCGATCCCGCAAGGATTGATATTCGTGGCAAACTGACCCATGGCAAAGACATCTTTATTGATATTAATACAGTAATAGAAGGTAATGTCTCTATTGGAAATAATGTCTCTATTGGTGCAAATTGTGTAATTAAAGATTCAAAGATTGCAGATGATGTTACGGTATTACCGATGAGTATTTTAGACAACGCCTCAGTTGGTAAAGGAAGTAAGGTTGGACCTTTTGCTCGCTTAAGACCAGGAGCGGTTTTGTCAGACAATACACATATAGGTAATTTTGTAGAAATCAAAAAAAGTTTTATTGGTGTTGGCAGTAAAATAAATCATTTAACCTATGTGGGTGATTCATTAGTTGGTAAAAACGTGAATGTTGGTGCAGGCACTATTACCTGCAATTATGATGGTGCGAATAAACATCAAACGATAATTGAAGATAATGTCTTTATTGGTTCTGCGACACAGCTCGTAGCCCCTGTAAAAATAGGTAAAAATGCAACTATTGGCGCAGGTTCAACGATTACAACAGATGTAAATGAGGGCGAGTTAGCCATAACGCGTGTTAAACAAAAAAGTATTAGTGGCTGGATGCGGCCCGTAAAAAAGCAATAAGGTTAACTGAGACAAAATTATGTGCGGCATTGTAGGTGCAGTTTCAAAAAGAAATATTACTCCCATATTACTTCATGGCTTAAATCGTCTTGAATACCGAGGCTATGATTCTGCAGGTATTGCCGTTTTAGATAGCGACAGCAGAATTCAGCGTGTAAGAGCCGTTGGTAAAATAAAAAATTTAGAATCTGCATTATCTGTTACTCCGGCTACTGGACACATTGGTATTGGCCATACTCGCTGGGCTACACATGGTGAGCCATCAGCAAAAAATGCTCATCCACATGTTTGTAATGACTGTGTAGCAATTGTACATAATGGCATTATAGAAAATCATGAAAGGTTACGCGAAGAACAAATAAAAGCAGGTTTTACTTTTACTTCAGATACCGATACCGAAGTAATTGTTCATCAAATTCAAAAATACATGAATGAAGGACATTCATTATTTAATGCCGTGAAAAATTCAATAGCTGACCTGGATGGCGCCTATGCATTAGGTGTTATCAGTACATCTGAACCTGATACCTTAATTTGTGCACGAAAAGGAAGCCCGCTTGTTATAGGGATTGGGGAAAATGAGAATTTTATTGCTTCAGATATGGCTGCATTATTATCTGAGACAAATAATTTTATTATCCTGCATGAAGGTGATATGGCGATAGTAAAGTCAACGGAAGTTGATGTTTTTAACGAGCAAGGTCATAAAACGGTTAGAGAAATTCATGAGAGCCAGCTTTCAGGTGATGCAGTTGATAAGGGTGAATATGCACATTACATGCTGAAAGAAATTTATGAGCAGCCAAGTGCGATTGCAGAAACATTAGAAGGTCGTCTGGGCAAAGATAAAGTTTTAGATTCAAGCTTTGGTCCAAAAGCGATTGAGATTTTTGATAAAATTAAATCTATTCAAATTTTGGCGTGTGGTACGAGTTATCATGCGGCATTAATCGCGAAGTACGGCATTGAATCAGTAACAAGCTTGCCGGTGAATGTAGAAGTGGCCAGTGAATTTCGTTACCGAAAGGTGGTTGTACAGCCTGATACATTAGTTATCACAATATCTCAATCAGGGGAAACAGCTGATACTTTAGCGGCATTACGTAAAGCAAAAGAGATTGGCATGGAACACAGTTTAGCTATTTGTAATGTGCCAGAAAGTTCTTTAGTGCGAGAATCAGAACTCCGCATGATGACACGTGCAGGCCCTGAGATCGGTGTTGCCTCAACAAAGGCATTTACGACTCAGCTTGTTGTTATTTTATTATTGGTTACTGTACTCGCACGTCGCTTTGGTTTCCCTGCTGAAACAGAAGCCAAGGTTGTTGAACAGTTACGGTATCTGCCCGGCATTATTGATGATGTTTTAAAACATGAAGATGAAATTAAAGAAATCGCAAAGGACTTTGCTGATAAAGATCATGCTTTATTTTTAGGTCGTGGAATGCACTACCCTGTTGCGATGGAAGGCGCATTAAAACTTAAAGAAATTTCTTATATACATGCAGAAGGTTATCCTGCCGGTGAATTGAAACATGGACCCATCGCATTAGTGGATAAAAACATTCCTATAGTGGCGGTAGCACCGAATGATAAGTTAATTGATAAATTGAAATCGAATTTGCAGGAAGTCAGGGCACGTGGTGGCAGACTTTATGTTTTTGCGGACAAAGGTACTAATTTAAAATCTGAAAATGGTATTAAAGTCATTGAAGTTGCGCCAGTTGATATTGCGGTATCACCGATTATTTTTTCTGTTCCTCTGCAATTGTTGGCTTACCATGTTGCTGTATTGAAAGGAACAGATGTCGATCAGCCCAGAAATTTAGCTAAATCTGTCACTGTTGAATAAGTAAATTTTTACCATAGAGTTCACGGAGGTTCATTTCTGTTGATCTTTCTTAATTTGAACCTGGCATTATTGGTGTGAAAGACATATTGATGACTTTTAACGTCGCCAGAATGCTGGGGTGAGTAATACTAATAAAGTAAATATTTCCAAACGCCCTAGTAGCATGGCAAAAGATAAAATCCATTTTGCTGAATCAGTCACTCCCGCATAATTAGAACCCACTTCATTTAAACCCGGGCCAAGATTATTCATGGCAGCGGCTGTTGCTGAAAAGGCACTGATTTGATCTAAACCCGTGAGCATTAGCAGAAGTAATATAATAGAAAAGGCGGCGACATAAGCAGAGAAAAATCCCCATACGGCCTGGATAATACGATCTTCTAAAGGTTTTCCGCCTATCTTAATGACAAATACCGCATTAGGATGAATAAGACGTTTTATTTCACGCATACCTTGTTTAAGTAAGAGTAAAAAGCGGATCATTTTCATGCCACCACCGGTTGAGCCTGCGCATGCACCGATAAAACTTGTGAAGAGTAATAATACGGGCAAGAAACCAGGCCAGTTATGGTATTCGTAGGTAGTAAATCCTGTAGTGGTACCAATGGACACAGCCTGGAACATGCCATGGAGCAAAGCCCTTTCAGGTGCAATGAAATAGTCCATGTAATACAAATAAACAGCAGATATTAGTGTAATGAGTAATAACAGGCTTATGTATATTTTAAATTCCGAGTCCTGAAAATAAGCCTTAAGAGAGCGACTGCGCCATGACAGGAAGTGTAAAGAAAAGTTTACACCAGAAAGAAGCATAAAAATAATGGCGACAAGTTCAACCATAGGTGTTCCATTAAAATAGCCCATACTCGCGTCATGAGTTGAAAAGCCACCAATAGCAACAGTTGAAAAACTGTGTCCTATCGCATCAAAGGTATTCATGCCTGCTGCCCAATAGGCAAAGGCACATGCTACGGTTAAGGCCAAGTAGATATACCAGAGTGCCTTTGCAGTTTCAGTAATCCGGGGAGTAAGCTTAGTATCTTTCATCGGACCCGGTGTTTCAGCTTTATACAGCTGCATCCCTCCAATACCTAACAACGGCATAATGGCAACCGCTAAAACAATAATACCCATGCCACCCAGCCATTGCAGTTGTTGTCTGTAATAGAGGATTGATTTTGGTAATTGATCTAGCCCCTCTATAACCGTCGCCCCGGTAGTGGTTAACCCCGATAAGGATTCAAAAAATGCATCAGTGATGGATATGTCGACTTGTGCTGATAATATAAAAGGTATGGCACCAAAAGAAGCAAGAACAGTCCAGAACAAAACAACAATTAAAAATCCATCACGCAAGCGCAATTCATTTTTGTAGTTTTTAACAGGAAGCCAGGCAATCATGCCTGTAATAAGCGTGACTGCAAATGCATCAAAGAAGGGTTCAAATGCACCATCAAGATAAATGACGGAAACCGCCATGGGGGGAACCATGGAAAAACTAAAAACCATTAATAGTATTCCAAGGATGCGTTGTATGACAAAAAATTGCATATTATTTAACGTTAGATGAAAGTAATGCCAACTTGGAACAATTTTTCAACATCGGATATATATTTCTTATCAATCAGAAAAAGAATAACGTGGTCTTCAGTTTCAATAACAGTATCATGATGCGCAATAATGACATCATTGCCACGCACGACGGCCCCGATTGTTGTTCCAGGTGGTAATTTCAGCTCGCAAATCTGTCTGCCAACAACTTTTGATGTTGTATTGTCCCCATGTGCTACCGCTTCGATGGCCTCAGCTGCGCCACGTCGTAGTGAGTGAACTTTAACAACATCACCTCGTCGCACATGGGCCAATAAACTACTAATGGTTGATTGTTGAGGGGAAATCGCAATATCAATTTCGCCACCTTGAATAAGATCAACATAAGCCGCCCGATTTATAAGTGCCATCACTTTTCTCGCACCTAACCGTTTAGCCAGCATGGCGGACAGTATGTTGGCTTCTTCATCATTGGTCACTGAACAAAAAATATCCGTATTATCGATATTTTCTTCAGTTAATAAATTTCCATCAGAAGCATCACCATTTAAGACAATCGTATTGTTCAGTTCTTTAGCAAGCTTACGAGCACGTGCATGATTATGATCGATAATTTTAACCTGGTAGTCATTTTCCAGGGCTTCCGCTAAGCGCTTACCAATATTACCCCCACCCACAATCATAATGCGTTTATAGGGTTTGTCTAAACGGCGCAGCTCACTGATCATGGCGCGGATAGATTTTGGCGTGGCGACAAAAAATACTTCATCATCGGCTTCGATAACAGTTGTGCCGTGTGGAATAATGGCGCGATTTCGGCGATATATGGCTGCAACGCGTATTTCGACAGTGGGCATGTGTTTTTTAATTGTGCTTAATTCATGGCCGACTAATGGGCCACCATAATAAGCGCGCACACCCACCAGCTGCACTTTTTTATCTGCAAAATCAAGAACTTGCAAAGCGCCTGGATGGGTAATTAAGCTCTGGATATATTCTGTTATGAGTTGTTCCGGACTGATTAGAACATCGACAGGTAATGCTTCTTGCTGAAAGAGCTGCGGATGAGACAAATACCCTAACGCACGTACGCGTGCAATTTTAGTTGGCGTGTGGAATACCGTATAAGCCACCTGGCAGGCGACCATATTGGTTTCATCACTATCGGTCACAGCGATAAGCATATCTGCATCATCTGCACCAGCGGCTCTTAAAATATCAGGATGGGATGCGTGGCCAGCAATAGTGCGTAAATCCAGGCGATCCTGAAGAGCATGTAAGGTTTTTTCATCCTTATCAATAACGGTAATATCATTCGCTTCACTGGTAAGATTTTCTGCCAGTGAGCTACCTACTTGCCCTGCACCCAAAATTATAATTTTCATTGTTTTATGTCGTTATTATATTTATCTAGTTTCAATTAATAATGTTTTTGGATCAATATTTAATGCACGTAATTTACGATAAAGATGGGTACGTTCCATACCGATGAGATTTGCTACTTTACCAATACTGCCGCCACTTTTTATTAGATGGTGAACTAAATAATCTCGCTCAAAAAGTTCACGTGCTTCGCGCATCGGGAGATCATAAGCAACAGAAATGCCTTCACGTGGGCCAGGTATATTCACTTTTTGACTAATGGCAGATTCAACTTCTTCGAGGCTTATCTCATTACCCGATGCAGTGATCAATAAGTGTTGCACAAGATTAGTGAGCTCACGAATATTCCCTAGCCATTCATAATTTCGCAGCCGATTTTGTGCAGCCAGACTGAAATGACGATAAGGGAGTTTTTCCTGGTCAACTAACACGTTTGTATAATAATTGAGTAAATCTGGAATATCTTCATGGTGCTCACGTAATGCAGGAATATGCAGTGGCACAACATTAATTAAATAATATAAATCTTTTCTAAATTTATTTTCTTCAACGAGTTTTTCAAGATTTTTATGACTTGAACAAACAATCCTTGCTTTAAAACTTAGGGTTGTTGAATCACCAATATGTTGATAAGTATTATTTTGTAAAAAACCCAGTAAAAAATTTTGCGTAGCTTCATCGGCTTCATCAATATTGCACAAAAATAAAGTTCCGCCCTGGGCTTTATCAAAAAGTCCCTGAGTAACAGAATGCCCGGATGATTGGCCAACAAAATCTTCCGGATTTTTATCGTAACTTAAAGAAGAAAGGTTAACTTCAACGAAGTTTTTATCATGCTGATGGCTGTTTGCATGCAAATAGTAGGCGGCAACACGTATTCCGCTACCTGCTTCACCGTTTAATAAAACCCAGCTGTCATGTTCTGAGATACGTTTTATTTGTTCGCGTAATCGTTGCATAACCGGACTTCGCCCCTGCGGTTCTGAAACAATCAGTCCTTGATAAGAATGAACAGCAGGTTCACGTAATGCTTTTTCTGTATTAAGTACTTGTTCAACGGTGAGCAAAAGTTTGGCCAGGGACAGTGGCTTTTCAATAAAGTCATATGCGCCTAAGCGTGTAGCCTCAACAGCTGTTTCAACAGTGCCATGGCCAGACATCATAATAACCGGTACAGGTAAATTGCCGTCGGCAGCCCATTCTTTTAATAACGTGATGCCATCTACATCAGGCATCCAGATATCAAGTAGAATGAGGCTAGGTTGCTGTTGCTTATAAGCGAGGCGTGCAGTTTCACCATTTTCAGCTACTTTAACGTCATAGCCTTCATCTTCAAGAATTTCCTGAACTAAATGACGAATATCAGGCTCATCATCGACCACTAAAATATAAGGCACGTTGGCAACATTATTTTGAGCGGTATCATCTTCCATAGGATTAAGCGGCTGCATCATTATTATTCTGTTTTAAGGTTTCTGGTTCTAAAAAAAGACTGGTTGATTTTTTAACCGGTAGTTTGATTATAATACTTGCGCCGCCATTTTCAGCATTTTCAGCAAATATCATTCCGCCGTGTTCTTCTACAATCTTTTTAACTATTGCTAAACCAAGACCACTACCTTTAGGTTTGGTGGTGACATAGGGTTCAAATAACTGATCAAACATATCATCTGCTATACCGGGCCCTGTATCGGTAATTTTTAGTTCAACATAACGGCAGGCGTGCTCTTCTGCACAACGTGTCGATATATACACCTTCTCTTCTTTTGTTTTTTGTTGTGAATCAGTGTGGGTTTCCTGATTGGCTTCCAGGGCATTTTTAATCAGGTTGTGCAGTAATTGCCGTAACCTGCCGATATCAGCCTCAATGGTTGGATTACTGGAATCGAGCGTAACTGAAAAAAGAGTTTCATTATTTGCTGAGAGATATAAATCAAGGACTTCGGTGATAATTTTATTGAGCTCGATAGTATTCAGGTTTAATGATGGCATCCGCGCATAATCTGAAAACGCCTTTACCATTTCTTTAAGTGTTTCAACTTGTTGCACTATAGTATGGGTGGAACGATCAAGAATATCTGCCTCTTTAGCATTCATTTTATCCAGGTATTTGTGACGAATACGCTCAGCAGAGAGCTGGATAGGTGTGAGTGGGTTTTTAATTTCATGCGCAAGTCGGCGAGCGACTTCACCCCAGGCAGCATTTCTCTGTGCTTTAACAAGTTCCGTGACATCGTCGAAAACAATAATATTACCGTCTTCATGTATTTCACTGTTCATTGATAAAGAAATTAATGTACCCCGGCAGATTAAAATTTTTCTAGTACTGCCAATAAATAAAACAACCTCTTCTTGCCACTGCGTTTCCTTTGCATCGATATGTGGATAAACCGCATCGACAAAGTGTTGCAAATGGGGATTTTCTTCAATTGCATCATCGAGAAAATGACCAATAAAAGGTGTTAATGTTGCATTAAGAATCTGATTTGCGGCATGGTTGGTGGTTTGTAAAAAATTATGTGTATCAAGGGTAATAACGCCTGACGATAAGTTACCTAATACTGTTTCAAGATACCCATGTTGCGCCTCGGCTTGTTGTTGACTCACCCGCGCGCTATCTTGTGCGATAGAAATTTTTTGTGTCATCTCATTAAATGAACGTACAAGAAAACCAAGTTCATCTTTTCCGGGTAAAGGCAGTCGCTTTTCATAATTACCTGCAGCAACTGCACGTGTACCTTCAACTAAATCTGAAATAGGCGCGACCATACGTCGAGCAGCAAAAAATGCCGCCCAAATAGAGGTTAAGATGCTGAGCAATAATATGAGTGATAACGTTAATATAAAACTGTATTTAAGGGGTAAACGTAAAACGGTTAATGATCTGACCACGCTAAATGCCTGCTGGACATTTTCAGCAAGCTGATTGATTCGGGGCGTTATTGGATAAAGCAATTGCAGGATGCGGCCATCCAAAACAGGATCGGGATTTGCCATATTGATCGCAATTCGAATGTGTAATCCAATTTCAGGAATGGGTACCAGGCCAAAATCATCATGACCCTGACGTAAACGTTGCAAGGTACTGTCTTCTAATTGTTGCGGTAAAAGACGCGTTGTTTCGCTAATGCTGGATGCAACGATACGGCCATCATTGGTAAATAAAGTCAGTTCATTTGCGCCACTTTCTGTGCGGAGCTCATTTAAGGTTAATGTTGCCAGCTCGTTAGAAATAGCATTGAGTCTTGGAGACATCTGTTGAGTTTGTCGCAATAGTTCGCGCATACGTACACCGAGTGAGGCTTTACTCAGTTCAAGTGCATCATTGAGGGCGTTTTCAACACGGACGTCAAACCAGCTATCAATACCGCGCTGTAAGAAATCAAGCGAGAAGTAATAAACAACAGAAACAGGTGTGGTCGATAGAATAACAAACATCACTACAAGTCGCGTGGTTAAACGTGAACCGGTTTTGCCTTGTCGATATTGTTGGATAAGGTGCCAGACACTTTTGCCAATAAGCACAAAGAGTAAAATTACAGCGAGTAAATTAATGCCAATTAATAAAGAATAAAGTCGGCCAAATAATAGTGAGTTATGAGTGGCGATACTCATTAAATAAAGGGACGTTAATAATAAAATCACCACCACCGCAATGGGGGCGTTACTGGCAAAAAATCGTTTAATTAATGCTTTAATGGCCATGTGAACCAATCACTTTCGAGTTGCCATTGTGATGATATATATGCAATTGGGCGCATGGGTGCGGGTAATGATTCAATATCAAGATAGGTACGAATGCGTGCGTAATACTCATCACCTGCTTCAAGCAAATTTTTGTCGATTAAAGGAAATTCATGAATATTACTTAAAGAATACAATGCGGCGTTTAAGCTACCGTAGTTTTTTTGAGCGCCGCTGTTTAAATTATGAATAATATATTTTTCGGATAAAGCATGATAAAGCAGTAAATAACCTTGTTCGAGTTCTGCAACCGTTTTATCCCACCACCAGTTTCTGTCCTTGAGAACTTCAATATTTAGCAGAATAATTAAAGGTACACCACTACGAAGCGCTTCAAGTGCATCGTCTGAAAAATTTAAATTAATTTTTGCTTCAAGCTGAAAGACATTTTTATTGAGATGCGTACTGGCAGAAAGAATTCTAAAGCCATTAGCTTGTTCAGCCTGGCTTTGTGCTGGCATAAAAACACTGATTAGAATGCACAGTAAAGCAGCGAATAATATTTGATGAGTATTATTGCTTTTGTATAAGTGCATAAAAGAAACCATCCATTCCCTCTTCGCCGTTTTTACCGCCTTCGCCAGGTAAGATCTGTTTTCCGGCAATTTGCTGTTGTCCCCAATCTGAAATTATGGGTTGAAGTTCGGCATCTGCATGTTGTTGAAGAAAGTGTTGTATTTGTAATGTATTTTCTTCTGCTAGTACGGAACATGTTGCATATAAGAGCATACCCCCTGACTTCAATAGAGGCCAGAGTGCATTGAGAATTTGCTCTTGATCCTGAATTAATTTGGGAATGTCACTCTCATGTCGGAGTAATTTAATATCAGGATGACGGCGAATAACACCACTGGCACTACAGGGAGCATCAAGCAGAATACGATCAAACGGTTTTTTGTCCCACCATGAATCAGGATCAAACGCATTGGCCGCGAGTAGCTGAGCTTTTAGCTCAGTGCGATCAAGATTTTCCTGTACTCTTTGTAAGCGGCTTTTTTCGATATCCAGTGCAAGTAGATCTATTTTACTTTCGCGTTCAAGCAGGTGAATGGTTTTACCACCCGGCGCAGCACAGGCATCAAGTATGCGATCCCCTTTTTGTGGGTTGAGTAATATTGCTGCAAGTTGAGCAGCTTCATCTTGTACAGAAACTTTACCCTCTGCAAATAAAGGAAGCTGGCTTACTTGAACGGGTTTTTCTAAATAAATAGCATCGGGTGAATATTTGGCTTCGGTTGCAGTGATCTCATTTTTATTTAATAAATCAATGTAATCTTTTCTGCTTATATGGCTTGTATTTAAGCGCAAGGTCATCGGTGGGTTTTGATTATTGGCAAATAGTACTTGCTCCCACAATTGATTTTCAGGCCAGGTTTTTTTAATTAATTTTATCCACCAAAAAGGGTGAGCAAATTTTGCTTCAGCATTTTTTTCAATTTTATTATTTATTAGTTCAGCCTGGCGTTGGTAATTTCGTAATACAGCATTAACTAAATTTTTTGCCCAGGGCTTTTTTAATGACTTGGTGATTTTTACTGTTTCGGAAACTGCAGCATGATCAGGTATTCTCATTTCAATCAGCTGGTAAAGGCCGCTCAGAATGAGCATAACAATGTCTTGATCCTTTGTTTTAAGGGGTTTGCTGATAAGTTGATCAGCAATAAATTTTAGCCTTGGGAAAAGTCGAATAACACCATAGCTCATTGCCTGGATAAGACCACGATCATTTTCATCTATACTATCTGCGTAGTATGCGATTGCATCGGGGAGGTTACGGCCATGCTGTGTGACTTGCAGTAAAATTTTTACAACAGCGAGTCGGCTATTCATGTTGATGATGGATTCTGTAATAAACTGCCAGCAGGAAGTTGCTTTGCATGACCATTCATAAATGCGGCCACATCCATGGCTTTGCTGCCTGAAGGTTGCAGATTAAGTATACGTAACGTTCCTTCTCCACAGCTGACATCAATGCCCTTTTTATCACATGAAATAACGGTGCCGGGTTTAGAATTTGCTTTAATATTGGAATCAAGCGTTAAGACCTGAGCTTGCCAAATGCGCAATGTTTTATCTTCAAACTGGGTATAGGCAACAGGCCAGGGGTTAAAGGCGCGAATTAAACGTTCGATTTCAATAGCTGAGTTTTGCCAGTTAATTTGCGCTTCTTTTTTATCAAGCTTATGAGCATAAGTTGCCAGCGCATCATCTTGAGCGACTGGTTTTAATTTACCGCTCTCCAGATTATTCAATGTTTCTAAAATTGCCGTGGCGCCAATTTCCGCAAGCCGATCATGCAAGTCGCCGCCCGTATCTTTCTCGGTAATGGGACATGAAAAGAGCTGTAAAATATCACCAGTGTCCAGCCCGGCATTCATTTGCATAATGGTAATGCCTGATTCTGTATCACCGGCTGCGATGGCACGTTGAATGGGTGCGGCACCACGCCAACGAGGTAACAAAGAAGCATGAATATTTAAACAGCCAAGTCTCGGTATATCCAGGACGGCCTGTGGCAAAATTAATCCATAGGCGGCGACAACCATGACGTCTGCATCAAAAGATCGCAGAACGTCTTGTGCTTCAGAGTCTTTTAAGTTTTCAGGCTGAAAAACGGGAATATCATTTTTTAGCGCAACGTCTTTTACCGGGCTAGCACGTAATTTACGCCCTCTTCCTGCTGGACGATCTGGTTGGGTATACACAGCGACAATCTTATGCTCAGTATTAAGCAATGCAGTGAGTGAGCTAGCCGCAAAATCAGGAGTGCCAGCAAAAATAATTCGAAGTGAGGCCATAGTTGAGTTCGTTAGGATTGGGCTAAGACAGCGTTAAAAGCCAACTTACATAGCACTTCTTTGTTGTTTTTCGAGTTTTTTACGGATGCGTTGTTTTTTAAGCTGTGATAAATAATCAACAAAGAGCGTGCCTTCCAGATGATCCATTTCGTGCTGAATACAAACCGCAAGTAAGCCCTCGGCATTCATTTCGAAACTTTCACCCTCTTTGTCTAGCGCTTTAACACGGACTTTTTCAGCACGATGCAGTGTTTCATAAATGCCTGGTACAGATAAGCAGCCTTCATCAAATTCCTGATCACCTTCTTTTTCCAGAATTTCAGGGTTTATAAGTACAATTGGCTGATTTTTCTCTTCAGAAATATCAATAACTAAAATGCGCTCATGAACATTGATTTGAGTCGCCGCCAGGCCAATTCCAGGTGCGTCATACATTGTTTCAAGCATATTCTTGATTAAGATGCGATGTTTATCGGTCACTTTAGCAACGGGTTTTGCTTTAGTACGCAGTCGCTCATCGGGAAAATGTAAAATATTTAAAATAGTCATGATTTTTCTAAATAGTCAGGTGATGTTTTTAATATAGGGGCGTAATTTATTATTTCATTATATTTTGTCACGCCATTTTACACCAGAACCTATTTTATTAACTTTATCGCAGGTTTCTCTAGTATTTTTGTAGGAAAAGCTGCTAACATCATGATACTAATAGATAAGAAGGTGCTGAGGAGAAGGAAAAAGAACTGGATTTTGTGTAATTTTTACACTAAATACTAAATAATCCTTCAATTTAACTTCACATTAGTACCTCGATTTAAGGGAAGCATAATGAATAATAAAATGACCGGCTTGCGACTCGCGTCTGTTCTCTTACCTACGCTAATCATATTTGGCTCAATTAGCTTAAGCGGTTGTAGTACTTCTCAGCCTACTACTATCCAAGAAGAACCCATGGTTCAAGAAGAGCCTATGGAACCTACCCAGGAAATTGAGACCCAGCCTGAAGCTCCAGAAGTAGCATATGATTACCCTGAACGTTATGTTGTCGTAAAAGGCGATACCTTATGGGATATCTCAAAACGTTTTCTTAAAGACCCCTGGCGCTGGCCTTCTGTTTGGCATATTAATCCCGGCATTAACAATCCACATTTAATTTATCCTGGTGATGTTATTGTCATGTACATTATCAATGGAAAGCCCTATATCACTCTGGATGGTAAAGCGGGTGTGCGTCCGACTGGCAACCAAACACCCAAACTGCCACCAGAAATTAAGCCTGGATTAAAAGTAGTGAAGTTATCACCCTCTGCGCGAGTCAGTGGTATCCATAAAGCCATTACTACGATTTCCATGACTGCCATTCGTCCATTCTTGGATCGTCCTCGTGTCGTAACTGAAGATATGCTCGATGATGCTCCTTATATTGTTTCAAGTTATGAAGAACATTTAATCAGTGGCACGGGAAACCGTGTTTATGCCAAGAATATGGAAAATCCAATCAGTGCATATAACATAGTACGCCCAGGTAAACCTTATGTTGATCCTGAGTCAGGCGATACGTTGGGTTATGAAGCCATTTACCTGGCCGATGCACGTTTGGTAAAAGCGGCTGAAGATGATAAACCCGCAACATTGGTAGTCACTAAAGCGTTACGTGAAGTACTAAACAATGACGTATTAATTCCCTATGAGCAGCGTGAAGAAATGTTTCAATTTACACCACGTTCTCCAGAAGCGAATATTAAAGGCCAAATTATCGATGTCTTTAATGGTGTATCGCTCATTGGCCAACATATGGTTGTGGTATTAAACCGTGGTGAGGATGATGGCTTAGCGCCTGGGCATGTGCTTGCCGTCATGAAAAAGGGTGCTAGAGTCCATGACTCACAGGCTTGGCTATTTACCGGCGTTGATCTACCCGATGAACGTGCAGGCATCATGATGGTCTTTAAAACGTATAAAAATTTAAGTTATGCGTTAATTATGGAAGCGAATCGGGCGATGAGTGTAAATGATCGTTTCGAAAAACCCTGATTACAGATAACGAGAGACTCGATTGCGGTGTTTACCCTCTAATTATAATTTTGTATTAGAGGGGCATTACAAAAACGTTATCTGGTTGATTTAAAAATTAAAATCAGTGGTACACTCTTCTTTACCAAAAGGATTTGGTGAGGAAAAATAAATGACACAAACAGAACAATCTTTACGTAACTGGTTAGCTTTAACTCACATCCCCAGTCTTGGGCCGGTTCGAATACACTCCCTTCTTGACGTTTTTGAAACTCCGTCAGAAATACTTAATGCTGGTAATTCTATTTGGAAAGAGGTGGGTTTATCTGAAAAAATTATTCAGGGCTTATCTGTTCCAGATTGGGATAAAGTCGATGTGGATTTAAAGTGGGCTGAACAGGAAGAAAACGCCTGTATTCTGACGTTGGATGATGAACGTTATCCATCATTGTTGAAAGCGATTCCCGATGCACCTCCTATTTTATACGTTCTTGGTCAGCCTGAAATTTTAAGTTTACCTCAGTTTGCGATTGTAGGAAGTCGTAATCCTACGCATGCGGGGCAAGATATTGCGCATGATTTTGCTGCCTATTTAACAAAAATGGGCATGACGATAACCAGTGGTATGGCATTAGGAATTGATACAGCCGCACATCAAGGTGCGCTTGATACAATGCAAAGTGATTATCATGGCCATGGCTTTACGGTTGCGGTAACGGGCACAGGTTTAGATCGTGTATATCCCGCTAAAAATCGTGAAATTGCACATAAAATTGCTGAAAATGGAGTGTTAGTGTCAGAATATGCCCCTGGAACCCCTCCTTTGCCAGGTAATTTCCCACGTCGAAATCGGATTATTAGTGGCCTCAGTATGGGTGTTTTAGTGGTAGAAGCGGCTTTACAAAGTGGCTCTTTAATCACCGCGCGACTCGCAACTGAGCAAGGGCGTGAAGTTTTTGCGGTTCCGGGTTCTATTAACCATCCATTGGCAAAAGGCTGCCATGCGTTAATACGGCAGGGTGCAAAATTGGTAGAAACAGCCGATCATATTCTTGAAGAATTAGGTGGATTTGTTGCGATGCTAGATAAATCTGCGGATGAGAGCAAAATAGCCAATAAAGAAGGCAATGAAAGAGAATTTGCTGCATATCAAAATGTGGATGATGAATACAAACAGGTCTTAAAATGTGTTGATTTTGAGCCCACATCAGTAGATAAAGTGGTTGAAAGAAGTGGATTGACTGCAGATGCTGTTTGCTCCATGCTATTGGTACTGGAATTGCAAGGGTATGTAACAGCCTTATCGGGTGGCTACTACTGTCAAGGCAGGTAATAGGACGTAAAATGAAAGAAAATATACTCGAAGTGTTGATGTATCTGTTTGAAAACTACATGAATGATGAAATTGAGTTTGATACAGATGAAGAATCACTCAGAACTGAGTTAGAGCAAGCGGGTTTCCATAAAGCGGAGATCAGCAAAGCATTCTTATGGCTTGAAGGTTTAGCGGGCTTACAAGACGGAACAGAGCAACTTGCTTTCAACGCTGAATCCATTCGGCTTTATACCGCTGAAGAAGTTGAAAAACTTGATTTAGATAGCCGCGGTTTTTTAATGTTTTTAGAGCAAACGGGTGTTTTAGATCACAACACACGTGAAATGGTCATCGATCGTGTTATGGCATTAGAGTCAGAAGAAATTGATCTTGAACAACTTAAATGGGTTGTGTTGATGGTGTTGTTTAATCAACCAGGTCGTGAAGCGGCTTATGCCTGGATGGAAGATTTAGTCTTTGAAGAAATGCCAGGCATCTTACACTGAGTGTGCATTGAAAGATGCACTGGGCTTAAATGCTAGCAATAAAAAAATTCAGTGCCCGCCTTATGCGGGCATTTCCTTTTATGTGATGGTTTAAAAGTTATGTCAAAGAGTCTCGTCATTGTAGAGTCACCGGCTAAGGCCAAGACAATAAAAAAATACCTGGGTAAAGATTTTGAAGTGCTGGCTTCGTATGGTCATGTGCGTGATTTATTACCTAAAGAGGGTGCCGTAGATCCTGCTAATGATTTTCAGATGAAGTTTCAACAGATTGAGAAAAATGAAAAACATGTCGATGCTATTGCCAGGGCATTAAAAAAAGCTGATGCGTTATATCTTGCGTCAGATCCGGATCGCGAAGGTGAGGCCA
>JAPHTF010000182.1 GCA_026197095.1 Gammaproteobacteria bacterium
CCATGAAGGCGCCTCCAGACAGGAATTAGAAACCGATCAGCTGGCAACAGCAATAAATGAAATGTCTGCGACTGTGCAGGAGGTCGCACGAAATGCGAGCTCCGCAGCACAGTCTGCAATACAGGCAAATGATGAAGCCAAAAATGGCCAGGCCGTGGTTATTGATGCCATACGAATGATGGATAACCTGGTACAGGATATTGCATCTGCCACCCTGGTAGTCAATGAACTAAAAACCGAAACGATCAATATTGGCAGTGTACTTGATGTGATACGTGATATTGCAGAACAAACTAATTTACTGGCTCTGAACGCCGCGATTGAAGCAGCACGTGCTGGTGAACAGGGTCGGGGATTTGCTGTTGTTGCAGATGAAGTACGGACACTGGCTTCCCGCACCCAGAATTCAACCTCCGAAATTCAGACAATGATTGAACACTTACAGGAAGGTGCCAGCAAAGCGGTAACTACCATGGAACGCAGTCAGGAAAATACCCAGCAAAGTTCAGCTAAAGCAAATACTGCTGGTGACTCACTGGCGACCATTACTAAGGCCGTTGATGTGATTATGGATATGAACACACAAATTGCGAGTGCGGCGGAGGAACAAAGTTCTGTTACCGAAGAACTCAATCGAAGCATTATCAATATTCGTGATGTTGCAGGTGAAACATCTAAAGCAGCCCAGCAAACAACTGACGCAACCGATGATCTCAATAATATGTCTGATCAGTTGCAGACACTCGTAGGCCGTTTTATGCTCAAATAATAGAAATTTTTCCGGGTCTATTTTGTGTATTGAAGATCGTAAGTCATCTATACCCGTTAGCAATGACAAGTATTGATTCACTACACGGGTAAAAGTTGTAAAAGTTGTAAAAGTAGTTTATTCATTCAGCAGGCACCCGCTCCTAATAGTGCGCTATAATTCAAATCAACAAAAAATATTCATTCGTTCCTCACTACTTTTTAGTGATGCAATATAACAATAGTTAAATAAAGTGTGTGAATGTACAATTCACTACCAGGTTAATTAACTAAACTACGATAATCATTACTATTTTTCATATAGCTTAAATAATGTTTAACTTTACTGAACAACCTCCTTTATCCTTATATATACACTTTCCATGGTGTGTACAAAAATGTCCTTACTGCGACTTTAATTCGCATGAAGTTAAAAACAGCCTTGATGAAAAAAAATATATCCATGCATTAATCAGTGATCTAGAACAAGAGCTACCCTTATTCTGGGGCAGAAGCATTAGTACTATTTTTATGGGTGGCGGAACACCCAGTTTATTTAGCCCTGAAAGCATAGATGAACTTCTTTCGGCATTGCGTGCCAGGCTCACTTTTGCACCGGATATAGAAATTACGATGGAAGCCAATCCCGGTACAGTTGAATTTGAAAAATTTAAAGAATTTAATGCTGCCGGTATTAATCGCTTGTCTATAGGTATTCAAAGTTTTAGTGATGAAAAATTAAAAAGCTTAGGACGCATTCATGGACGCAAGGAAGCGATACGTGCAGCAGAACTTGCGCACGATGCAGGCTTTACCAGCTTTAATCTTGACCTGATGTATGGTTTACCCAATCAATCAATTCAACAAGCACTTGATGATATTGAAACGGCCATTGCATTAGAGCCTAAACATCTCTCTCACTATCAACTTACCATTGAACCCAATACATTTTTTCATCACCATCCTCCTGTCACCCCTGATGATGATAAGCTGTGGGAAATGCAGCTTGCCTGTCAGAATGTTTTAGCAAAAAATAATTATAAGCAATATGAAATTTCTGCTTATGCAAAAGATCATTTTCAGGCACAACATAATTTAAATTACTGGCAGTTTGGCGATTACCTTGGCATTGGTGCCGGCGCACATGGAAAACTTACCAATGCAGCAGAACAAACCATTAGTCGTAGCTGGAAAGTTAAACAACCACAGGAATATTTAAATAATGCAACAACTAAAAAAAGAATCGCGGGACAAAAATTCTTAACGCGCGATGATGCCGGTTTTGAATTTATGATGAATGTACTACGGCTTAACAATGGTTTTGAAACAGAGCTGTTTCAGCGACATACCGGGTTACCTATTTCAGCAGTAGAAAAAGCGTTAACACAAGCCGAAGAAAAAGGCTGGATAAACTGGGATTTAAAACGCATTAAACCAACCGATACGGGACGACAATATTTAAATAATCTGCTTGAGCTTTTTATGCCGGAAGATGATTAGCATGAATAACCAGAACGATAAATATATCCCCATTTCTTGTGACCTTCATAGTCAATATGAACTGGCCATAATGCATAAAAATATGCTTGAGTTAAGCTGGTTATCTGATGATGAGCTTATTACAGAAACAAATATTTCGCCCATTGACGTTCAAACAAAAGATAAAGCTGAGTATTTAATTGCTGTAACCAGGGACAATAAAAATCTTTGTATACGGCTTGATCATATTAAAAAAATGCGTATTCTGAATGACTATGACTAATCGTACCCATTGCAGTGATATTTACTCTTATCGCACTAAAGATGATTCTGAAATCAGGGAACTCATGCACCCTAAGTATCATGGCAATCAAAATCAAAGTCTTGCTGAAGCCATCGTGAATCCGGGGCAAACAACACATCGTCACCAGCATAAACTCTCAGAAGAGCTTTATCATATTACCCAGGGTCAAGGCATGATGTATTTAGCTGATGAAAAATTTGAAGTCAGTGTAGGGGATACCCTGTGTATCAAACCCGGTACGCCTCACAACATTAAAAACACCGGAATGACCCCGCTGCATATTTTATGTATGTGCAGTCCTCCTTATAGTCATGAAGATACTATATTGATTAATGACTAAAGACAGGTATTTATATGCGCATAGGTATTGATCTTGGTGGGACTAAAATAGAAGGTATTGCACTTGATGATACCGGCCATGAACTTTATCGAAAGCGTATCGATGCTCCACAAGGCAACTATCATGATACCCTTAATGCGATTATTCAACTTGTTGCTGACATTGAATCAAACACAAAAAGCACAGGCAGTGTTGGTATAGGCATACCTGGAACGATTTCACCAGCAACTAACCTGGTTAAAAATTCAAATTCTGTCTGGCTGATTAATCAGCCGCTTCGTGCTGACCTGGAATCATTACTCAAACGAGAAGTGCGTATTGAAAATGATGCCAATTGTTTTGTCGTTTCAGAAGCCACTGATGGTGCAGCAAAAGATGCTGATATTGTGTTTGGTGTCATTATCGGTACAGGTACAGGAGGTGGTATTTATGTAAGAGGACAATCCATTATCGGGGCGAATGCGATTGCCGGTGAATGGGGCCACAATCCTTTACCCTGGGCTACACAGGATGAGCTACCCGGCAGAGAATGTTATTGCGGTAAATGTGGCTGTATTGAAACATGGTTATCAGGCACAGGCTTTGCCAATGAACATAAATTAAGAAATTACCAAGCCAATAATTTGACCGCAAAAGATATTGTTTTACTTGCCGGGCAAGGTGATCAGTATGCTCAAGAATCACTAAGTTTTTATCAAGAACGGCTGGCCAAAAGTTTGGCGTCGATTATTAACGTGATAGACCCAGATGTGATCGTGCTAGGTGGCGGTATGTCTAATATCAAAGAGCTCTATACCACGGTTCCTAAGTTGTGGGACAAGTACGTATTCTCTGATCATGTCATTACTAAACTGGTTGCACCAAAACACGGTGATTCCAGTGGTGTTAGAGGTGCAGCCTGGTTGTGGCCACATAGCCCATAAGCTGCGTTAGGAGCATAATTGTTAAATAGTTATAACTGTTTAATGGATGAGTTGCTTTAATCCTTCAAATCTCTGTAACATCGTATACTCACATAATAAGAATGACATACTCTCCCGCATGTCAACATGTGTTCATACACGCTGAAACCAGGAAGTGTTACGATTCGTAAACTAAAGTGGACAGTTTATTTAAAAAGTTATGCCATAACTTTTAGTGCCGTCGGGATAGCCTTCTCGATACAGTATTTTCTTGTGCTCGATCAGAAAATCAAGCTGCATTTCCTTATTGCTCCATTTTTTGTTGCTTTAGTTCTCGGTACCTTCCTCGCTTATTTTAATAATATTCGAACCCGGCTCAAAGAATCAAACGAACAATTCCGTGCCGTTGTCGATATTGCTGAAGAATTTATTTATTACAGAAATCTGGATGGTATATATCAATATGCCTCACCATCATGTGAGAAATTAACAGGTTATCCACCGAGCACCTTTTATCAAATACCCAATTTTATGAACGATATTATTCATGCACAGGATCGTGAATTCTGGATGGGGCATATTCATAGTATTAATGACAAACGTGATACTGAAACGCTTGATGTCAGAATAGTGACAAAATCTGGTGAAATAAAATGGATGAAACATATTTGTGCAACTGTTTCAGATGAGAATGGACAACAAATTGGTGTGCGTGCTTCTAATGTCGATATTACTCAACAAAAAGATCATGATAATCAAATTTTTAATATGGCATTTTACGACCCTTTAACGAACCTGCCAAACCGCAGACTTTTTGAAAAAAACCTGGAGTCAATGATTGCAAAAGCAAAAGAAACAAATGATGTTTTTGCTATCATGTTTCTTGATCTTGATCGATTTAAAAATATCAATGATAGCTTTGGTCATAAGCTGGGAGACAAAGTCTTAATTGAAGTAACACAGTTAGTAATAAATCATTGCCGAGATAATTGCCTGGTCAGTCGATTTGGTGGAGATGAATTTGTCTTAATCTGTTCTGAAATCGAAAATTCTGAACAAGCGATCAAATTTGCTACTAACATCATAAAATCAATCGAACAGCCAATGTATATCGATGATGTCAGTATTTATATTTCTGCAAGTGTCGGGGTTGCTTTTTATCCGGATGATGGCGCTGACATGAGCATATTAGTCAGAAATGCCGATACGGCCATGTACAAATCTAAAAAAGACGTTTCAAATAAAGTTCTTTTTTACAATACTGAATTTGGTGATGAAGCATCTCATTTTCTCAGTACCGAACACAGCATTCACAAAGCATTAGATGCACAGGAATTTATTCCCTACTATCAACCTAAAATTGATATGTCCTCAGGAAAAATAATTGGTGCTGAAGCCTTAGCAAGATGGGTAACCTATGAACAAGGCATCATTATGCCAGATAAATTTATTGGTGTTGCTGAAGAAACCTCTCAAATCGTTGATATAGGCAAACAAATTACAGAAAGAGTTTTAACTGATATAAATTTATGGAAATCTATTGGTTGCGAAATTCCCGTTTCTATAAATGTATCTGTTAGACAATTTGCAAACAGCTCTTATTTCTCTGAACTTATAGCACTACTCAAATCTCAGAATATCAATCCAGCAATGCTGGAAATTGAAATTACTGAACAAGTATTTTTAGGTGATCTTGTTATGGCAAAGCATCGCTTAAACGAATTTCGTTCAGCCGGTTTTAAAATAGCACTGGATGATTTTGGAACAGGCTATTCATCAATGAGTTATTTACAAGAACTGCCTATTGATATTTTGAAGATTGATAAATCATTCATAGACAACTTAGCGCATGATAAAAAATCTCTGGCGATTATGAAAGCCATATCATCACTTTCTCGCGATTTACATTATGAAATGATTGCCGAAGGTGTAGAAAACGAAGAACAAAAAAATATTCTTTTAGGTTTAGATTGTATAGATGCCCAGGGATATCATTTTTATAAGCCCATGCCGCAAGATGAATTTACTGAACTATTAAAGAAGCAGAATAAATCTGCTTAAGTTTTATTTGTAAATTTCTCTTATCGTCAGCAGCCAGTTTAAATATCTTATAATTAGAAACGATCACTATTTTATAGCTTTTACCAGGGACTTTCTTAGTTTATATTTTTCACCAAATTTCTTTCTGAATTCTTTTAACGCTTTATTATAATCATCTTTAAATTCTACACGGGTAACAGAATTAAAATCATCACGTATATACGTAATCTTACCTATGTAAACAGCCTTGTCCGATGTTTTAATGTTAATTTTAAAACCTGTTGGCAGTAATATTTTCTCACTTCCAAAACGTGAAAATACAGTAAGAATTTCGCCATCAACAATGTAATTCAGATCCCTGGGGACTTTAAAGAAAAACACCTTGCCAAGCTCAGGATTAATCACGTATTTGTAGCCGCTGGATTCAGGTTTAGAATTAAATGTAATCATGCCTCTGTTTTTATTTTTCGCTCCATAGCCCATTACATCCCACACACCTTTCGGGTCAAGTTCTTGCTCATCTTTATCCAGCTTTGGCTTGAGCTCAATAGTACCAACAATGACAACCTCATCATTTTTTACCGCACTAAAAGAACTCACTTCTGTTAAAAATTTTCCACCTACGCTACAGCCTTGCAGCAAGAAGGCCAGAACAAAAAATAAAGATAGTGTTATATAATTTGTGTATTTATTTAATTTCATTATTTACTACGCTTTTTGTTAAGCTGGTTTAATCTTTGTTTCATTCTTTTTATTTGATGCGTATAAATTGAAAGATCACTATCAGATTGCATTATTTTTAATAATTTTGTTAATAAAACTTTTTCTGATGGTCCTTCCGATTTTATCATTTGAAAATTATCAGGTTTCCAAATTGATCCTGAATCTATATTTTTATACTTATACGATCCCATAAAATAAACACCAGGCTGCTTAATAATTCGCCCAGTTTTATTTCTGCCCTTGCCACCAAAATTATATACATAGCGTGTATTACTATAAAAACGTGTATTTCTTCCAAACTCATCTACCTGAAAAGAACCATTTGGCACACCAATATGATAAAAAAGACCTTCTTTAACTGCTGCAGCGTAATAGCCCTTTTTGGGTTTATATTGCTTGACCGATACCCAATCAATGCCACCCCATGAAGGCGCATCACTCATATCAAAAAAACCAAATACAACTGAACGACTGGCGTCCTTGTGATCAATCGGATCAGGTGAGCTGGCACAGCCACTGCTTAACAGTATCGTAGGTAAGAGGAAGAAAAAGGTAATAAGTGCTTTAGGTGACAAAAATGATTTTATGGGCATGAATAGCCTCCAACAGAGGGCAATGTTATTTAAATTATTATTAGATTTAGTACGATAGGTTACACACTATTTAATGTCAATTATTTGCAGTAAGAGTCGACGTTCATTTAGAGCAGAATCACGATATTAGTTTGTGACATTTCTCACTTTCTATATAAATAAATTTCCTGGCTCCGATCTGAAAAAATTCTAAGCAACTTTAATTCGTACAACATTCATTATTTCAAAATCCATACCGGCAACAGCTTCTACAGCTGGATAATAAGTAATGTTCACCCTGGCGCCTTTCAGATTTTTATATTGTTGTTTTCTTTTAAATTTAAAAGGGACTTCGCAGCCTTCGATCATTACCGTATTTAAGATCCACTCATCTTTATCGCGCTGTACATGTGAAACAACTTTTACCATTTCAGAGTGAGTGAGCTCCTGATGTTTTTTAACTAATTTTTTTGCATCTGATTGCATTTAGTTGACCAATACCTTTATTTCTCAAATACACGCTTTAATATGGCTGTTGTGCGTTTAAGCGGATCATTGCGAATTGCCGCTTCTTCTTTTGCCAAATAATAAAACATACCATTAATACCTTTATCCATAACATAACCAGCCAGATCATCATTGACACGTGGAACAAATGGAATTTGATGATATTGTTTTACTGCATGATTATAAGCTTTTACTGCACCAACTTCAGATAATGATTGATTAATAACCGGGTGCATCATTTGCTTCAATGATGGGGTCATTTTCTTTCTGAAATATTGCGTTGCCGCGTCCTGCTTGCCATTATAAATGGTTTGAACATCCTGCCAGCGCATATCTTTAATGGCAACCCAGAATAAATCTTTTGCCTTTGTTGCAGCCACTTCAGCTGCATGGTTCATCTTAACTTCAAGTTCTTTTGTGTAATGACCTAAACCCACCTGGTTAAGTGTGTTATGAACTTTTTGTAAGTTGGACGGTAATGCTATATGTATAGCCTTATCGTTTAAGTAACCGTTGTTCTTTCCAACCTGGTTGATCACGCGTTCAGTACCCACTTTTAAGGCTTCTTTCAAACCCGATGCAATATCTTGTTCGCTAAGCGGTTTTTTATTTATATTGTTTAATCTGTTTCGGCCTGACTCAAGAATTTTATCAAGCTGGTGTTTATCATTTATCGCACAAGCGGGTAATAAAGAAAAAGATAAAAATAGAATGAAAAATTGATAAGCTGTTTTTAAACGCATTTCATTACGCCTCTTTTTTAATTATTTTTTTTAAAAATAAGATCCCACACACCATGGCCTAAACGTTGACCACGTTGCTCAAACCTGGTTAATGGACGGTGGTCCGGACGTGGCAAAAACTGGTCTTTACCCGCAGTATTTTCAAAACCTTCTGATTCATTCATGACGTTCATCATATGTGACGCATAATGTTTCCAGTCAGTCGCCATATGAAAAACACCACCTGTTTTAAGTTTCTTTCTTAATAATGCAACAAACTCTGTTTGTACAATACGACGTTTATGATGACGTTTTTTATGCCAGGGGTCAGCAAAAAATAAATACACGGCATCAAGCGACTCATCAGCAATCATTTGTTTTAACACCTCAACACCATCAGCATTGATCACGCGTACATTCGTTAACTCCATTTTTTCTATTTGTAATAACAGGTTACCAACACCCGGGCGATGTACTTCTATGCCAATGTAATCTTGCTCTGGATTATTCGCTGCCATTTCGGAAAGCGAGGTGCCATTACCAAAACCTATTTCTACTATACGTGGTGCTACTCGTTGAAAAACTTCGTCAAGGTTTAATGGCGCATTTTTTAATGCTAACCCGTAACGAGGGAAGAGTTCATTAAGCGCGCGTTCCTGCCCAACTGTTAAACGACCTTCTCGCTTAACAAAAGAACGGATACGACGAATGAATGGTGCTTTCTCTGACATAAAAAATTTAACTTACCACAGAGGACACTAAGGTCCACAGAGATTAATTGATAATTCGTTTAATACCATACTTTAATCTTGAAACATTGAAATTTATTAATAAGCCAACTTTTTTATCGGCAAGCTTTAAATAAGATAATAATTGAGCTTCATGGATCGGGTGAATTTTGTCTACTGCTTTTAATTCAACAATAACTTCATCTTCAACAAGCAAGTCTAACCTATATCCAGCTTCAATTTTTATTCCATAGTACTGAATAGGCAATATAACCTGATTCAAAACATGAATATTTTTAGAAGCTAACTCATGCTTTAAGCACGCTTCATACGCACTTTCCAGTAGCCCTGGTCCAAGTGCTGTATGAACTTTCATCGCACAATCAATAATCTTTCCACTTATTTCGTTAACTTCCATTTTGAACCTCCCTGTTCTAATCACGAATTTACTCTGTGTACCTTTGTGCACTCTGTGGTTTACATAAATTTTAGAAAAATGTTCCATCGATAGGTGATGATGCGCTGGCATAACGTTTACGTGGCATACGCCCGGCAAGGTACGCTTCGCGCCCTGCTTCTATTGCTTTCTTCATTGCTGACGCCATTAAGATTGGATATTGTGCTCCGGCAATGGCTGAGTTCATCAATACACCATCACAACCGAGTTCCATAGCAAACGCGGCATCCGATGCAGTACCTACACCTGCATCAATTAATACAGGAACGTTTAACTCTTCAATAATAAATTTAATGCCATACGGATTTTGCACGCCTAAACCTGAACCAATCGGTGCCGCTAATGGCATTACCGCAACACACCCTATTGCTTCTAATTCTTTCGCAATCGTTAAGTCGTCCGTGGTGTAAACCATGACTTCAAAACCTTCTTTAACTAAAATTTCTGCGGCTTTTAAAGTTTGAATCACATCTGGATAGAGCGTTTTCTCATCCGCTAAAACTTCTAGCTTTACCAGGTTATGTCCGTCTAATAACTCGCGCGCTAAACGACATGTGCGCACAGCGTCGTCTGCTGTATAGCAACCCGCGGTATTAGGCAAAATGGTATATTTTTCAGGTGGTATCGCATCGAGTAGATTAGGCTCGCCTGGTTTTTGTCCGATATTGCTACGACGTACTGCCACAGTAATAATTTCTGCACCACTCGCTTCTGTTGCAAGACGCGTCTCTTCGTTGTCTTTATATTTTCCTGAGCCTACTAATAAACGTGAAGAATATGTTTGGCCTGCGATTACCAGGGGTGAATCTTTAACTATTTCTGTCATGGTTTTACCTAATCTTTATTATTCAATAATTGAATTCGTTTTAATAATGCTGTCATTGCGAGGGAACGAGGTAGCCGAAGCAATCTCAAAAAATAACGTACTTACCAGGAGATTACTTCGTCGATTCTCCTCGTAATGACGACAAATAATTTAACCACCACCCACTGCGTGAACAATTTCAACCTTATCACCAGATTTAAAAATATATTCTGCATACGTGCTACGAGGAACAATTTCCAGGTTAACTTCCATTGCGATCCGTTTGCCCGTAATTGCCATATCGTCAACTAACTGCGCGGCAGTGAGCCCATCTGATACTTCACGCTGTTCGCCATTAACTATAATTTCCATACTAAAAACCTTGAAACTGGTCGATGGAGTATTGGAATTGATATATCCTCTAATCCACCATAAATAAAAAATAATCATATTATCATGCGAATTCTACCACAGCTTATATCCTGCAACACGGCCGGCACACTCGACAGATTATTTCGTATCCGCTGCCTGACCTCACCTGATCGCGTGGGTTTCTGTTATTTTGACCGTGAAACAAATACCTGGCCGGAAGTCACCTGGAAAGAAATGGCTGATTTAACCAGCCGCTTTCAACAAGGGTTGCAGCAAGAGAGTCTGACCAAAGGTGATCGTGTCGCCATACAGCTAAAAAACAGTATTGAATGGGTCGCTTTTGAACAGGCCGCTCTCGGGCTGGGGTTAGTGATTGTTCCACTTTATGTTGATGACCGCCCGGATAATGTGGCTTATATTCTTCATGATGCAGGCGTTAAAGTCTTACTCGTGAATGATGACAAGCAATGGCTGGATTTGTCTGTTCATATAGACCAGGACTCTGCCTTAAAACGTGTAGTGTTATTAAATAGTGAACCCCATGATAACAATGAAATTCTCAGTTCGGCCAAAAACTGGCTGCCTGAAAAAGCGACTCATTTACAGGAACGTGGAGTGTATAATCACAAACTTTCCACCTTTTTCTACACCTCGGGTACAACAGGCCGTCCTAAAGGTGTAATGTTAAGCCACCATAATATTTTATTTGATTCTGAATCTCTGCTTAAGAAAATAGGTATTGATGATCCTCATACCCTGGAGTTTCTTTCATTTTTACCCTTGTCACATATGTACGAACGCACAGCAGGGTATTATGTCGCAATGATGGCGGGGGCAAAAATCAGTTATGCCCGCTCCATACAACAGCTTGCTGAAGATTTTCAGGTCATAAAGCCTTCGATTATTATTACCGTGCCGCGTATCTTTGAACGCTTTTATGACAAAGTACAACAAAAGCTTTTAAATCAATCCATTTTTGCACGCTCGCTCTTTCGTCTCGCTGTTCATGTCGGCTGGAAAAACTTCAAATTTAAACAGCGAACAGGTTGGTTTAGCCCCATCATTGTGCTTAATCCTTTATTAAGCAATGTGATTGGTAAAAAAATCCATCAGCTCTTAGGTGGTAATTTAAGGCTGGCGGCGTCGGGTGGTGCAGCGTTACCTGAAACAGTAGCACGCACCTTTGTTGGTTTAGGTGTTAATATTTTTCAAGGTTATGGTATGACCGAAAGCAGTCCTGCTGTCACCATGAATAATTTTTCACTTAATGTCCCCTCCAGTGTAGGCGAAGCTATGCCGGGTGTTGAAGTTCGCATTGCTGAAAATGATGAACTACAGGTTAGAGGCCCCGTCGTCATGTTGGGCTACTGGAACAATCATCAAGCCACCAGTGAAGTATTAACCGAAGACGGCTGGTTACGCACCGGTGATAAAGCCCGTATTGATGGTCGCAGTATTTTTATCACCGGACGCATTAAAGATATTTTGATCATGTCAAACGGTGAAAAAATTCCTCCCGTTGATATGGAGCAAGCTATCACTCTGGAGCAAGAATTTGAACAGGCTTTAATTATAGGCGAGGGTAAGTCTTACTTAACCGCATTAATTGTTTTAAATGGTGAAACATGGCCACAACTTGCACAGCAACATGGGCTTGATCCACTTAATCCGGAAAGTTTAAAAAATAAAAAACTCACCGCCGCAGTACAAAAAATGGTGGCTAAAGCGCTGCATGATTTTCCAGGTTATGCAAAAGTCAGGCGTGTGTCTTTATCGCTCTCACCCTGGACAATTGAAAATGAATGCCTCACTCCGACTCTGAAAGTTAAACGCAACAAGGTAATTGAAGCACATCAAAAAGAAATTAAGAAAATGTATAGTTAAGCTTTAAAAATCAGTTCCCTCCCCTTCAAGGGGAGGGTTAAGGTGGGGTGATTTAACTATCCCCTCCCCCTAACCCCCTCCTCCAGGGAGGGGGGAATTAAAAATAAACGGTTAACTGAACGGCATAAACCCTATGCCGCCCTTTTATGTATTAAGAATAGTTACTATTTTATTCAACACTCCAGTTACCAATATCATCATCACTCTGCTGACCATCGGGTCCTAATGAATAAATGTCTAACTCACCATGCGTACCAGGGGACAAATAAAGATAGTCTTTACCCCAGGGATCTTTGTTTAACTTTTTAATATAGCCACCATTTTTATAATTTCGTGGCTGTGGTGAACCTGATGGTTTTGTCACTAACGCTTCTAAACCTTGATCAGTGCTGGGGTATTGATAGTTATCTAACTTATAGATATCCAGTGCACTCTCAAATGCCATTACATCATGTTTGGCTTTTTCAATTCGTGCTTGCTCAGGTCTACTCATAATTTTGGGTACAACCGCAGCAGCTAAAATTCCCAAAATAACAACTACCACCATGATTTCAATTAAAGTAAAACCACGTTGTTTAAGTTGCTTAATATTATTTTTCATCTAATTTATATTCCTGTTTTTTAAATATCTTTGTTTACCACAACCAGGTCAATTCAATACCCACATTGCGTGTTTCGCTACGGGGTTCGTATATTCTACACGGGTCACTAACACACCCTGTCACGGGCACCCCCCCTTTTGTGATTCCAACTACGTTGCTTTTTCCAATATCAATTATTTCATAATAGGGTGAAACAATAAGTGAATTTGTTCTTGTTTTAAATTTAACAGGAACAGCAAAACGTGCACCCGATTTATTACCTAAATTTACCTGGGTATTGTCATAGCCCTTATATCCTAAAAAATCTATGTCCATTTTAGCATCAAACATTTGTGTATATCGAAAATCAAAGCCTACTTTTACTGCTTCACTAGAATTAATATTTACTATAAATCCAAACATCCAATATGGCCAATAATACTCTTCCAGTACCCCACTAACACCTGCTCCATTAGCGTCATAACCACTAAGTATATTTCGATACCAATAACGATAACCTAATCCAATATATGGCTCATGCTTTTGTTCTAGCCTCATTCCAACTTTTAAATGTGTATCGATAATAATCGCAACAGAATCTGTTTTTAGCGGTACACCATCCCATGTTTCACCATCATAATTAATTCTATTACCGTAAAGTTGCCCAACTAATTCTGTATATATATTCTGCTGATATTGTTTTCGCTTTAAAACCACTCCCGGAATGAATCCTGTTTCCCCATCCAGAAACCTATTATTATCTAAATATTCCGCGTAGTTAAAATACATTAAGCCACCCCCCATTTGAAACTCAGCGTCACTCGCCATGGATAATGATGTATTTAATAAACAGAGAAGAATAATGTGATTTTTGTTCATATATCCCATATTTTAAAGCTCATCCCCATCCTTGAGTGCAATAAATAAAGAGTATCAACCGCTTCAGTTCAAAACTCAATAGAACAGTCTCACAAGCGCTATTTTTCAGGCTATACTCGACCTTGTGACTTATTAACCAAATAGAATATTTAAACTATGAAACTTTTTTTAAAAATATTGCTCGCGCTCATTCTTATATTAACTATTGTCATTGTTGGTTTTGCGGTTGTTTTTAATCCCAATGATTATAAGGATGACATTATTACTTTGGTTAAAGAAAAAACCGGCCGCACATTATCTATACCTGGTGACATTTCACTTTCGCTGTTCCCCTGGATAGGCATAGACCTAGGTGAAATTGAAATCAGTAATGCTCAAGGTTTTGGCAAACAGCCCTTTGCAAAAATGGAGCACCTGCAAGTTCGTGCAAAACTGTGGCCCTTATTCAAACAACAACTTGAAGCTGACACCATTGTTATCGAAGGCTTAAAACTTAACCTGGCTAAAAATAGCCAGGGCATCACTAACTGGGATGACTTAACGAAAACAACCAGTACAAGCAAAATTGAAACGGCCACTAAAACAAAAGAGACAAAACCATCTGCAACGAATCAACAAAAAGAAAGCGCACAAAATATACTCGGCGCGATTGCTTTAAATGGTCTTAAAATCGAGAACGCGCAATTTAACTGGGATGACAAACAAACTAAACAAAAAATGACTGTTTCAGATGTTCAACTCAGCATTGGCGAATTAAGACCTGAGACTAAAATACCTTTTACGACCCGGTTCTATTTTCAGGAAAAATCACTAAATACAAAAGTTCAATTTAATAGTGGTATTGAATTCTCATCAGATTTTAAACGTTTTTCATTTTATGACACACAGTTAAGTGCTGATCTCAAACTCGCTTCTTTGAAAAATCGTTTATCTCCACAAATCAATAGTACCTTAATGCAGCTTAATCTTGATAAGCAAACCTTTACTACAAAAGAACTTAACATATCTGAAGGTGAGCTCAAATTAACCACTCAAATGACGGTAACAAAATTACTCTCTACACCTTATTTAAATGGTGATATGACAATTCACTCATTAAATCCTCGCGAACTGGCAAATAAGTTTTCAGTTAAGCTCCCGGATACGGCTGATAAAAATGTACTCACAAAATTAAACGCTCAACTTGGTATAAAGGGAACTTTAAATAATCTCGGCTTACCCAAAATTAAACTGACGTTAGATGATTCACATCTCAATGGTAACGCCGCAATACAACTCCCGCCAGGTTCGTCCACAGTTAAGCTGGCGATTGATAATATTAATTTTGACCGTTATCTGCCTGAACCTGTTGAAACAACATCCAGGCCGCCAAATGCGCAGGCTGCAAGCACGTCACAAAGTAATGACGCGATATTAATCCCCGTAGCATTACTCAGTGCGGCAAACCTTGATGCCGATTTTAAAATTGATAAAATGCAAATTAAAAAAACTCACTGGACGAATTTTCATACAGCGATACATTCGAAAAACGGGCTAGTTCAAATCAACCCCTTAACCATGAATGGCTATAATGCCGCAATCAAAACTGATCTCAAACTTCGTGTCACTAAAGACAACGCCTTGTTATCAGGCAACCTCAATGTGCAAAAAATAAACGCGGGGCAATTACTCAATGATTTTATTGGCAAAGATAAGCTCAAGGGTGAAACATCGGTAACAGCAAGTTTTAATACTTCTGGTGTCAAATTATCGCAACTAAAACAAAATTTAAATGGAAATTTATCGCTCAACTTGAAAGACGGTACGTTAAAAGGATTTGACCTTGATCATCAAAAAAATGTGTTAGATGCTAAATTAAATCGAAAAACACCACCTGAAGCCCCTGTTCCTGCTGAAACAAAAATAGCCAGCCTGAGTGCCAGCGCCATTATCAATAAAGGTGTTTTAAGTAATAAAGATTTACGTGCCGCGACTCCACTCGCGCGTGTTATTGGTCAGGGTACGGTTGATATTGCCAAAGAGAAACTTAATTACACCGCTTCAGTGAAATTTACTTCATCGACGGATATAAAAGCCGAAAAGACCTACGAAAAAATGGATTCGATCCCACTAGATATTCATATCGGTGGCAGTTTTGATAAACCCAGCATTAAACCTGATTTTGAAAAAGTCTTAAGTCATATGGTTAAAAAAGAAATCAAAAAACAAGAGCAAAAAATAAAAGATAAAGCGAAAAAAGATATTGAGAAAAAACTGGGTAATGAGCTGAAAAAACTTTTTAAGTTTTAAATAATTAATATGAGTCCAAAACACGTTTTCAGCACAAAGTTACTGCAGTGGTTTTCACAATATGGGCGCCATGATTTGCCCTGGCAACACAAGCGTAATTTATATCGTGTCTGGGTTTCCGAAATCATGTTGCAACAAACGCAAGTCGCCACCGTCATTCCTTATTTTGAACGCTTTATGCAACGCTTCCCCAGCTCACGTGCGTTAGCCGACGCCAGTCAGGATGAAGTGCTCCATCTCTGGACCGGTTTAGGCTATTACGCACGTGGACGAAATCTGCACAAAGCTGCACAAATCATTCGCGATGACTATGCCGATCACTTTCCAGAAAATTTTGAGGCTGTTCTTGAACTTCCGGGTATTGGGCGCTCTACCGCAGGCGCCATTTTGGCTCAGGCCCTGGGGCAACGCCATGTTATTATTGATGGAAATGTGAAGCGAGTACTTACTCGGCTCTATGCTATTGAAGGTTGGCCAGGAAAAAAAGACATAGAGAACCAGCTCTGGGAACTCGCAGAATCACTTACCCCCATGGATAACCTGACGAGCTACACTCAAGCCATAATGGATTTAGGGGCAACAGTGTGTTCACGTAAATCCAATTGCCCAGCTTGCCCGGTAACGGATTTATGCATGGCCTATAAACGTGAGCAGGTGGCGTCATTCCCCACGCCAAAACCCCGTAAAACACTGCCGGTGAAAGAAACACAGATGCTCATCCTGAAAAATGATAAGGGTGAGGTCTTGTTGCAACAACGCCCACAGACTGGAATTTGGGGAGGGTTATGGAGCCTTCCTGAATACAACCATGATAATAAAGAAGAGCTCACAAACTGGTGTCAGCAGCAATTAGGTTTGATGGTCAAAGAGTATAAAATTCAGCCAGTATTACGCCATACATTCAGCCATTTTCATCTGGATATCACCCCTATTGTGAGCCAGGTAAAAGGCCCTGCAAATCATGTGATGGAAGCCGCCAACAGAGTCTGGTATAACACCCACCAGCCTGAGTCGTTGGGATTACCTGCACCAGTGCTGAAAATTTTAAACAGTCATTCAGGAGCCTGAGAACGATGGGTAAAATGGTTAATTGTGTAGTACTTAAGAAAGAAGCTGAAGGTTTAGATAAAGCCCCTTACCCTGGAGAGATTGGCCAGCGTATTTTAGAAAATGCCAGTAAAGAGGCCTGGCAAATGTGGATGAAACAGCAAACTATGCTAATGAATGAAAACAAACTCAGCCCGATTGATCCCAAGCACCGTCAATTTTTGCTCGACGAAATGGAAAAATTCTTCTTTGGAGAAGGCTCTGCAGCGGTTGATGGCTATACACCGGAATAAATCGACTTGACGTCAGGCTCATGATCACGTCTAATACGCGGCTGTTGATGGCCGGATAGCTCAGTCGGTAGAGCAGAGGATTGAAAATCCTCGTGTCCCTGGTTCGATTCCAGGTCCGGCCACCACTTTTAACCTCGAACATTCGATTCAATTAATGACAACCCCCCTGCCATTATTTCTTATGCCTACATCTTCCCTGAAAATTAACCAACGAATTGAAGCCGTCTGTGAAGCTGGATGTGATGCCGTGCGCGCCTCTATTCAGACCTTAGAATCAGGTAATCCTGTCGCATTAACAGATGACCTCAGCCCGGAAGAAACCCAGCAAGTACTGAATGAATTAAAAACCATTATGTCCGTTTACGATAATCAAAAATCGAACTAATAACGCTCAGGTTAAATCTATTTTTTGCATTGCCCCGTTAAAATCCTATATTTGCCTTACTGCACACCTTCACGCAAACTTTGAATTGGTGGCGTGGTTAAAACACTGCGTGTGCCTAAAAATCCTGCGCTGGCAACGATCAGCGTTCCCGTGATAATACCGGTCAATGCCACGCTCGGATCAAACTGATAATCAAACTTGAACACAAACTCTGCCAGCAGCCAGGCAAGTGATGTTGCCGCGAGACCAGCTAACAAGCCTGACAAAGCACCAAGCAGAGTGAACTCAGCAAATAATCCTAGCATCAGTGTTTTTTTGCTGGCACCGAAAGTTCGCAATACGGCGTTTTCAAACCGCCTTTCATCCTGATTAGATTGAATGGCCGCATAAAGAACCGCAAGTCCTGCCAGTACAGTGAAGAGAAAAATAAATTCAACGGCAAGGGAAACCCGATCGATAATATTACGAACTCGTTGCATAATGCTTTCTACATTAATCAATGTCACGTTAGAAAACTCGCGTACCAGGTTGCTCAGTTGCTGACGTTGCTGTTTGTTTAGATAGACACTGGTTACCCAGTTAGCGGGCTTATCTTCCAGTACACCCGGTGGCACCACGGTGAAAAAATTAATATTAAACGTATCCCAGTCTACTGAGCGTAAATTACTCACCGTGAAATGAAGAATTGTGCCATTAATATCAAAACCAACCACATCATACAGTTTTAGATTTAATGTTTCTGCCAGTTTTGATTCAAGTGAAAGCAGAGGCTTAGAGAAATCCTTGCGGCTCCACCATGAACCCGCAACGACAGTGTTATCTTGTTGTAATTTCTCTGCCCATGAAAGGTTGAATTCACGTGTCAGTAAATGTTTTGCGCGTTCATTTTCATAATCTGAGCTAGCAACCTTAGCATGATTAATCTCCAGCAAGCGGGCGCGCACCATAGGATAAAGCTGGGTATTGCTCACACCCATTGATTTAAAGTAATCCGTTATTGCGACAACTTGATCGGACTGAACATTGATTACAAAATGATTCGGTGCGTCTGCTGGCAGACTGGCTTGCCAGTCATTGAGTAAATCTGAACGTACTGTCGACAATAACAGCATCACCGTGATACCCAAACCAAAAGCCACTATCTGAATAATACTACTACCCGGTCGACGTGAAATATTTGCCAGCCCGAAACGCCAGGCAACACCGACGCGAGAACGTAATTGATTCAACATTCGAACCAGTAAATAGGCTGCTAACGCCAGCACTATCAGGGTCGCCACCGTGCCGCCCATTACCAGGCCAACCAGTTTTGGATCATCAATTTGCCAGTACAGCAGCAATGACATAGACAACAAGACAAGCAGATAAATACTCCAGGCGCTGGTCAGACGGATGGGCACATCTTTGCGTAACACATGTAAGGGAGGCACCCGGCGCAATGTAAGCAAGGGAGGCATCGCAAACCCCATCAACATGACGATACCGGTTGCATACCCTAAAATGACGGCTTTAAAAGATGGCGCGGGTAACTGTGTCAGAACTAATTGATCCAGTAATTCAGTGATTCCAAACTGTGTGAGTAAACCCAATAAGCTACCCACGCTACTGGCCAGCAAGGCAAGCCATATCATTTCCAGGGTAAAAAGTTGAATAATGGTGTTCTGCGTGGCACCAAGACAACGCATCATGGCACTGCTATTGAGATGACGCTTACTAAAACGGTTGGCCACTGTTGCCACCGCCACCCCTGCCAGTAATACGCTGATGAGTGCAGCAAGACCTAAAAACTGTCGCGCACTTTTTAATGCGGTGTTCAACTCAGGGCGTCCTTCTTCTACCGTCATAATTTTTTCACCCGGTCGAAGCTTGTTCTTAATGATTTTTCGATAACGATTAATATCGCTGCGCTCACCCGAAATTAAGACACGATAATTAACCAGCGCACCGGTGTTAATTAAACCGGTCGCAGTGAGATCGATACTATTCATGATGACTCGTGGTGCGACACTAAACAGGTCACCTGCGCGATCAGGTTCATAGCGTAAAATCTTACCAAGTATGAAACTTGAATTACCCAAACTGACACGCTCACCTATCTTTAGATCTAAAAGCTGCAAGAGCCGCGCTTCAACCCAAAGTTCACCCGCTGCGGGGATGCGAGTCGTGGCTTCATCATCACCAAACTCACTGTCACTGATGCGTAGCACACCGCGCAAAGGATAACCTTCGCTCACCACTTTTACTTCTGCCAGTTGTAGCCGCTCATTTGCCAGCAGGACACTACGAAATTGCTGTGTCGTTGTGACCTGAAAATCATTTTCCCGGGCATTCGCAATGTAATCGTTAATAGCCGGACGTCCTGAAGTAATCACCAGGTCAGCCGCGATCAACTCGGCAGACTGCATTTGAAGACCGCGTTCGATTCGATCGGTAAAAAAGCCCACAGCAGTAATACTGGCAACAGCAATAACTAAACCTATGGCTAAAATATTAAGCTCACCACCGCGCCAGTCACGCCATAACATACGCCAGGAGTTTGACCAGTAAAAAGCGAAGCTCCTGCTTTTTGTGGGATATGTTTTGTCTTTGCTCATGTTGTTAACTTGCACCGTCTTCTACCAGTCGGCCAGCATCAAGCACGAGACGTTGCTTACATAGCGTCGACAGTTCTGCATCATGGGTAGCCATAATCAGTGTAGTGCCATGTTCAGAATTAAGTTCAAATAAGAGCTCAATAATTCGTTTGCCGGTTTCACTGTCCAGGTTGCCGGTAGGCTCATCAGCAAACAGGCAACGGGGATTAGTGGAAAAAGCACGCGCTATTGCGCAACGTTGTTGTTCACCTCCTGAGAGCTGATTGGGATAGTGATGAAACCGTTCACCCAAACCAACACGTATGAGTAATTCCTCTGCCGTTTTACGTGGGTGTGCTGCTTGCGCCAGTTCCAGCGGCAGCATGACATTTTCCAGTGCGGTTAAACCAAACAACAACTGGAAATTCTGAAATACGAAACCGACACGTTCTGCCCGGAGCAAGGCACGTCCATCTTCATCAAAGTCATTAAGATTGTTGTTGTCCAGAATCACTGCACCAAAAGAAGGCGTGTCTAATCCGGCAAGCAATCCTAACAAGGTTGTTTTACCTGAACCGGATGCGCCCAGAATGGCAACTGAAGTTCCCGCTTCAATGCTAAAGTTGATATCATCTAATAGCGTTAAAACACCATCCCGGGTAGTAACTTGCTTGCCCAGTTGACGGGCTTCAACAAAAACATTTGAAACAGTATTCGTCATGATAAAAAAATACTCCGCATTATCGTACTCATTATTAAAAGTCACTCTGCTTTGTCTTGTAATGGCGAGCCTTGTTATGTCAGCTAACACTACTGTATTTGCTGCAAACAAAAAACCCGCAAACATTCTGGTTTTAGGTGACAGCCTCAGTGGTGCCTATGGTATTAATATCAATGAGGGCTGGGTCGCGTTATTACAACAGCACATTCTCGATAAAGGCTATGAATATAAAGTCATTAATGCCAGCGTAAGTGGTGATACCACGCGAACAGGCTTAACACGAATCGACTCGGCCATAAAAAATCACACACCAGAAATTGTCATACTTGCTCTCGGTGGCAACGACGGTTTACGTGGGCTGCCATTCAGTGAAATTGAAACCAGCCTGGCGAGCATCATCGAGCGATGTAAAAAAGATAATATAAAAATACTGCTGGTCGGGGTGCGCCTGCCACCTAACTATGGACCGGCTTATAATCAGAAGTTTGCGGAAGTATATCTCAGACTGGCAAAACGTTTTGACATACCCCTGGTACCACAAATGCTAAAGCAAGTAGCCGAACATCCAGAATTAATGCAAGAAGATGGTATTCACCCGAATGCACAAGCACAAAGATTGGTCATGAAAAATGTATGGCCAGGTTTAAAGTTGATACTTGGAATTAACCATAAACAATAATTAATCTAACGATTTTCCGACAGCTCCGTGAACATACGAATATAATCACTCGTTTCACTCATAAAATGCTCTTTCTGCTCAGTGCTTAAAGTGTTAATAATTTTAAGCGTAAGTTTTTCTATAGTGTGACGATTCAAGGTAGCCAATCTTTCCATCTCTGAATTATTATTCGTTTCAAAGCCCACAAAAAATGTACGCAAGCGCTCTGACTTCAATGAAGCGGGCTCATTTTTATCAAGGATTTTCTGAATACCCTGTTGCCATAACAGACGTTGTTTTAGCCGCAAGTGAGCAACACTGTGCAGTTTACTCGCCGCCTGTTCAATTGCTTTTTCCTGTTCCTCTGTCAGATCACCTAGCCAACTTTCATAGCTATCAAACATATTCTCTATGTAGGAATCGATACGTTTCTTTTCTTCAAGGTCGATATACTCATCACTAAAGTTATTGTTCTTTTTAGTGATGCTTGCAAACAATTCCTTACGTTGCTCACTATTAAGCAAAGGCAGTAAACCCACCATTTCGTCATTTAACTTTTGCGAAACTGATTCCCAGAAATTTTCTAATTTAGTGATATGCTGTGATAATTTTTTATCTGTTAAGTCTTTAGTAATATCCTGCTGCAAACTACGTAACCAGCTTGCATACTCTTTTAACTGGGTATTGCGGTGCCAGCTAATAAGAAGCTGTGCACGCTGTTCAACTTTTTTCTCAAGCACATCATCAAATGAAACCATACCTTCTAGATAAACCGGAATAAGATAATCAAGCCGGTTATATAATGATTTAAATGAGCATGCAGAAGTGAGGGCAACGATCGTCGCGATGAGAAGAATTTTTGTCTGACGTGTTAGTGATGACTTCGCTAAAATCATTGTATTAACCTTTCATATCAAAATCATCAATAATTCAATTAATGAAACAAAGATTTAACAATATATTAAGTACTACGTATTTCTAATCAGCTCCTAAATATTGCGACCAGTCGATAGACGGATCACCTGCGACAAAAAAATGAGGATTTAATAATTCATCTTTTGTATTGTAACGCAGGCGCTGCATATTCGTATCGGTAATCGCACCACCCGCTTCTTCTACTACGCACTGTGCAGCAGCAGTATCCCATTCCGAGGTAGGACCTAAACGGGCATATAAATCGGCTTTGCCTTCTGCAACCAAACAAGACTTTAAAGCACTGCCTACCCGAACGATTTCATGCTCACCTACATTCTCAAGAAATGCTTTTACTTCCGCTGTTGGGCATGATCGGCCACATGCAACAATCGTTTTACCTGAACATTTTACTCGCACATGAATCTCTTTAGGTTCGTTTGTGCTGTCTTTCTTATACGCACCCTGGCCTTTCGCAGCATAGTATAAGACGCCTTTAACCGGAGCATAAACGACGCCCATTACCGATTCATCGCCATCAATGAGGGCAATATTGACGGTAAATTCACCATTACGTTTAATAAACTCACGGGTACCATCGAGCGGATCAATTAACCAGTAGCGTGGCCAGGTTTGGCGCACGGAATAAGGAGTCGGTGTTGTTTCTTCCGTGAGAATGGGTAAATGGGGCGTTAACGCTTTAAGGCTGGTTTCAATAACTTTATTTGCCGCAATATCCGCTTCAGTGACAGGCGTTTGATCAGACTTATTTTCAATAGAAAAACCTGCATCATAGATTTCCATGATCTCTTTACCCGCTTGATACGCTATTTGTATCACCGGATCGAGTAACTCTTTAAGATCGTGTTCTGGCATTGTCTCAATAACCTGAAAATATACGGCAAGTAAAGACTAACTATATCATCTTCCAAACTAAAAATTGCCATAAAAAACTGTTACGATGGCACCCATCTTCTTCACTATTATAGCCTCTACTTCAATGCTTAACTGGAATAACATTAGTACTGTACTGCTCGATATGGACGGCACATTACTCGACTTACATTTTGACAACTATTTCTGGCAACAGCATGTGCCGCTGCGCTATGCTGAAAAAAATCAGCTACATGTGGAAGATGCTCGCGTTCTATTAGCACCAAAATTTAAATCTGCTGAAGGAACCATGAACTGGTATTGTGTTGATTACTGGTCAGAGCAACTCGATCTTGATATTGCGCAACTCAAAGCCGAAGTGGATCACCTCATAGCCGTGCATCCTCATGTTGTTGAGTTTTTAGATGCCATTAAAGCAACTGGCAAACATGTTGCGCTGGTAACGAATGCTCATCAAAAAAGTTTAATGTTAAAAATGGATCGTACCGCATTGCATCATCATTTTGATGACATCATCTGTGCGCATGATTTTGGCTTACCCAAAGAAGAACCTGAATTCTGGTCAAAACTAAATAAGAAATTAACTTTCGAGAAAGAACATACTTTATTAGTTGATGATACGCTGTCTGTATTACGATCGGCTCAGCAATACGGCATAAAAAACTTACTTGCAGTCCTCAACCCGGATAGCCAAAGCCCACAACGGGAAACTGAGGATTTTCAGGCAATTAAAGATTTCCGAGATATCACACCTAAAGAACTATAACCACAGAGGACGCAGAGGTTCACAGAGATATTTTTTTGATTTTTTGCGGTTATTCCTGTGAAGTCAGGTTGTGTGATTTTAAATGCGTTTGGTGGTATTTTCTGAGAATATTTTTACTAACTGGCAAGAGAAGGTAACCCATTGTGAATGAGTAACTTGTCTGTTCTAAATAAAAGGCTCAAAATCTATTGAGCATTTTTCCTCTGTGAACCTCTGCGTCCTCTGTGGTTAAAGTATGTATTTTTTATTGAAGGCTAGGCTTGTTCAAACCGCTGATCCCACTTTTTAAAGCGCTTGCGGCAATAGTCATCGAGCTCCTGATACGTTCTAAAATAGTACTCAAAATGAATCTCTGCCGGCTCATCATACTCACAAAAATCATTAGAATAATCACGACAAATCTGTGGGCGTGTTTCATAAATATTACAGCCCCCATCCGCTTTTAAAAACTGACACTTGTTATTAGCAATTAAAAACCAGCCATCCTCATCTTTATAAGCCTGCATATCTTTATGCGCCAATTGCCATAACATGTGATCAAAGTCAGACATTGAGCGCGGCGTTTCCATTTCCTGAGTCACATATATGCAACATTTTGTCCCGGCACAAAAAGAACATTTATTTTCTGCAGTGATCGTGATTTCAGTTATTTTTTTATTCACAGGCATTCAATTACACCGTTTATCATTAGACAATATTAAGAGTAAGAACAGGAAGTATACCTGCTTGCCCCCACAGA
>JAPHTF010000065.1 GCA_026197095.1 Gammaproteobacteria bacterium
AATAAGTCAGGTTATGATATTTATAATCCACAATATGATGAATACAGTGTTGGCAAGCTTTCCCTGATTTCCGATCTTCGTAATGCAATTGATAACAATCAATTATTTATGGAATACCAGCCTATTATTGATATCACAACCGGTGAAGTCATTAGTGCTGAAGCGCTTATACGCTGTGATAATCCTGAACGGGGAAAAATTTATCCTGATGAAATAATTACCATTGCCGAACAAACAGGTATGATAAACCCTATCACATACTGGATTATTGACACCACAGCAAAATACAGCAATAAACTTAAAGATGCAGGTATAAATATAAAAATAGCTATTAATTTATCTGTCTATAATTTGCAGGAAAACCATTTTATTGAGAATATGATGGAAATATTCAATAAAAACAAAATCTCCCCAACAAACTTTATTATGGAAGTTACTGAAAGCGTCATGATGACAAACCCAGTAAAATCAATTGACATATTAAATCAGCTACATCAATTAGGTATTGAAATAGCTATCGATGATTTTGGTACGGGTTATTCATCTCTCGCCTATCTTAAAAAACTGCCCTTATCCAAACTTAAAATCGATAAATCCTTTATTATGGATATGCTAAGAGATGATAATGATGCCATAATTGTTCGCTCAACCATTGACCTTGCACATAACCTTGGTATGAAAGTTATTGCAGAAGGCATTGAGGAAAAAGAGATGTTACAGCTTCTTTACATCTTGGGCTGTGAACATGGACAAGGTTATTATATTAGCCGGCCTAAATCTGAAGAAGAATTGAAACGATGGATACTTAATCAGGATTCGATGCAAATTGATGGAATAATGCCTGATGGAAACTGAAGAAATAAAATATAAGCTTAATGAATTAATGCTTGAACATAGAGATCTTGATGATGCGATATCTCTTATGAGCGAGAGACCCTTTATTGATGAATTACAAATGAGGCGTATGAAAGCACGCAAACTTAAATTAAAAGACCAAATTTTATTATTAGAAAGCAAACTTATTCCCGATATTGAAGCATAAAGTGATTAATATATTATGAGTGATAATAAACGCAATTCCAGTCGGGTTGGTTTAGTCATCGAAATAAAAATGACATGTGATGACAAATCCGAACATATCCTGAGTTCTCAAAACATCAGTGACACAGGGGTTTTTCTTGAACACAATGAAAAACATCTGGAACTTCCCATTGGCACACACGTTATATTGCAAGTTTGCTCTCAAATAGGAGATGGAACTCCGCCTCCTGTTAATGCTGAAATCGTACGAATAACAAAAGAAGGTATGGGACTTCAATTTATATTATAATCCCCTCTTCGACTCTATCAGCAAAGAATAAAATAAATGAATCATACTACTTCACCCTCAGCCGAACTGTTAATTGCAACTGGCTGCGTCCACTGTCCTGTTGTTCTCGGCGAATTAAGTGATCAGTTAAAAAAAGGAAAAATTGCATCTTTAAAAATCACCAACATTGCCGTTGATAATCAGCGAGCAGCTGAATTAAATGTAAGAAGTGTCCCCTGGTTTTCATTAAGCGCTGATACTAGTTTCATGATATTTTCAGGCAGCTACTCACCCAAAGAAATTCAGCAATGGCTTAGCACTTCACAAGACAAAAATGGCATGCAGGAGTATATTGAAAACTCCCTTAGTAATGGCCAACTAGCAACAGTATTACAAGCTATCCAGCTTGCACCCGAAACTTTCTCCACAGTTATTGCTATGCTTGAAGATGAAGATACCAGTATGGAAGTTAGAATAGGGCTTGATGCTTTAGTAGAAAGTTTATCCGCAACGGATATATTAAAAAATCATGCGGCTGCATTTAAAAAAATTGCCGCAACAAACAACCTGCGACTACAAATTGATGCACTGCATTATCTTGCCCTGACCGGAAATTCAGAACACAAGGCATTTTTACAGGAATACATGAATCATGATGATCAGCAGGTAAAAGAAGCCGCTGCCGAAGCACTTGAAACACTGAATAATTTAACAGAATAACTGTTAATATTCAGACGCTTTCAACTGCATTTCTTAACAGGTGTTCATCAATGGGATATGGTAATTCTGCATGAAAAGAAAATCGTGCCCTTATTTTTTCAAACTGATGCAGATATTCTTTTTCATAAAAAATAATAACTTTAACTTCTTCCATCTGTTGAATAACTGCCATTAGTGTTTCCAGACTGCTGGTTCTGTCCCGAAAATCTGACTGAAAATTAAATTCTGCAATAATCACATCATAATTATTTTGTTTAAGGCTGCGTAAAGCTTTGCGCATACTATTGGCCGCGTCAACTTGAAAGCCACAGCCACGATATAGTTCACTAAAATCAGGATAGCCACCCAGCTCGGTTATTGTCAGTAATGATTTATTATTTCTCACGTTTACTTATAATCCTTGAAATAACCATATTCTCACCATAGTTAATTATTTTCACAAAAGGGCTTGAAAATATTGTGAGTCGCCACCAGAATCTATATCCTTGGCAGAAACTGGAATGGCACTTGTTTATAGTATCTTGATTTATAATATCAAGAACTCACATTCCAGACCATTTTGATAACTGATTGTTATTCAACAATATGTTCCAACAATCACTATACTATAATTTGAAACACAAAATTTAAAATACAAAATATAAAAGTTCAGAACTTTAGACTGGAAATTCTGGGCCAGGAGTTAATTTATGCCTTACTTCGTTTACAAAATAGCACCCGGTATCAGCAAGATTGTAAAAAATATAGAACCTCTTGATAATTTTGAGAAGTTTAAAGATGCCAAAAATTTTGCTAAAGAAAAACGTCAGCAAGATGCAGAAAGTGGCAATATTTATAAAGTCATTTTTGCTGATAATATTATTGATGCTGAAGAAAAGTTGCAGGAACAGCGAGAAGAAACTATTTTGCGTGAATGGGAAAAATAATTTTTATTAAGTTATATCGTTATGGATGAAGATAAATATAGAGAAACCTACCGTTCGGTAAACCCTCTTCAATGCCCGTTTGAAAAAACACTAAATTCTCGCCGTTGCCTGTGCACAAAAATGGAAAAACTGCATTTAGCTGATCGCGAATGTGTTGGCTGCTTAGATAAAACAGCCTGGCAAAACTGCCTTGATTTTTTACAACTGCTTCGAGTTAATGCAAAATTCGCACTCAAGTTAACTGAAGTAGAAGGCCCTCTTCCACACGGTAAAGAAATTAAAGTTCAAAATGGCAGTGTTATTGGGCTACAGAAATTATTAGCGCCTGAACACCTAAACGACAAACCAAATATATATGAATTAATGAATCAAGCTTTGATTAAATATGACAAGTTTGAATTTTTGCCACTCGATCAATTAATGCAATCTATTGTAAATTTTAAAGCAAGAGAAACCAGAAAAGATAAAAAAAAATAACCTTATAATATTTTCGCGGATAACGAGAAGTCAAAGAACAAGATTAAAATTAACGAAAAAGCGGAATGCACAATAAGTATATGAGCACTCCAAGAGTATTTCCGCGTATTGTTTTCAACAATACTCACGGCACATTTTGAGTTGATTTTAAGCACCGTAATTTGGCTTCGCAGTATTCGTGATTATGGGTTTTTATGCCAGTCGTACGAACAATCCAGGTGTTTTCTAACTTCAATAACACCATCTAAACCATTCTCAACAATAATCTGTAATGGAATCTGATTCTGTAATTTTTTACTGCGCTGACGAATCCATATTTTGCCCATTTGCGGGTTATGCGGATAAGATGTTCTCAGAGCATCTGTAATTCCAATAATGTGTTCTATTCTTTCACTCAACTCGGGAGTAACAGGAAATGGCGTATTTTCCCGGTAGCGACGTAATGCACGTGTAGGTGTTTTTTCAGGCAAAGCTAAGAGTGAGATAATATCGACAGATGACATTCCCCATCCATCCAGAATTGCCATTATCCTGGTTGTTAAAATAATTTGTTCATCTAGTGTCATACTCTGCATTAGTGGCCTCAATATTACCGCTATAAAATAACTAAGAAGATTTTATAACCCTTTATATTTTCAGTTATTGAATAATTTATAGTCAATTATACAGTACCTGACACTATATTACTTTTAAATATGAGTTTTATGTCTGACTGAACGCTGTACATTGCTGCTCACATGCCAGGAGAAGGGAAAATTCTATAACGACTAAATGCGTATGAAAGCAGGTGAAAAATCAAAATTCATCATATTCTGCTCTGATAACGCATTGTAAACCACTTTCAAAAACTCAAGATTTTGATCAATGTTACGTGCAAAGTTATACATTACATAAACAATCTTTTTCTCAAGCTCCTTCGTATTCAAACCGGAATCCCGGCCAACATCTAAATAAATCAACGTCCTTAAAATTGAAATGCGTACCAGTAACATTTGCATGTAGGTAAAAGGATCCGGCATAGTGACAAACCATTCTCGATAAAGGCAGTTTAATATGTACCGAGTCAGGGATTGTTCTATATATTGCTGCTGATTAAAATCTAATTCTTTAATAATGTTATTCACTTTCACAGTAAGCATTTCGGGAATATTTTCATTGCTGTGACAGTAGAATTGTATGAGATCATTATATAAAAGGCTGATATTTTCTGTAGACGCTTGTTGTAACTTAATGGACAAGACTGAATGTGTTACCAGCAAACTAATCGGTGAGCCCGCATCATAATCTTTAATAAACATATCTAATTTAGATATGAAGCCGCGTTCAGCGTAAGCAGATAAAACCACATCAAGTTGACCCCCTGCAGATTTATCACAACCTCTATGATAAAAGTCAGACACTTTATTTGCTAAATTAGTGATGAGATATAAGCGTGTTTCGAAATCATATTCATCATTGGCCATCATCGCCATGATGGCGTCACGCACCATGCTAAAATGTTGTGAATAAAAATCATCATCTAATTGTGACAACTCTCTTTGTATAGGGTAATTATTACTTCTTGGAAGCTCAGCAGGTTTAAAGCGTTTAAGCTTTAAAGGATTTTTGGCATCGATACAGCGTCTTACTACCTCAGGGCAAGATAAAGCACCACTTAATTCAAAAGTATCCCCACAACGTGAAACAACTCTGGGGTACATTGTGCATACATCGCCTAATGTCGAAATTCCAAATTTCGCATGAATGGAACATAATCCCTTGCTATCCAACATGCTGCAAAAACCATCCTCTCGCATACGTACAAATGAAAAATCGTGATCACTTACAATAGAACGTCCATTAAGGTAAATGCTATTGTCAAAAACAGCCTTATCATGTTCATTGCTAAGCATAGCGTTTTTCACCAGCTCATAATGCTGCCTGTCAAGTTTCACTTCCCAGTTACGACAACAGGTATCTTCACAGTCCCCGCCTAAACACGAGAAGCCAGAAAAAGAAGCCGGTGTTTTATATGAAATTGACATTATAAATTTGAAGAGGACATCTTTGAGTCGGAAGCATTCATACTAAGCGGTTGAGTGTTATCAGACTCAATAAAATTAACCAATATCATTCCACTAAACTTATTTCCTTTGTATAGTTCAACTCTGAATATTCTTTCATTTTTATCAATTGAAAACCGGGGTTTTATTTGTTTCCTTTGAATCAGAAGATCATTTTCATTATCAACACCTTTTTTCGCAAAGCCGATAATATTTACGCGATAATCACTGTCTGCCAATACACGAAAATCATTTTCCACATTAATCTTTTCTCCAATACTAATATCTTTTTTGATGCCATCAATTTGAATTTTTATAGACTCTAAGTCGTAATCATATTCAAAATACTGCGGTTTAAGTGAAGTAACGTAGCGATTGCCATAACGTACTTTTAATGACTTATGATTTCCAACTACTGCAATTAAAGGATTATTTTTTTTATACTCTAAAGACGAATGCTTTTTAAGCGGAACATAATTCAAGTATCGCCTTGCTTTTTCTACTTCAAGATTAATACGATTATCATACAGTGAGATCTTAAGATTATTGCCGATTTGTTTAGCGACGTTTTCTTTTGTTATCTCAAAATCACGTTGAAACTCAATACCCAACTCATTCATAAAACCTTCAACTGCAAGCAGGTGATAATATGTTCGCTCATGTGTCAAAAAACTTTTACTGGCTTCTACAGCAAATGCAGGTCTTTTATTTTTAATGGAAAAGTAAGTTAAGGACTTTTCCATTTCCACATCACCTTTGCTCGTTTCTGTATTCTTTACATAAAAAAACTTGGCCTTGTTTTTAAGTTGCCTGTTTATATGCTGCTGTACATTGTCAGCCATACCAGATAAATCACCGAACTGTGGGGAATCCAGTCTTTCCTGATCAATAATAATACTTTGTCCCCAGCGGCCAGGGTTATGCATTCTGTTTATATATGTTTTTTTATAAAATCCGCTGCCATCATGTAAATTTAAAACAACATCCACTTCTTTATTCAAAATGATTTTTTTAATTTTTTGGACTTCATCAAATTCCGGATCTTTTTTTGATATCTCTTTAAACTTCCGATTCATATCACCATGGATACCCCGACTACGGCGGATGATACTTTCAAAATTAAGATTTGGTACGACCCAAACGTTTCCCTTCATTATTTTGTAATTAGTGACTAACATTGATGCAGCAGTAAAACCGCCGGGTTCATCACCTTGAATTCCGCCAATAACCAGCATTGTCGGGCCTGGTTGCTCCGAGGTGATTTTATGCAATGAAAATTGTAGTGGTTCAGCAAAAATATTTACACTGGATAGCGCGATTAAAATACTTAAACTGAATTTTAAAGTCATACTAAACAACCTTAATATGCCAGGGCTCGTAACGCACCCCTACCTGGTTATCCTTGGTATAGCGCAGGTCAACATACTTTAATTCAATCAGTTTTTTATACTCGTCGGTGCTAGAAAATTCTGCGGTAAAATTAAGTTTGCCAAAGCCTTTTTTTCCAACATCGAAATCTCCTATTCCATGATAGGAGTGTCCTGGCGGGGCCAACGATCGCGATGCCAGAGAAAGATTTCCTTTACTCTCATCGAGTTTTGCTAAAAAAAGCTGCAGTTGCTTAACTACACTGCGTACTCCTGAAGTTAAAATCAAATCAGGGCCCACATCTTTTTTAAGTTGATTAAATTTAGTCAGCGCATCACCATAAAATAAATAATGGCCGCTGCCTGCAATTTTGACTGTTTCTTTTTTACTTACTTTCGAAGTCAGATCTTTAATAACCTTGCTTCCATAAAACCCATATTTGTTAGCATCATAAAAAAATAATTCATCAATAAGCGCAAGCTCTTCTTTTGTAAAACGTCCGATTTGTGGGAAGCGATTAGAATACAAAATCATGTCGTCAAAGCTGACCAGGTTAAAGTTTGCATAACCAATGACTTTTTGCACTCGCAATATTCTTTTCAGCGCTTGCTGAAAGATCGTATATTTTTCTTTTGTTAAAAATAAATCATCACTGAAAGTTTGATTAAAAAATTTAACCTTTTGCAAATTATCTTTTACTGCTAACTCATGTTCAAAAGTTTTATCAGGGATAGGTGTTGTTGTATTTGCATTACCATCAAATTTAACATTATTTAACTTTTTAGCGTTTTTACTCTCTAAAAACACAGTGGCTGCAGAAGCAACCAGTACAGATGCTGCACCTGCTTTTATCAGTTTTCTTCGTTTAATACTAAAGCTCATATAAAGTCCCGGATTAACACTTACAACTTAAAGGGTATTGTGACGGCTTAACAACATATTTTCTAGTGAAAAAGGTGCATTTAGCCATCAAAGTATTACACTTAGATTAATTATCATTAACTATCTCATACATGGCACAACTTAACCATATTAAAGAATATGTCATATAAAATTATTCACCAAACAGATCCTCACAATGCTCATTTACAATTTGATGGTGCCTTCGAGGGGAAAAAAGTGACATGGGACACACACTTTTTTACTTTAGAAAGTTATGTTGCGCAACAAAAATGTAAAAAGAAAAATCTTAAACAGTTCATCAATATCGAACCTGTTGACTCCGATGTTTTAAAATTAACCATTGCTTTAAAAATAGCTGAAGTTAATCATCAGAATATTCAAAAAATGATGATTATGATCAGACAGTATAAAAACTTATCGATTGGCCGACACGAATACGGCTAATATAAACACAGCTAAAACAGATAAATATAAGGTTTATTTATATGCCAAGACTTGTATCACTTTCTCGCGCAGCAAAACTCGTAGGACTCTCACGTGGCGCTTTGCAAAAACGCATTCATGATCTTGAACTGCAAAGTTTTGAAGGACAAGTGGATCTTGATGATATTGAGAAAATGTTTCCAGATGTTGAAATTGAAGATAATCATATCATTGAAGATTTAGAAAAAATTGTTGAGCAAGCCCTCAAGCGCGCTCACGGTGCCAAGCTGGCTAAACTCCTGGCCCCTGATTCATACACCCTGGCAGCAAGATTGCATTCCATAACTAAAGAACACGCCCATGCAAAAAGTCAGGTGAAAGAACTCATTGGCCTTCTGTCAGATGTTCAGACTCAAATCAGTGACTTATCAAAAACATCTGACACGCCAATATTTTTTGAGGATTTAAATAATTTTATTAATGACTCGATTGATAAAATTCAAGTGCCCATATTAAAACCTGCACCACTGCTCGAAAAAGATAACTTGCTTCGAGTCATGGCGGCGCAAGTTCATATAAAAAATACCGGCCACGAATTTTTTGTAGATGGTTCAACTACTATCCTTGAAGCCGGTTTAAGTACTGGTTTGGCAATGAATTATGGCTGCAGCAATGGTAACTGTGGAAAATGTAAAGCAAAACTTATATCGGGTGAAATCAAAAAAACCAGGCCGCATGATTTTGTTTTTTCCGAAAGTGAAAAATTACAAAACTATTTTTTATGTTGCTCAAACACCGCAATTACTGATATTGAAATTGATGCAGAAGAAGCCGGAAGTGAAAAAGACATTCCAACTCAGACAATATCCGCCAAGGTTAAAAAAGCAACCCGAATATCAGATGATGTCCTTATATTAAATCTAAAAACACCACGCACTAAACGCTTACGTTTTATTGCGGGTCAGAATGTTATATTAAGTCGTGGTGACTTAGCCCCTCTTGAATTACCCATAGCAAGTTGCCCTTGTGATGATATGAATATTCAGTTTCATATACCGCAGAGTGATGCCCCTTTCAGCGCTTATGCTTATGAAGAAATAAAGAACTCGGATTCTATCCACATAAAGGGCCCCACAGGTTCTTTTATACTTGATGAAAACTCAGACAATGCAATCATCTTTATTGCCTTTGATACTGGCTATGCACCGATAAACAGTTTAATTGAACATGCTGTAACACTTGAACATGCTGAATTTATCCACCTCTATTGGGTTCATACAGGAGAGAAACCCTATATGCATAATCAATGTCATGCCTGGGAAGATGCCTTAGATAACTTCAAATATCAGCACGTGCAATATAACGATCCTACAGATACTGAACAATTAACGGATATATTTAATTCATTAATAAATGAATATTCAGATTTTTCAGATAAAAATATCTATATTTGTGGGGCAAAAAAAATGGTCAAGAAAACTCAGGAAATTTTGCTTGACCACAATGCAGATAAAAAGCTAATGAAACATCAATCGCTCTAGTTATGTGAGCGAGCAATGATTCATCTAATTTATTCAACTTAACTTATTCGGCTGACTTATTCAGCCTCGTCATCCATCCATCCCTGAAGGGCATCCATAATTTTTTTCGCCTGATCCTTACTGGAAATATTAAATTTTGACTTAAACTGATATTGCCCGTTACGTTTCTGGTAACGGCGAATACTGTATTTGTCCGGGCCCCACTCACCTTTTGTTCTATTCAAATCCTGATACTTAAAGATAATCGTTGACCAGGCACCCCGAGTTAAAATAACTTTATCCAGTTCTTTTGATACTAACTCACCACCATCTTCATAATTTACTGTAAGCTCGTCAATCTCAGATGACATAAGGGTTGCTCCTTAAATATTTAATCTATATTGTTTTATTAAAAGAATTATAACCGAAAACATAAGCTCAAAACAGTTCTTAATTTATTGATTATGCTAACAAAAAAACATCAACGCACACTCTCCTTATCCATACTTATTGCAGTAGGTCTGTATTCTTTTATTATTCTTAGCGCTGATACCGGCAAGATACTCGCAACAATGAAACAACTCACTCCTGTTGACTGGCTAACTGTTTTATCCTGCTCTTTTATCAGCTACATTTTCCGTTTCATACGTTGGAATAATTACATTCGTGTATTCCAACATTTCATTCCTTTAAAGCGGCATTTTGCCTACTATCTTGCCGGCCTGGCTTTAACCACAACACCCGCCAAGGCAGGAGAAACTGTTCGTTCACTTTATTTAATTCCTTACCAGGTAAAAATATCTCAGAGCCTTGCCTGCTTTTTTACCGAACGATTACTCGATGTTACGATTATGGTATTTATTGCATCATTTCTTTTTTTTACATTTCCGGATTTAGACAAACGTTATGCCTATTTCATTTTAACACTGGCTCTTGGTTTATTAGTTCTATTACCCTTACTTCGTACGCAGTTACTACTAAACATTTTGAAATTCATGATTAGCAAATCAAATAAAAATAAATTTTCTCAGACAATAGAACATCTTATTGCCTTACTACAATCAGCGTATAAATTATTAAGCATTAAAATGATATCTCAGGGTTTGTTTCTGGGTTTAATTGCATGGGTATTAAACGGTCTGGTCTTTTACCTGATACTCGAACAAACAGGTTTCACGGTTGAATTAAGTCTTGCCTTGACCATTTATGCTATTAGTATATTAGCCGGTGCTGCCTCTTTTATTCCGGGTGGCATAGGCGCAACAGAAGCTGTTATGGGCCTGATGTTGATATCCATTAATAGTGAACCCCATATTGCCATTGCTGTACCCATACTAACGCGACTTGCAACTCTCTGGTTTGCAGTTTGTGTGGGATTACTTGCAAATATTTATCTAAGCTTAAATCATATTCAACGCGACTAAACACTATAGAGGTTTTATTTATGCGTATACTACACACCATGATTCGTGTTACAGATCTTGAAAAATCTATTAAATTTTATACTGATGTATTAGGCATGCAGTTACTACGCAAAAAGGATTATCCCGATGGAAAATTTACTTTAGCCTTTGTCGGCTATAACGATGAAACCAAAGATGCAGCGATTGAACTGACTCATAACTGGGATACCAACAATTACGAAATAGGCAATGCCTTTGGACATATTGCCATTGAAGTTGATGACGTTTACCAGGCTTGTGCTGAAATGAAGAAAAGTGGCGGTAAAATTATACGTGATGCAGGGCCGATGAATGCAGGTACAACGATTATTGCATTCATTGAGGATCCCGATGGTTATCAGATTGAACTCATTGGCAAAAAGTCTTAAGAAATATTTAACCTTACAAATTTAATACAAATACAAACATAATTTCGATTTTATATTTTTATTATGTGAATAATTGTAAAAACACGCACTAGCCGCTATAAAAAGAGTACAAGCTTATCAATAAGGTATATAAATGAAACTTGAACTATCTTACGCGCATTTTAATGCAAGCATATAAAAATACCTTTCCAATATTTTCAAGCTGCGGAGTATAAAAATTTATGAAAGCATCGGATTTATTTGTTAAATGCCTGGAAGAGGAAGGTATTGAATATATATTTGGAGTACCCGGTGAAGAAAATGCCGACTTCATGATCTCACTTGAAAAATCAGAAAAAATTAAATTTATTCTCACACGACACGAACAAGGTGCGGCTTTCATGGCTGAAGTTTATGGCCGCTTAACCGGGAACCCTGCCGGCTGCCTGGGTACCTTAGGTCCGGGGGCAACCAACTTAATTACCGGTGTCGCCGATTCAAATATGGATCGTGCACCCATGCTGGTTTTAACTGGCCAGGGTGCTTCGACACGTTTACATAAAGAATCACATCAAATTATGAATGTCGTTAAAATGTTTGAGCCTGTGACTAAATGGGCACAAACTATATTACATCCCAATAGCATTCCGGAAATTATTCGCAAAGCAGTGCGTCTTGCCCGAACAGAAAAACCTGGTGCATGTCACATTGAGCTGCCAGAAGATATTGCCAAGATTGAAACGGATTCCAAACCACTCAACCCCTTACGTTTTCGGCGGCCTGTAGCAGATGATAAAATTCTTAACCTGGCCGTCGAACAAATTTTAAAAGCAAAACGTCCTATTATCATTGCTGGCAATGGCTGCATTCGTAAACGTGCAAGCAAACAACTCCGGCTTTTATGTGAAAAAACAGGGATTGGTGTTATCAGTACCTTTATGGCAAAAGGCTGTGTTGATATGGATAAAGACTATTGTCTTTATACCATTGGTTTACAGGCTAAAGATGTAATTGCCTGTGCCTTAGATCATGCCGATCTTATTATTACCCTCGGTTACGATATGGTTGAATATCATCCCAGCTTGTGGAACAAGCAAAAAGATAAAAATATTATTCATATTGATTTTCTACCCACAGAAATAGATGAGTACTATCATCCTAAAACTGAAGTGATTGGTGATCTTGCCCATACCTTATGGATGATCAATGAACGATTTGAAAAAGTAGTAAACATTGATTTCGATTTTCGTCAGCAACTCGCTACGCGAGAAACCATGCAAAAGGATTTAGCCGCACATTCAAATGACGATACCGAAGATCTGATTCGCCCGCAGAAAGTATTATGGGATGTACGTCAGGTCATGGGAGCAAACGATATTTTATTATCTGATGTGGGCGCCCATAAAATGTGGATTGCCCGTCATTATCAATGCCATGAACCTAATACATGCCTTATCCCGAATGGTTTTTGTTCAATGGGCTTTGCCTTACCGGGTGCGATTGCGGCAAGTATTGTACATCCTGATCGAAATATACTTTCCATCTGTGGTGATGCAGGCTTCTTGATGAATGTTCAGGAAATGGAAACGGCTCGGCGTCTTAATTCAAATATCGTTGTTATGATCTGGGAAGATAATGAATACGGCCTTATTGCCTGGAAACAACAAAACGAGTTTGGCCATCATACTGATCTTGCTTTTGGTAATCCTGATTGGCTGCAGCTTGCAAGTGCATTTGGTTGGCACGGACACAAAGTCAATAATAGTCGTGATTTAGTTTCAGAATTAACTACGGCCTTTAAAGAAGAAGGGCCAAGCTTAATTGTTATTCCGATTGATTACCGTGAAAATATGATATTAACTCAACGTTTAGGTGATATTGCTTGTCCGATTTAGCAAGCATACCATTAGAATTATAATAAACTTTAACGAGGATTTACCTTGAACCATTATCCATTAATGATTGCCGATGTTGCAGAGTTGGATAGAGACAAAGTCACTGTTACTGCACCTTTTGATGATTCAGAAATTGCGACCCTCGATGCAGCAACTTCAGCCGATGTCGAAAAAGCATTATCAACCGCATACACCTTGTTTAATGATAAATCAAAATGGTTACCTGCTTCACAGCGCATAGGCATACTGAATAAAACTGCTGTACTTATGCGTGAGCAATTTGATGAGCTTGTTTTAAATGCGGCACGCGAAGGCGGCAAACCGCTATGTGACTCACAAGTCGAAGTTGAACGTGCAATTGATGGTGTTTTAAACTGTATTGAATGTATACGAACTGATCACGGAGCTGAGATTCCGATGGGGATTAATCCTGCATCGGAAAAGCATCTGGCCTTTACCCGCAGTGAACCCATTGGTGTTGTTGTTGCAGTAAGTGCCTTTAACCACCCTTTAAACCTCATCATTCATCAGGTTGGCCCTGCTATTGCGACAGGTTGTCCTGTAATCATTAAACCTGCTGAAGATACACCTTTATCCTGTTATAAATTTATCTCTATCCTTCGCGAAGCCGGCTTACCCGCTGAATGGTGCCAGGCTCTTGTTGTTTCTGATTTGGATGTTGCCACACAACTGGTCACTGATAGTCGAGTTGGATTTTTTAGTTTTATTGGTAGTGCCAATGTTGGCTGGATGTTGCGCAGTAAACTTGCACCCGGGGCACGTTGCGCACTTGAACATGGTGGTGTTGCACCTGTTATTATTGAAGCCGATGCTGTACTGGTTGAAGCCTTACCTGCTATAGCAAAAGGTGGTTTTTATCATGCCGGTCAGGTTTGTGTATCTGTGCAACGTGTATTTTGTCACAAGAGTGTCATTAATGTTGTTGCATCAAACCTGGCGAAAATGGCCAGCAAGTTAATTGTCGGTGATCCCACTAAAGCAGAAACAGAAGTCGGCCCATTAATTCGTAAAGTCGAACTTGAACGCATCGCAAAATGGGTTAATGATGCAGTCAAAGAAGGAGCAGAGCTATTAGTAGGCGGACGGGTTGAAGGCAATTGTTATCAACCAACCGTTTTATTAAATCCATCTGAACATTCGGCTGTGTCGACTAAAGAAATATTTGGTCCCGTTATTTGCCTGTACACTTACAACACTATTGATGAAGCTATAAAAAAAGCAAACGCTTTACCTTTTGCTTTTCAGGCGAGTATCTTTACTAAAAATATTGACAACGCATTACATGCTTATAAACAACTTAATGCCAGTGCTGTCATGATTAACGACCACACCGCATTTCGCGTTGACTGGATGCCCTTTGCCGGCTTACGCCAATCAGGTTTAGGTGTAGGAGGTATTCCGCACACCTATCATGATATGCAAATTAAAAAAATGATGATTATAAAATCAAATAAAATATAAAAACTCGTCATTACGAGTAACGCGCGGCAATCTCACGAAAAGAGGTAATTATTATGAGATTGCTTCGGTCACGTTGTTTCCTCGCAATGACGTAATGCTCAGGGTCATTGCGAGCGAAGCGCGGCAATCTTTTTGAGATTACTATAAAATAATGAGATTGCCGCTCGTCGCACTTAATGACAGAATTGAATAAATAAAAGGATTTAACGGTTTATATTATGAGCAAGTCACTTGAAGAACTTATCTCACCTCACAAATTCACCCCCGGTATTATGAGTGATGAAAGAACCTTTAATGAACTATGGAATAGTCAACGCGACTGGGTATTATCAAACTTATCGCATATTGCTTATTTTAGAGAAGATGATGTTATTTCCTATATGCGCAACCTCGGGGCGACCACGATAAAATTTTATAGTCATGACGGTGCACAAGCTTTTCTTTCAACATGGGATGACAAAGCCATACTTGTATTCAGAGGCACGCAACTCATGGAGCACCTGCCAAGGAAATACGAGCATTTAAATTTTCTGCAGAAATTTTTTATTCATATTCTTATCCGTATCCCTTTTAATATTTTTAAATTATCTTTATTCAATAATGATGTCATTGCAGACCTGGCATTTTGTCATACTCGTTTAACCAAACAGAAAGGGGTGGCGGTACACTCTGGTTTTCTCGCAGAAACAAAAAAACTCTGGAAAAAATTCATTAAAGATATCAGAAGTCTGGAAGAAGAACAGCCATTATGGGTGACTGGTCACAGTCTTGGTGGCGCCATGGCGACTATTACCGCAATGAAATGCCCGGTTAAAGAAGTGATCACCTTTGGTGAACCAAGGGCGGGCAGAAAAATTCAAAAGGTTATTTCCAATGATATGCATACGCGTTATGTAAATGGAAATGATATTGTCACTAAAGTGCCGCCATCGCTTTTTTCTTATTACCTGCATCATGGAATTAAGAAACCGATAGCTAACGGGGATGGTTCAAAAGATCTCTTATTTGATCATTCAATCATTAACTATTCCAATAATACCTATAAAAACCACTGAAGCTCTATTTATACTGATCATATTTCTTCGCACTGCCTTTTACTTTTTCAACCGGATATTTTTTTTCATTTATTTTTATTTTATCGTCAACATACTGTGGTAAATCTACTTCAAGTTTTGTAGCAAGACGCGTTAAATAAATATAAATATCCGCCATTTCTAACGCGACTTCATCCAGTTTTTCTTTACTTAAATTATGACTCTGTTCTTCAGTCAACCATTGAAAGTGTTCCGTCAGCTCAGCCGCTTCAACACTTAACGCCATCACTAAATTCTTAGGTGCATGAAACTGATCCCAGTCACGATCCATAGCAAATTTAACCAATCGCTTTGATAGCTCTTCAAAATATTCATTCGACATAAAATTTTCTCTGCATATGTTGTATGACCGTATCAGCCATATATAAGCCTAATTGGTAATAACACATGTAAACAATATAACCTGCTACTAATTTACAATTGGTTGAGCAATAAGTGTCACAAACCCCGAATCCACTATACTATTATTATCTTTTTCAGCGAGACTAATAATATAAAAGTCTCCTCGGGGTGATTCGACAATGTCTACACTATTCATATCACCTGTAACACTTCCTACTAAGCTACGGATTGGATTTCCCGTCGTTCCATCTATTTGCCTAACAGAACCCGAATTTACGATACCACCTTCATCATCATATTTTGAAACTATCACAAAGTTATTATTAGCAAGTGTAGTGACACTATCGAATCCAAGCTGGTCATTTGCCGTATCACCAGCGAGCATATTGATTGCTACACCGGTGCTCCCATCGACCAATCTAACCGAGCCACCATCGACAACTATTTCATCATCATATATTGAAGCAATCACGAAGTTATTATTGGCCAGAGCGATGATACCACGGCTTCCAATGGCGTCACTTGGCGTATCACCTGCCAACATATTAATTTCAATACCGGTAGTGCCATCGATCAGCCTGAC
>JAPHTF010000156.1 GCA_026197095.1 Gammaproteobacteria bacterium
CAGGCAGTTTCAATATCTTTTTCTTCTTTAATTGTCGATTGCCCTTTACCGGAAGAAGACATTACCGGTTTTACAATGCAGGGATAACCCACATGATTTTCTATCGCCTGTTTTATTTCTGCCTGGCTTTCAGCAAAAGCATATCTTGAAGTCGGTAAACCGAGCTCTTCTGCGGCGAGACAACGAATGCCTTCACGATTCATCGTAAGTTGAGTCGCGCGCGCTTTGGGAATCACCTCTGCAATTCCTTGTTGTTCTATTTCAGCTAACATATCTGTTGCAATAGCTTCAATCTCGGGCACGATAAGATCCGGTTTTTCTTTTTTAACCAGTTCAAGCAGTGCTTGGCCGTCTGCCATATTGATAGTGTAAGCACGATGCGCAACCTGGTGACCGGGAGCATTCTCATACCGATCAACAGCAATTACTTCTACACCAAAACGCTGCAAGGCAATAATGACTTCCTTACCCAGCTCGCCTGAACCTAATAACATAACCCGTTTTGCTGACGCTGAAAGTGGTGTACCGATTTTCATGAAGTTTTGCCCCTTAAATTAGCCTTTCATAGTAAAACCAGCAGGAAATGGAGTCCAGAATAAATTAAACACAAAATCATTCACAAAATAAAAATATTTTCATCAACAGATTATTAAGGATATAGATACGGACAAGCGAATAAAACTGCCTTACAATATCACGATATTGAGAATATGTTCGGAGACGATGCTGTGAAATTCAGTGTAAAAGAATTCAGAGAATGGCCACACAAAAATCTTACCCTGTTGGGTATGTCGGGTGTGGGCAAAACACGCCTGTCAAATATGTTGCCGGCAAAAGAATGGTTTCATTTCTCTGGTGACTACCGTATTGGTACACACTATCTCGACGAACCGATTCTGGATAATATTACTGAAGAAGCGATGCAAATTCCTTTTCTTAAGGATTTATTACGTTCAGATTCTATCTATATAGAAAACAATATTACCGTGAATAACCTTCAACCAGTATCCAGCTTCTTAGGCAAACTGGGCGACCCGGAAAAAGGTGGCTTATCGCTGGCTGAATTTAAACATCGTCAGGATTTACACCGCGAGGCAGAAATTGATGCGATGCGTGATGTCCCGATTTTTATTCGCAGGGCACAAGACGTATTTGATTACCAACATTTCATTAACGATGCCGGTGGCAGCGTATGTGAACTCGATGATGAAAAGACACTTGAGATACTTGCGGAACACACCTTAATTTTATATATCAAGGCAACTGAAAAAAATGAAAAAGATATAATTCAGCGGGCAATATCTGATCCCAAGCCTTTATATTATCGTGAAGCTTTTTTAGATGAGCAATTAGCAAATTACATGCAGGAAAATGCTCTGGAATATGTCGCCCTGGTTGACCCGGATGAGTTCGTACGCTGGATTTTCCCAAAATTATTTTATTCCCGTATCCCGCGTTATGATGCAATAGCAAATAAATATGGTTATACCATTACGACTGAAGAACTCGCTCAGGTAAACAATGAAAAAGAACTTTTAGCTTTAATTGAAACTGCCATTGCAAGACAAAACTAAATACCACAACTGAGATTATTTAATATGCCATTAGTTGCTAATTCAAATTTGCCAACCTTCACCCGACTTGAAAATGAAGGAGAAACAATTCTGCAGAAAACTGATGCCTTACATCAGGATATTCGCGAGTTGCATATCGGCTTGTTAAATATGATGCCTGATGCCGCGCTGGCTGCGACAGAACGCCAGTTTTTTCGCCTTGTTGGTGAGAGCAATCAGATTGCACAATTTTACATGCACCCCTTTACTCTGAAAGAACTTCAGCGTGGAGCAGAAGGTCAGGCGCACATTGATGAATTTTATGACTCTTTTGAAAGAATTAAAGAGCGGGGCCTTGATGCGCTCATAATAACCGGTGCAAATGTCTCAGGGCCTGATCTTGAATCGCAACCATTTTGGAAACCTTTAATTGAAGTCATTGACTGGGCCTATGAAAATGTTACTTCAACAATTTGCTCATGCCTGGCGACGCATGCTGTTTTACAGTTTCGTTATAATCAAAAGCGTTATCCCCTTGGCTTTAAACGCTGGGGAGTTTACTCACACCGTGTTACCAATCGACATCATCCTTTAGTCAATGGTGTAAATACCCGTTTTGATGTCCCTCACTCACGTTTTAATCAGATAGACCGCACTCAATTTGAAGCAGCAGGTTTACATGTATTAGCTGAAAGTGCTGATGCAAATGTTCACCTCGCAGTCAGTCCGGATCAGTTTCGCCAGGTATTTTTTCAGGGCCATCCCGAATATGATCTTATTAGCCTGCTAAAAGAATATAAACGTGAAGTGAAACGCTTCTATAACAAAGAGAGTAATGATTACCCTCCATTCCCGGAAAATTATTTTTCATTGCAATCAGAAGCCATTCTTAATGAGTTCAAGATTAAAGTATTATCTGCGAAAAATAATAACGAGCCATTTCCTTCATTTCCGGAAGAACTTATTACCAGCAAACTTGATAATACCTGGCATGATACAGCGGAATCGATAATCAGTAACTGGGTCGGTAAGGTATACCAGATAACCAGCATTGACCGTAAAAAACCATTTCAGGAAGATGTCAATCCGGAAAATCCGCTAAACTTATAATCTGCCTGACCGTTATAAAGATTATAGACTATAGTTTCTATAACATTATTTCAGGCAAACAGGTAAGCAGATAATTTATGTTACATTTTATCATGCGCATTTTATGGATATTCTGGTGCTGGATAGAACTTTCACTATTCACCCTGTTTCTTTATGCACTCGCATGGTTACCACAGTCACTACTTAAACATTTTTATTCAAAATTATTTTATATCTGGTGCCGCACATTCACCCGCGCCTTAGGGGTGGATTTACGTTTACATCAGAAAAATCTAAAACCACTACCCAGGCAATATATTTTAGTTGCTAATCATCCTTCTGCTTTTGAAGACATTGGTGTACCTGCATTATTTGATGTACACCCACTCGCTAAAATGGGCGTAAGGAACTGGTTTCTACTCGGAAAGATAAGTGAAGCAGCAGGCACCCTGTTTGTTAAACGTGATGACAAAGAATCACGCCATGCTGTTGTTGATAAAATAATTGATAAACTAAATCAGGGTGAAAATGTCGTGATCTTTCCCGAAGGCGGCTGTAAAGGCCGGCGAATATTTGAGACGTTTCAATACGGGGCATTTGATATATCAATTCGTACTGGCATTCCTGTGCTTCCAGTATTTTTACACTATGAAGCACAAGACACGTTTGAATGGCGAGATCCCCAGACTTTAATTGATAAATTCTGGCACTTTATAACCAGCCAGAATAATAAAGCGAATTACTATGTATATGATGCAATCTATCCGGCTGAATTTAAAGATAAAAAAGAATATTCAGGGTTTGTACTTAGTAAGTTCCTGCAATGGCAGGAACGTTATCTTGATTAATTATGCTAGTATTTAACTCATTATCACTATGAAAACTAAACAGAAAACGTAATGTATATTCAGAAATGAAATTACATGATGGCAGATAATGAATCCAGATAATACTCTTGTAAAAAAAACTGATTACTTATGGCTGAGTATTCCCCTGAGCGTGGTACTGCCAATGGTGATAGGTCTTATTTTAAGTAATTATTTTCCGGGCTGGCGCTGGTCTCACTACCCCTTCCATTCGATGCTCGAAAGTTTTGGTTCCTTAAGTTCATTAATTATCGCTACCTTAATGCTGCTAATGATCAATAACCAGCATTTACCACGCTACTATACCTGGATAGCTTGCGCCTTAATCTATATGGGGATATTAGATGGGTTCCATGCACTCCTTCATACAGGTATATCATTTGTTTGGCTTCATAGTATCGCAACTATGGCAGGCGGACTAACCTTTATGGCTATATGGTTACCTGAATCACTACTCACAGGGCAACGTAAAAATATTTTACTCATATCTGTTATAAGCAGTGCTTTGTTCGTTGGAATTTTTTCTATTCTATATCCATCATATTTACCCACCATGGTTGTCTCAGATCAGTTCAGTATATTAGCTAAAGTTTTAAATATTACTGGTGGTATTGGCTTTATAATTGGTAGCAGTTTTTTTCTTAAAAATCATCTGCTCAGCAACAACACCCATCATAATGAATCACATAAAAATGAAGATATCGTGTTTGCAAATCATGCCTTGCTCTTCGGGATTGCCGGGATCTTATTTGAATCATCAGTTATATGGGATGCAGGCTGGTGGTGGTGGCACATTTTACGCCTGCTGGCTTACTTGGTTGTTTTAATTTACTTTCTCAGCCTGTTTAAAGAGCAACAAGATACACTTACGCGTAATGAATTAAAATTAAACAATGTAAATAAAGATTTAGAACAACGCGTTTATGAGAGAACAAAAGAACTCGAAAAGGCTAATCAAGCTAAATCTGAATTTTTATCCAGCATGAGTCACGAGTTAAGAACCCCCATGAATGCAATTCTAGGTTTTGCACAACTCATCACTCTGGATAAAAAACCTAAATCCAATTATAAATCTTATGCCGATGAAATTTTATCCGCAGGTGATCACTTGCTGGAATTAATTAATAAAATATTAGATCTTTCAATAATCGAAGAAAAAAAACTCGATGTTAATATGGAAGACACGAATATTTCAAAAATCATTTCGGACTCAGTTGCCACAATGTACTCTATTGCAGAACAAAGTAATATTCAATTAATCAACAACATTCCAGCAGAAAGCCATTATATTGTCCGCGTTGACAATCTACGTCTCAAGCAAGTCATCCTTAATTTACTATCAAATGCAATAAAGTATAACCAGAAAAATGGCAAAGTAGATATCAGTATTAACGTCACAGATGACAAGATCCGTATTTCTTTCAAAGATACGGGAATTGGTATCAGTAAAGAGAAACAAGAAAAACTATTTACTCCATTTGAAAGATTAGGATTTGAAGGCAATGTTATAGAAGGAGCAGGGATAGGGCTTGTTTTAAGTAAAAAATTAATGAAACTTATGAATGGTACAATTGGAGTGCAGAGTACATCACCGGCACAAGGCAGCACATTTTACATCGAGCTTCCGTATAAGCCTCAATAGATAATTCCATCTATTATTTATTCCGCTTTAAAATAGTATTAATTTTATCGAGCATAATATGACTATTGTTATAATCGATAGGTATTGAATATATTTCATTCTCTACCTGTAAAATCAGGTTAGGAAAACTTTCTGCAAATATTTCTCTGCTGAATTGAATTTCTGCTTTGAGCGTCTTTTCAGTTTCAGTTGACAATATATCCGATTCAAACTCCGGTACTGATAAACCTGTTTCATCAGCAATCTCGATTAATGTTGAATAATCAGAAGGATTTCGCGCTTGCTGATAATAGGCTTTCTGGATTGCCCGGGTCATCATCTCATCATTTTCTTTACCTTGATTACGCGCCGCAATAACCGCACGGCAAGCAGGATAAGTTGAACGTCGTGGTGTGCACTTACTCCAAAAATCAAAATTAAACCTCACACCCGGTATGCTGTCTTCTATTCGTAACCAGTTACTTTTTATCTGTTGTTGCATACTCTCAGGCATAGGGACATCACTATCAGCGGCAAGGCCACCTAAAAGGCGCTGAACTTCAATATCTCTCGGCAAAGTACCCAGTAATTTTTTCAGAGCAGCTGAAAATCCCCAGCACCAGCTACACATTGGATCATGCACGTAATAAAGAATGGCTTTCATAATTTGGATACTCAATCAAATAACAGATGTGATTTTAAGCTACCTGGGGATGCTATCAGGCAATCATCCCGAACAGGATACCATCACCGTTAATCCCAATCTAAAGGTTTCTTACTAATTTGCAGACGAACATCCTGTCAATATCACCTCCACATGTAGCGGTATAATTTCAGAATAGAGTTTTATGAATAAAAGCTGATATAATATATGAACTTTTTAAAGTACATCAAAGTTAATCTAAAATAAAAGAACAGATAACATGGCCAGAGTAAAAATATATAGCACGGGTATTTGCCCCATCTGCGAGCAAACCAAAAAATTATTAACTAAGTGGAATATTGCTTATGATGAAGCACGTATTGATCTCGATCGTGACTTATTGAAAGAGATGTTAGAGGTAACCAATCATGCGCGTATGGTTCCACAGATCACTATTGATGGTAAATGGATTGGTGGATTTACCGAGCTCACCGAAATGCATATGGAAGATCAACTTGATGATCTTATGAAAAACTAACAAAAATACAGTATTACAAAAATATCACAGGATTAATTATGCTTGAAACAAATGAATATTTTGACGGAAAAGTTAAATCTATTGGATTTAAAACATCCACCTTACCCGCAACTGTTGGAGTAATGGAAACAGGTGAATACGAATTTGGCACTTCACAAAAGGAAACCATCACCGTTGTCTCTGGTGCATTAACCGTTATGTTGCCAAATAGCCCTGATTGGAAGACCTTTAATCAGGGAGACAGCTTTATTGTTGCAGCGAATGAAAAATTTCAACTTAAGGTTGATATTGCAACAGCGTATCTTTGCACCTACGGATAATCAGATAAAAATATGAAACTTTATCTAATGCGTCATGGTGAGGCACTTTCCCCGGAGAAAGATCCTGAGCGTGGTTTAACCGATAATGGCAAATCAAAAATCAAGCAGGTTGCCACACACTTGCAAAAAGCAGGTGTGAGTTTTACTCGTGTTATTCATAGCCCGAAGAAGCGCGCGCGTGAAACCGCTGAAATTATGACGGCTATAATTTCAGCAAACGTTATACCTGTTGAGCATAACCATATTGCACCGAATGATGATCCCAGATTAATTATCGCCGAAATTAATGACTGGGATGAAGATACCTTAATCGCCAGCCACCTCCCCTTTGTTCCAAACTTAATGACTTTATTAACAGGACAAGATACTTACTTGTCTGCGATTAGCTTTGAAACCGGTACGGTCGTTTGTCTTGAAAGAAATGATAAAAACTCGTGGGATGTAAAATGGTCAACATCACCAGGTGAAATTTAAATTTTTTCACCCATCTATTTTTATAGAAAATATTTAAACTGATTTCACTGATTATTTATACGCGGGCAATAAACTTCCAACTGCCTGCAATGGGGTTGGATCATTGCCATGACTCACCCAAACCGCGAGTGCAAATTTTTTAACATCTGAATAATGTAATGCCGGCAAAGATATATTCCACAGATTATTACTGCTTTCTTTTGAACTGAAACCCACAACAACAAATTCATGTTCCGCATGCCGCCCAATGTTTTCACCGCGCGTTATATCCGTTGATAAATCCATGCCTAATATTGCAATATTGAGTTTAGATTTTTTAATAGCACTATTAACCGGTTTAAAATGTGCTGTCATTGTCTGGCCATCGAGTGTTACTTTTAGTTTCCCAGCCTGGGTTTGCTCTTCCTTCAACGTTCGAGAAAAAATTCCTGGCCGCCAACTATCGCCGTTGACCATAAATGCGGGGGTATATACGGTGGATGCCCGCTTTAACTGTGCATATTGCCTTTGCCTTTGAGCAAATTTTTTCTCCGCAAAACGATCCTTCCAGCCAATGTAATCCCAATAATCCACATGAAAGGCAACCGGTATCCATGTTTTCCACAGATCTTTTTTCTTTGTAAAATTATTTAAATATTTTTCTGCTGGCGGGCAGCTACTACATCCCTCTGAAGTATATAGCTCTATTAATGTATTTTTTTTAATACCACTTTCAATATGTAATACCTCGGCAAATACTACGTTAAATGCAAGCAGGTATAAAATAATAATACTTTTAATCATTTTGTAATTGACTCAAATTAAACCATTGACAATAACTACTATTGATATTTCTTTTTTTAACAATACTTATACAAAAGTTACCAGGATGAGACATTAGAGACACGTGTTAGTTCGAATGAATTTTTGACAAAAAAAACCAGAAGAATTTTCTTCTGGCATGAATACACTATAACTGACTAACAAATTGCAGCGTGTTGCGAATTTTTCATTAACCTACGATATGCCCTTCCTTTTATATGAACAAGTTCCTCATGATCTCCGGCTTCAAGATAAATATCTGAACAGTCATCCAGCTTTTTATCAATAACAGCCTCCATTGAATAGGCTTTCCCAACAGCCGGTATCGCACCTAACTCACAATCAGCAAAGAGGGATTCCAATTCAGCTTCTTTGGCAATACCAAGATGTCGGTTTAATACATGATTCACTTTTCGGATTTTTACATGTTCCGTTGCCGGAATAACAGCCATTAAATAACCATTATCATCTTCAAGAATGACCGACTTTGCCAGGTTCATAGCTAAAACATGGGCAGCTTGAGCCGAACTCAGGCTGGAAGTAGTATGGGCATGATGGACTGTTTCGTAGGCAACACCATTTTCAGCAAGATACTTCTGTAGCGTTTGTGCTATTGCCATGATACACCTCCCTTAAAAAATTAAGGTAAGATTGGATAAGCATTAATAACATGCTTCAAGCAAGTATAGCCTGTGAAAACAGAGTTACAAATAAAGGCGTACTGGAATATAATACAAAAATTGAATAGCTAATATTAGGGTTATAAATAGAATGAATAAATTAATATTACTTATTGCAGTCTCTTCACTTATCGCGTGTTCATCGACCGATACTGGCATGAAATTTGAAGACACAAGCCCGCGTGGAATTTCGATCTCAAATGTATACAAAGAATCCCGATCACGAGCTTACCAGGAAGCAGAAAAGCATTGTGCTAAATATTCCAAGGTTCCTCGCAAACTCAGAACGCTACGTGAATCTGCTGAATATGATATCGAAAGATCAAAACTCGTTTTTGAGTGTATAAGACCAAATTAAATATAACGGTGTTTAAAATAAGTTGTTTAAAATAAATTGTTTAAAACGCCGCTAAAAACGCATCTTTAAATTGTTGAAACTCTGCTTCATGTAAATGGTTAATTCCTGCGGCCGCTTTACGTCCGCCACCTGAATGAAATTGTCGGCAGAGTTCATCTGCACCGATCTTGTTCGTTAAGGGTGCACGGACACTAACAAGATAACCACCCTTTCCATTTTTAGTTAACATCGCGTGTGCCCTGCCAGGATTCTCCTGGGCAAGTTGATTAGCAAATACCCCACCTACTCTTCTCGCCCACTTTTCATTCTCAAGAATAATGATTGCATGACGATCAGTTGCATATTCCGGCTCTAAAGCCTCTGCATTGGCAATATCTTCATGATAACCATTAACCAGAACCGGGTAAGCAGGATCATTATTAATAAAATCAAAAGGATCAGTGTATGGTTTTATCCTGTTATAAAGTTCTTCAGGATTAAAAAAAAGGTCTCCCAAAGAAGCACCGTAGCCGTTGTAATTTAAACAGGTGCCAAGCAATTTTAACTGTTCTAATTCTTGCGCTGAAAGGTTTAACGGCTTTGCTACAGTCTCAGCTGAATCAAAAAGATTGTCGCCATAAGCACCGGTTACGGCCCAGGCCAGATGCTTGCCCTTTAAATACTGGTTAACTAATAAACTGGTGCACATGTTTGCATCTGTATTGATATAGGCTTCGAGCCTGTCATCATCAGGAATCTCCCCTGAAAAATGATGATCAAAATAAATAATATTTGTCCCTTGTTCGAGAAACTGCTTGAGCTCATCGCGGTTCTTATCAAGCGAAATATCAAGGACGGTGATGGTGTCATCACGATCAGCCTCAACTTTTTTTAGTAACGCAATATCCCGTTTCACTCCGGTAACAAGCGTACTCACAAGTGGCTGAGTCAGCCGCAACTGATGTAGAGAACATATTCCATCCGCATCACCATTAAAAACATCTATGAATTTCATTTATTCTTCTTCTCTAATACTATTTAAATACTTTACGGCCCATTTATTAATTAAGCATACCCTAATAATTGTCATTGCTTAATAATGTTGCTCACAGTTTTAGTCTACCCTGAATGTTAACTATTGTTAATTCCTCTAATTTCTGCCCTGTTATTAACTATATTTATACTTCTACTGTTAATTCAGTTTAAATAATCTGGAGAACAGCTATGCAATCCACTTTTAATACTTCCCGAATATTTAACGACATGGATGGTTGGTATGTGGTTATGCGCGCATCCGATGAAAAATATCTCAAAGGTACAAAACATCGACTTGTTGGTGATCAGCACTTAATGGGCCCATTTATTAATCGACACCGGGTAGAGGAATGGTTTCATGGCTACCTGGCGATGCATGCTGAAAACCGTGACGCTGCTGGATTTATACCCGACAGTATTGATACTCATCATTGATGAATAAATTCAAAGTTGTATAAATTCCAGAACAAAAAAAAGCCGGTGAGAAATCACCGGCTTTTTTATTTATGCGACTAAAAAAATGTTATTTTTTAGCTGCCGCTTCTTCACGTTCTTTTGTTTCTTTAATAACATTTTCGGATACATTCTTAGGACAAGGTGAGTAGTGTAAGAATTCCATTGAGAACTGACCACGACCTGAAGTCATCGTACGTAAGTCACCAATGTAACCAAACATTTCAGATAGTGGACATTCGGCTTTAATACGAACACCTGATGCGCCTGCTTCCTGACCTGAAATCATGCCTCGGCGACGATTCAAATCACCAATAACATCACCAACATGATCTTCAGGTGTGAATACATCCACCTTCATAATGGGTTCCATTAACTGTGGACCTGCTTTTTTCATTGATTGGCGATAAGCCCCTTTTGCAGCTAACTCAAATGCCATTGCAGATGAATCCACCGCGTGAGAAGCACCATCCATCAAGGTGACTTTAAAATCTAAACAAGGGAAGCCCGCAAGAACACCCTTTGCTGTCATCATTTCAAAACCCTTTTCAATTGCAGGCCAGAATTCACGTGGAACGTTACCACCGGTTACTTTAGATTCAAACACGTAACCTGTACCTGGTTCACCTGGTTCGATGATGTAATCAATTTTACCAAACTGACCTGAACCACCCGATTGTTTCTTATGTGTATAACTATCTTCAACAGTTTGAGTAATCGTTTCACGGTAGGCTACTTGTGGTGCACCAACAATAACTTCAACACCATGAGTACGTTTCATGATATCGATTTTGATATCAAGGTGTAATTCACCCATGCCTTTAAGGATAGTTTCGCCAGAGTCTTCATCGGTTTCAACACGGAAAGAAGGATCTTCTTTCACCATTTTACCAATCGCTATACCCATTTTTTCTGCTGCCGCTTTATCTTTAGGCGCAACAGCAATAGAGATAACGGGATCAGGGAAGACCATAGGCTCTAATGTGCCAGGGTGTTTTGGATCACACAAGGTATGACCTGTTTGTACATTTTTCAGACCAACGAATGCAACAATATCGCCTGCAGTTGCACCTTCTAATTCAACACGCTCATCCGCTTTCATTTCTACAATACGGCCGATACGTTCTGTTTTACCAGTGAAGGTATTTAAAACAGTATCACCTTTCTTGATTACACCTGAATAAACACGAATAAAGGTTAATGCTCCATAGCGGTCATCCATAATTTTGAATGCCAATGCACGGAATGGTTCTTTAGGATCAACAATCGCAGATTTACCCGTTTCATTACCTTCTTCATCAGTAATAGGCTGAGGAATAACTTCTGTCGGATTTGGTAAGTAATCAACAACGGCATCCAATACTAATTGAATACCTTTGTTTTTAAATGCTGAACCACAGTATGTTGGGAAGAAGTCCAGCGCGATAGTCCCTTTACGGATACAACGCTTAATGTCATCTATTGATGGCTCTTCACCTTCAAGATATTTTTCCATCAGGTCATCGTCTTGCTCAACAGCAGTTTCGATGAGTTTTTCACGCCATTCTTCAATAGCATCAGCCATATCTGCTGGTGGTTCTTCAACAGAGAAGTTTTCAGGCAAACCTGAGTCATCCCATACATAAGCTTTACGGCTGAGTAGATCAACAACACCAGTAAAGTCATCTTCGATACCAATTGGCAGAACCATCACTAATGGATTTGCACCTAATACGTTTTCAACTTGATCCACTACTCGGTAGAAATCGCCACCCATACGGTCAAGTTTATTAACGAAAATAACACGAGAAACACCTGAATCATTTGCATAACGCCAGTTAGTTTCTGATTGAGGCTCTACGCCACCAGAGGCACAGAAAACACCGATACCACCATCAAGCACTTTAAGTGAACGATATACTTCGATAGTGAAATCAACGTGACCCGGGGTGTCAATGATGTTGAAACGGTGGCCGTCCCATTCACATGAAATTGCAGCTGACTGAATAGTAATACCACGTTCAGCTTCCTGTTCCATGAAATCAGTGGTTGATTCACCATCATGTACTTCACCCGTTTTATGGATGATACCAGTCAACTTCAAAATACGTTCTGTGGTCGTGGTCTTACCGGCATCCACGTGCGCGAAAATACCTATATTTCTATACTTATCTAAATCAGCCATGTCCTGCTACTCTAATTATTAATAAAACGTTAAAAAATCTAATGTGGCGACAAAGACACATGCGCCACGACCAAAATTTGTGTGATGAAGATAAATTCACCAAAAAATAGCCGCGCATTATACTCCAAAGAAATGCTAAAAGGGCAAATCATTGTGGTTTTTAAACTTCTTTTCCCCTCTTTTCTATAAAAAAACACCTCATCGAGGTGTTTTTAGAGTAAATCAGTCTTAATTTTGCAATTACACGCTATTTTGTAGCGAAATAACGTGAAACCAGCTTTAAAATCATCAAAACTCGCCAAAATGAAAATATTCGGAAAACGAAAACATAAATAAGACTAAGCTAATAGCTGTTGAAAATATGGCTTTGATTCTTTCCCTTCTTCTTCGCCTCATAACAGGCCAAATCTGCCTGGGTTATTAAATTCTGGAATGTTGTCGTTGCACTCGTAAATTCATGAATCCCTATACTACACCCTGAAATACTCACCTTTTCTTCTTTAATAAGAATGGAAAATCTGTCGACCCGCTTAATCAGGCATTCTGCAATTTCTTTCGCTTTTTTAACATTACAATTTTCAAGCAAAATCGCAAATTCATCTCCGCCCATACGTGCCAAGGTATCGTTGTGGCGAATACACCTCTCGAATTCACGCGTGACTCCACATAAAAAATCATCTCCTACAACATGCCCAAAATTGTCATTGACGGGTTTAAACTCATCCAAATCAATATAAAGAATCGAATGTTTAGTTGAACGACTTTCTTCACTATTCTGAAATAAATTGAACTTATGCTGAAGCCAACGTCGATTATATACATTGGTTAAAGCATCATGAGTCGCATCCCAACTCATCGTTTCTGCTTCATCAATCAGATTCAATTCTATTTTTCTGACTTGTTTAAGAGACCTTCTCATTAACAAAATCACGCTAATGCAAACGAGTACAGCAATACCAGAAAGTATACTAAGTGTGTCGCGATATTGTTTTTTTGCTTTTTGTCTGGCATTTACAGCATTGCTTCGAATGATTCCGATTAATGCATCAAAGTGGCCGAGTAGTATATCTTCTAATGGTAAATCAACTTCTGATATATCTGAATGAACCTTGTTATCACCACCTGACTGAATACGTTCAACGATATCGTTTTGTATTTGTTCTGTTTTATTAATGATTTTATTTACTTTATCAAAAAGAATTTTTTCATTTTCAGCAAAGCCTAATTCTTGCATTTCATTATGAAACCCCAGAAAAACAAGCCTAAGTTTGTGGAACCTTCCAAATATCTCATCTTGTTTCCAGGGATCACTTGATAAGTACATCATCACCATGAGGAGTGAACGTTCACGCACAACCTTACTCAAACTCATAACAATGTCTATTTTTCGAGTATAAAGATTATCAATCGTTGCTTGAGTGGTATTATTTCTATCAAGGAAGTAAAAATTTTGCGCAAGAAGAATGGCTATAATAATTGATAACAGGAGAGTGTAAATTATTATAACTCGACTTGATTTAGTAGCCCTGGTTTCAGTCACAATATATCCAAGTAATAATTACTCCATGATGTGGAGATAACGCAATAATTATAATGTTATCGGTTAACTATTAATTTACATAAATATTAAAAGAGCTAATTACTTACAAATTACCCTGATCATATCTTTAATGCGCAAACTCAACTCCTTCAATGTCTGGATATTATCCACGGGGTTCAGTTTATCGAAGCCTAAGCGTTTAAAAGCCGGCAACTCAGATAATTCAGGGCCTTTAATTTTTTCGCCACCGACTAAATGAGAATGCATTAAAGCCACCTGGACTAAATCACAATAATCTGCTTTTTCAACTTTTCGATTCCAGTCATACGCATGCTTTGCTACTTCGACAAACTTGTCGGCGAAGTCCCATTGCTGTAACACCATGCCACCAATATAGCTTTTAAGATGAGTGAGTACCGCGGTAAGTGTATTGGCTTTTTCTGCTATCTGCGGATGACGATCGGCCACCACCAGAATAGGCACCACCCCGATATCATGAAGGATACCGGCCATAAAAGCCTGGTCACGATTAAAACCGGGCAGTTTTTTTGCCAGGGCATAACAAACAACCCCGGTACGAATACTGTGTTCGTAAAAACGGGTCATGCTATCAATCACAAGTTGATTATTCGGCATAAACAAATCGCGTAGCACCACCCCCATGACAATGGTTCGCACACCATCAATACCAATGCGTGCTAATGCATCCTGAATCGAGTCGCTTTGTGTATCACCGTACAAGGGGCTATTCGCCACCTGCACAACCCGTGCAGCTATAACCGGATCCATCTGAATAATTTTTGAGAGTTTTTTAGTGCTGACATCCTCTTTTTCCAGCGCCGTATTTATATACATGGCGATTTCGGGCAAGCTGGGTAGCGTGATGGATTTGCTTTTAAATAACTCGGTGATTTGATCAAACAATACCAGGCTGGTATTGCCCATTAATGTTTCAAAGTCGGCATAATTGATATCCGTTTTAAAACGATCATGGTTTAGCCCATAGTTTGTAATGCAACTATTTTCAATCTGCAAGACCTTACATGCACTCAGACAACGGCCATAATGCCCCGGTGTATCCGAATAAAAGATAGGGGATTGTGCACGCTCATCATCCGAGAACATGAGAGTCTGAATTCCACCTGTGGCCTGTACATCTAATTCCCCCTTTAATAAATAAAGAGTAAATCCCGCCATTTTTTCTGCAACTATGCGCTCATTTTCAGCGTAGTCTATAATCAGAGCATGTTCAGCAACATCAACCATGGCTGCATCATCGAGCTTTTTAAAGTCGTTCAAGACAAGCAGTTCTTTTAGATCAACCATTTTTATCTGTCTCAGTTAATTCTTTTTTTATTTCATAATCCCGTAAGTAATGTATCGACTCATGATTAAGAAGTATTAATTTAAATACCACGCTCATTTACATGACAGCTGTGTTATTTATCACTGCTAATTCATTGATTTTGTTTTAAATTTTCTGCGACTCGGGTCACAAAATTACTTATTTGCATTTTAAAAGTGTGGTTTATCATGACTACTTTCCGCATACTTTTTCCCGCTGCTCGAATAACCGACTAATTTAGTACACTGTTATTCGCTAACCTGAAAATAACCAAGGAACATCACATGAAACGGAATAACTTAGCTTTCCTAATTTTACTTAATGCAATAATGGTCTCGTCAGTATTTGCTGCTGCGGACAGTTTCCCTGGTCGTGCCAAGTACCCAGAAGTAGCCGTTGTTGAGAAAAACCAGTTAATCAACAAAATGAACGACGTTGTCATTATTGATACGCGTTCTCCCCTGGAATTTAAGACTTTACGTATAAAAGGGGCAAGGAATATCCCGGTTTCCAGCAAAACGTTTGTAGAAGCAATCAAAGAGCTGCGCAAAATTACCAATAAACCCATTGTTTTCTACTGTAATGGCCGGACATGCATGAAATCCTATATTGCCTCTAAACAATGTCTGCAGGCTAAAATCAAAGATGTATCCGCTTATGATGCCGGCATGTTCGAGTGGGCTCAAACATATCCTGATCAGGCTGAATTATTTGGGGTAAGCCCGGTTAAAGCTTCCGATATCATCCCTTCTGCAAAATTTAAATCACGTTTATTAACGCCTGAAAAATTTGGCTACAATATTTTTAATACCGGCAGCCGAAATGTTGTACTGGATGTTCGTGATAAATTTCAACGTGGCGCAGCTGGCTTTTTTCCTGGCAAAGAGTCATGGATTAGTCTTGATAATGAAGAGAGGCTGAAAAACTTTATCTACAAAGCGAGAAATGATAACAAAACACTTTATATCTATGATGAAGTCGGTAAACAGGTTCGTTGGTTACAATATGCATTAGAAAGTGCAAACATGAAAAATTACTATTTCATGGGAAAAGGCGCCAGAGGTTATTACGCCACAATGATGGAAGAGATGGGAATTTCAACAATTAACTTAAAATGACGTTCCTTTCAGCCCCGGTGTAAAACCTGGCTATTTGAAAAACCGTTATTAAAGCAGGATTGATAACGGTTTTTTTATGCCCACAAAATATTACGAATCCGTCATTGCGAGGAAACACTGAAAAACAGGTGTTTTTCAGTATTGACGCGGCAATCTCAAGTTTTAGCCTCTTCATCATGAGATTGCTTCAGTCATTTTATTCCATCGCAATGACGTGATTTTGCTCTGGTATTAATGGTTATTTTGTTAAGTTGTTGTTTTTGATC
>JAPHTF010000011.1 GCA_026197095.1 Gammaproteobacteria bacterium
ATTCATCCCATCATTACCACCTTGCAGTAATAGAACAACTAATTTCTTCGGATTAGGCACAATCGCTGCATTGGCTTTGCCAGGGAACAAACTGAGCATCGGTACACTTGTCGACGCCAGTAAAGCACCCGTGGTCTTCAAAAAATCTCTTCTTTTAATCTCCATTGGTCTTTATCTCCCTTATCAATGAGCGCTGAATTCAGGCATTTGTGCAAGCCTTGAAATTAAGAGTCTAATTCGTGCATCAGCTATATACGGACTGAGTGTATTCAAATCAAACGTGGCATTATTTGGATGTAAGAAGCCATAGCCCATGAGCATATGTTTCTGATCATAATGGCCGCCTAACATCATAAGGAATATATTCGCTAATACATCTTTAGAACTTGTTATTCCCTTTGCTTTAAATTCTTCAGCGAGTTTTGTATTACCACTTAATGACATGCTATTGCCTTCTCGGAAACGATGTAATGCGCTATTTGCAGATAACCAGCCACCGGCAACATCTTCTTCCCAGCCTGTAGGTTCTTCTTTAGCAAACTGTCGTTGCCCCATTGCCTCAGCAATGTCACCAACAACATTTTTCCCAATGACTCCGCCTGTTGCGGGTAAGTTTCCAACCGCACTCCAGTTAGCTAATCTTGCCAAGCTAAAGACATATTCCTGATGATCTTTAAATTTACTACGCTGATTGTTAAAGAAATTAAAATATTCTGAATCAAGCAGGTACCGCACTACCTGGCCCATTTGATTCGGCGCATCTTTATTATTCATAAATACATTTGCACACTCAGCAAGCATTCCAGCGTTAGGATTATCCTCTATAAAATGACGGGCTAATTTAAGACAAATAAACTTAGCTGTTGAAGGATGAACAGCTAGCATATCCAGGGCACGATCACCTTCAGCCACACCTTCACCCGCAGGGAAAGTTTCACCTAAGAATGTTTTTGCAGTGACATCATGCTTGCTAGCATTGAATTTAAATTTATAGAAAAGAGAATCGTATAATACATTTTCACTTCTTTGTGATTTATACCGACTCACTTCTGTCGTGTCTAAATAAACTGACCAACCAGTAAATATACGAGCAAGTTCAGCGATATCAACACCGCTATAATCACCATCAGTAATAGTGGTGCCCAGGGTATGCAACTCCATTACTTCACGTGCATAATTTTCATTTGCACCTGCAGCAGTACTTTTAAGTAAATCCAGGTACTTCAACATAGCATGGCTTTTTGCACTTATGCCAAGTAAGGTCCTAAAATTACCAAAGGCATTTTGGAAAAACAGATCTTCTTCATGTAGTTCTGAATCCCATCGTGTTTCTGTGATTGATGTGCTGAAATGATTGTCCCAGAATAAGCCCATACGTGCTTGTAATTGCTTATTTGAATGCACCGGGCGAATAGCACCCACTTTTTCAATTTCATCAAATGTTGGATGGCTATTTTCACGCATAACCTGAGCATTATCATTCACAAAATCTACACCTGATAACTGCCCTTCTAACCATACATTTAAACCATCGACCTTAACACTCTCAAGTAACTCTGGCGTTAAACCAAACGTTGTGCGATTCAAAACATGAGCGATATGTTTGTCCGCTGATGTATCTAAACCAACTGTTCGGCTTACAGCATCATTAGGATCCATACCTAAAGTAACCTCAACAAGATCCAGAATTCCATCGCCATCAGTATCTTTAGCTAGCCCGGGATCTGCTACATACGGGTTAGTCTTATGAATAAGGATTTCATCAATATTCGTAACATAATCACTATCTGCATCTAAGGTTGCATCTGATGCAAGCAATGGATTGAGGTTGTTTTGCAACTCAAGATTATCCGCAAGACCGTCGCCATCTGTATCCGCTTTATTTGGATCAGTACGATGAATATTAATTTCGTCAATGTTACTTAAAGTATCACCATCATTATCTAGTAATGCATCGTCAGCAAAATACGGATTTAATCCGTGCTTCTTCTCATTCCAGTCACTAATCCCATCTATATCCGAATCAACCGATGAAACGGCAATTGATGTATCAACTGAAACGTGTCCACTTGTAGATTGTAATCGAATACGCACAATTCTATTTTGAGTTCCAGGCAATGTAGGTGTGCCAGTAACCATTTTTAAAGCACCCGTACCAATCATGCCCTCATCTAAAATTTCGAGAACATTGCTATTGTAGTCAAGCACTTCCAGTGCGTAGCTTGCATTCAAACCTGAGCGATTGACTATTATTGCCTGAGCCTGTGTACCACCCACTTTATAATCAAGCATAGTGGCATCAATATTACCTGCCCCCTGGATTTCACCCATTGCTTCATCACTGAGTTCTACTTTAGAAATTTCACCTTCATTGTCTAATGCATATGCGAACACAGGAAAACTGTAGCTCGACATACATAAACAGAGGATGAAAACGAAATACCGTTTTATTGTATACATGTGCACCCCTTATCCTTTGTTAATACTGCGTTTATCCTTCAACTGGTACAACAAAACTCAGTTATGACACTTTACTTTTTTTAGTTATTACGGCTATTACTTAAACTTAAAACTTCTTTAACGTTTACCTAAGATAATTTCAATTAATTTACAGCTAACTTTTAAACTGGATAACTCCATTACTATTTTTTTTAGTTTTTGAACCCGGGTAAAAATTTTGATTTGTTATTTTTTCTGACTGTGAGAACGGCATGGATATTTCAGGGGAGAAATGTGTGTGTTGAAAAGCTAACACAAATACGATTAAGAAAAGCATACCCACGATCGCGGGTATAAAAGCCATTAACCTTTCTTTCCTTTCTGCAGCCTGAGCAGCGTCCTGAAATTCCTTTAGCATTTCAATTTCCCTGTTTTACAGACGACTCAAACTGTAAGTGATTTATGACTATTTTAATTTCTAATTAGATTTCTAATATTTTTTATGGTGTGATTTATTTTTTAAAACACATACACTTTATTTTTAAGTGTTTAATTATTATTTTTTGTTTCGTTTTGCATTTATATATTAAATGTTTAATGCAGAATGCAAACTAGAACACACTTTAAAATTTAATTCAAACCTTGCGCTGTATTATTTCACTCTCATCAATATCTACATCATCATGATGTCAGTAAACAGTCAGCAATTTAACAGCTTACAATTTGTATATCATTTAATCCCGTTCCTTTTTAAAATTTATTGAATTCATTTCTGTTATGTAAAAATTATATTCAATATTTATTTAAATATGTGATTAAGATCATAAAATAAAAATAATCGATTGCACTTCACTAATTTATAAAAATTCAACACATACTTAAATATAAGCATATAAGTCTCTAAGTTATTACAGCACTCAAGATTATTTTAAATACGCCGATAGCTTATTTAAATTTAAACGCTAAGGGATTGTTTAAGGAGATTTGAAATAATGTTCAATAGTAAATTTTTTATTACTAACGGTTTATTAACCCTGCTCTTAACTGTTGCATCAACCTCAATATATGCAACAACCACTATTGGTGTACTCGCGCCACGTGGCGAGCTGAAAGCAATGAAACAATGGCGAGCATTTGGGGAGTATGTTGGAGAGAAAATTGGTGACAATATTGTAATAAAACCTTATTCACCAAAAAATTTAATTAGCGCAGCAACAAATAAAGAAGTTGAATTTATGTTATCTAACCCAACCCAGGCGGTGATACTACAGGATGTCCATGGCGCCACTCCGCAAGCCACACTCAATAAATTAAGTGGCAGTCAATTTGCTGGTGTCATAGTGGCAAAAAAAGGGAGTGGTATCACTAAAGCAGAAGACCTGAAAGGTAAAAAAGTCATGTCACTCAAATTTAGAAGAGCGGCCGGAGCCTATACCTTTCAAACATATCATCTCTATAAAAAAGGGATTGATCCACACAAAGATTTTGCTTCTTTTCAAGAAGGTAAAAAACAGGATGATCTCGTTCTTGCTGTAAAAGCAGGGATTATTGATGCTGCATTTGTTCGTACCGGAATTTTAGAAAACATGCAAAAGGAAAATAAAATCAAAATGGATGAATTTGTTGTTGTTGATAAAGTTGCGGACAGTAGTTTTCCGTTTGTAAGGTCAACAACACTCTATCCTGAGTGGTATATGAGCAGCCTGCAAGGTACTGATGTAGCAAAAATAGATAAGGTAAAAAAAGCCATTTTAGCTTTGAAACCTGAAGATGAAGCAGCAATGAAAGCTAAGATCAACGGCTTTATTGAACCGGTATCGATGGATGGAATAAAGGCCGCTCTTAAGGTGCTTAAGATAGAACCTTACAATAAATAACAAATATACATTGTCCGTTGTTACAGCTATTAAACTAAGAAAGTAATAAGGAAGTAATCATGCGTTTATCAACACTACAAAATGCAATTAATAATTTAAGTCTGGTTACAAAATTCAGCGCAGCAATGGGATTAACTGTGGTGATATTATTAAGTATAGGTGCAAGCTTCATTCTCTCGTTGCAGGATAAAACTCTTGATGCTTTGCTTGGGGATGCCAATAATGTTGTTGAAAATATTACGGCCAAACAAAATACCGCAAATAAAGAGTCGGATGAAATTAAGGCAAAACAGCTGTTAAAGATGTTGACCCAAATTGCGCCAAGTGCCATTGCTTCTTTTGACCTGTCTGCACTATTAAATTATGCCCGGGTGGCGACCGAAGATATTGATATTTCATATGTCGCCTTCATTAATCAGGCAGGTAATATTCTTGGCGAGTCGGGTGACAAGAAATCAATTACTAAGGAGACTTTACTTGAAAAACCTATTGTTTCAGATGGGGAAACATTAGGCAAAGTTGTGCTTGGTTACAATCATAATCGTACTATCTCACAAATAGCATCAGTAAAAGCTGAAACTAAAAATTACCTTAACAATATGTTACAAAGCAAAGCAGATGCCTTTAAAGAAGCTGCAACAAACCTGGCGGTGATTATCCTGCTTATTATTTTAGCCGTGCAGGGTGTTGTTTGGTGGATTGCCAGCGGGATCACTCGCCCTATTAGTTTAGCCGTCAAAGTTGCACAACGTATTGCAGATGGAGATCTAAGCAGTGATATTCAGGTTACTGCCAAGGATGAAACGGGGCAGTTACTCAAAGCAATGGAAAGTATGCAAAGTGGTTTACGTAATATAGTCAACCAGATCACCAACACAACCGCTCAGTTAAGCTCAACCGCACTGCAAATGCGTAATGTTACCGGCAAAACCCATGAAGGCGCCTCCAGACAGGAATTAGAAACCGATCAGCTGGCAACAGCAATAAATGAAATGTCTGCGACTGTGCAGGAGGTCGCACGAAATGCGAG
>JAPHTF010000186.1 GCA_026197095.1 Gammaproteobacteria bacterium
ACTGAACAACAATTCGGTTATCACCTTGCTGTTGTATAACCGGTTCAGCAACACCCAATTCATTTACACGATTACGCAATGTTGTTACGTTTTGTTGCAGCGCAGATTTTTTTAACAAAACTAATGCGGTATTTTTTAATGCGGCTGAAAAATAAAATGCACCGTCTTCTTCATATTCACTTAAATCCAAATCGTTTAACTCAGAACGTACTGCGGACATGGCTTTGTCACGCAAATCAGCTGAACGAAATTTTACTGTAACTTGTTCCTGACTATCACGAACGGATAAATAGCGAATTTTTTCCTTTCTTAATGCACCTCGAATATCATTTGCATTACTTTCCATCGCCTGACGCAATACTAATTCTGTATCGACTTCCATTAAAAAATGCAAACCACCACGTAAATCCAAACCAAGATACATTGGTAACGCATTCATACTTCTTAACCAGCCTGGTGTTGCAGGAGCCAGATTAAGCGCAACCGTATATCCATCTCCGAGTGCATCACGTATTCCATCCGCTGCTTGAAGTTGTTGCTCAACGCCTTCAAAACGTAATAGCAAACCTGATTTATCCAGCACTGAGCTGCGAAGAGTAATATTAGCGGCTTTTAACGCTGCAAGCGCTTTACTTTCGGTCTGAGTGTCAACGGTATTATTTCGAGTTGCTGAAATCTGAATGGCGGGATCTGAACCATATAAATTAGGCAAAGCGTAAAGACTACCAACAACAAGAACAACAAGAAGTAACATGTACTTCCAGGGAGAATACTGATTTAACATAGTGGGTATACCTGAATCGAATTATTTAAAATGTAGATCGGGCTTAAGCCCGACATCTGTTGGCCTGATACCCTCTTAAATATATTATTTTGAGGGGTACTATAAGGCCAACCTACAATTTAGTCCTTTTGTGCTGCTTTTAATGAACCTTTAGGTAACACAGTTGCAACAGCAGCTTTTTGAATTCTTATTTGTACATTGTCAGCCACTTCTAATGTTACATATTGTTCACTAACATCAGTAATTTTTCCTAACATGCCGCCATTTGTTACCACTTCATCACCTTTAGATAAACCACCAACGAGCTCACGATGCTCTTTTGCACGTTTTGATTGTGGACGAATCAGGATGAAATAAAAAATTAGAATCATGCCGCCAAAGAAAATTAATGATGTCATTGGATCAGCCTGTTGTGCTGCTGGAGCCGCTTCTGCGACTGCATCTGAAATAAAGAAGCTCATTTTTTAAACCTTTTAATAATTGTTCGATTATAGTTTCAATAATAGTTGCGCGGCATTATGACACAGCCGGCACCAATTGGTCGCGTTTCGCATAAAATTCCGTGACGAATTTATCTAATTCACCCTTCGCAATTGCATCGCGCAATCCCGCCATAACATGCTGATAATAATAGAGATTGTGGATGGTGTTTAGTCGTGAACCAAGAATTTCTTTGGTTTTGTCTAAATGACGCAAATAAGAACGGCTGTAATTTTTACAGGTGTAGCAATCACATTCATCATCGACCGGTCCGGTATCATCCGCATATTTTGCATTGCGGATTCTCACCATGCCCTTACTGGTGAATAAAAAGCCATTTCGTGCATTTCGCGTCGGCATTACACAGTCGAACATATCAATCCCACGACGCACGGCTTCAACAATATCCTCCGGTGTACCCACACCCATCAAATAACGCGGATGATCTTCTGGCATACGCGTTTTTAAATGATCCAGCACTTTGATCATTTCTTCTTTTGCCTCACCGACTGATAAGCCACCAATCGCATAACCATCGAAGCCAATTTCCTTTAAACCATTTAGTGAGGTTTCACGTAAGCTTTCATACATCCCACCCTGAACAATGCCAAATAATGCCGATGGATTATCACCATGGGCTTCTTTAGAGCGTTTGGCCCAGCGCAAAGAAAGTTCCATTGATTCGCGTACTTCTTTTTCTTCCGCCGGATAGGGAGTGCATTCATCAAAAATCATCACAATATCCGAGCCCAAATCACGCTGTACCTGCATGGATTCCTCAGGCCCCATAAACACCTTACTGCCATCAATCGGTGAATTAAACTTCACCCCTTCTTCAGTGATTTTTCGTAATTTACCCAGGCTCCACACCTGAAAGCCACCTGAGTCAGTTAGTATAGGCCCCTGCCAGTGCATAAAATTATGTAAGTCGCCGTGTTTCTTTATTATTTCAGTACCGGGTCTGAGCATTAAATGAAATGTATTACCTAAAACTATTTGCGCACCGAGATCGGTTAATTCTTCAGGTGTCATCGCTTTAACCGTGCCGTAAGTGCCAACAGGCATAAACGCAGGCGTTTCAACGCTACCGCGTTCAAACACTAACCGACCACGACGGGCAAAACCTTCTGTTTTATCAAGTTCAAATTTCATCTATTTACTCAAATATTAAATTAAAAGCCTCAACGCAAAGGCGCAAAGAACGCAGAGTCACGCAAAGATTACAATTGTAGCAAAACATAATTAAACCCTAATGTATGATTAGCCACTGTCAGTATTGTAAAACAAAAAATCAGGCTACTCACATTAGTAAAAATAAAATTAAAAAACTTAGCGGTCTTTGCGCCTTTGCGTTGAAATTTTTTTGTTCTAATTTCGAGTCAGAAACATGGCATCACCATAACTGAAAAAACGGTATTTTTCTTTTATAGCATGTTGATAGGCATTTTTTATATTTTCATAACCGGCAAAGGCTGAAACGAGCATGAGCAATGTTGATTCAGATAAGTGGAAATTTGTGATTAACGCATCAATCACCTTAAACTCATAACCGGGGGTAATAAAGATATCGGTTTCACCTTTATAGGGCTCTAATGGATAAGGGTCTGATTTTCCTTCTTTATTAGAGAATAAAGCCGCAGATTCAAGACAACGCACACTGGTCGTCCCTACTGCAATAATACGGCGCCCTTGTTCTTTTGCTTTGTTTATTTTTTCACAATTCTCTTTTGTTAATTCAATCCATTCTTTATGCATGTGATGATCATTTAAATCATCAACCCGGACAGGTTGAAATGTTCCCGCACCGACATGCAAGGTCACATGAACCTGTTCAATACCCTTGTCTGATAACTGTTGCAGCATTTTTTCATCAAAGTGTAATCCGGCTGTAGGTGCGGCAACAGCACCTGGATTTTCGGCATAAACAGTTTGATAGCGCTCTTGATCAAATGATTCATCTTCACGTTGGATATATGGCGGAAGCGGCATATGACCAATGTCATTGAGAATATCCAATACAGTATTTTTATCTTGATTTTCGTTATAAAAAACGACAATAAATAAATCACCTTCTCTGGCCGTGACTTTTGCCTCTATGCCGAGCTCAAAAGTTAACACTGTTCCTGGCTTAGGGGATTTACTGGCTCGAATATGTGCTAACGCCGTGTGGTTATCAACGATACGTTCAACCAACACTTCAATTTTTCCGCCCGTAGATTTTTTGCCATGCAGGCGCGCGGGAATAACCTGGGTATTATTAAAAACCAGCACATCATCTGCGTGTAAATAATCAATCAGATTAGTAAACTTTTTATCTGCACAAATTCCTGTGTTCCCATCAAGCACCAGCAGTCGACTTGCCGTGCGCTCTGCAGCCGGCTGCTGGGCAATCAGTTCCTCAGGTAAGTCAAAGGTGAAATCCGTACGGCGCATAATATTCTCTAAAACAGGGCAAAGTTGAGCTGCGCAGTTTATTTGCCCACATACAAAAATACCAGCGCCAATTCCAGGCGGGTATGAAATTTAACCCTGTAGGGCTCGCATCATCCATAGATGTGCCCTATAATAGCCCGCCTTTCACATCTGATGATGTTTTCAAAATATGTGAAAAGGTCAGTCTTAAGGTTATGGCGGTGTGGTGAAATTGGTATACACGATGGATTCAAAATCCATTTTCTTCGGAAGTGGCGGTTCGAGTCCGCCCACCGCTACCATACCTGCTTTTATTATCTCAAATAACAATCCAGGGTAAATCACTAGCAATATTTGCGATATATTTCTGCAAAATAGTCCATGACTCGACAGACTCTTCATATAAACGCGTTAAATTTTATTTTTTACACATCAACTAAAAGTTATGCCTAACACACTTACCTGGAAAACCCATTACTTATACAGAAAATTCACAGGGGTTGTAACTGGCGAAGAAATTTTAATGTCAAACTTTGAACTCCAATCTCATCCACGTTTCCCAATAATTAAATATTTAATTAATGACTTCACAGAAGTCTCCAGTCTGTTAATAGATACAAACCACACAAAAATATATGCATCAACGGATGACATTATTTCTGATACAAAAGGTAAATTTAAAATTGCCATTATTATAAATCAAAATGCTCATGCAAATTTAGCAAAAAGCTACCGGGACTCGATGAAAAATAATTTTTTTGATTGTGAAATATTTAAAACTGTCGAAGATGCGAAAAAATGGGGCGAACAATAAAGTTAAGTTACATTACATTACAGATGGGAAGTTTGTTCTCGAAAATTTAAGAACAAATATTTCCAACCATCCGATAATTGCAGACAATGCTTTTATGAAGGTAAACGTGGAACTAAAAATTACATTTTTCTGTCCATAACGTGTCGCAAAACGTGCAGCATGCAATATTCCCGATTTAAAAATCAATTAACTTAATTTTTATGATGCAAATCATATCTTCCCCATAAATTATCGCCTAAAATTTATTGATCCTCCAGAAGAATTAAACGGTAAAAACAGAAGAATTAAACGGTAAAAAGTTATGGCAAAACGGATTTTATTAATAGTTACACTCACTATACTAAATTCAAATATTCTTTATGCCGAGCAATTAGCTGCTGTTTTAAGAGGTAAAATAATCGCGCCTAATTTATCCGGCATAGTGGTAATGGTAAAAGAAAGCGATGGCAGTATTTTGGATATGACAAACGTTTCTTCGACAGGGACATTCAATCTTGACTTAACCATTATGGATACACCATCACTAACTGAAATTGAAAAATTAGTTGTCGAAGTCAAAGATAAATCAGGTGCTAAAAAGAATTTTCTTGTTAAAGAATATATAAGTAATTTTAACAATATCGTTTTGTTAGAGCCGATAATTTTAAAATAAAAATTATTTTTTAACCTAACGAATTATAATATTTAAAGACTATTCCAGGAACGACTCGCCATACAAAAAGACTATAGCTGTCCCGTTAATATAAAACTATTGAACTACACAACCTGAAACCGGGATAAAAAATGTTTCAATTAATGCATAAGATGACTAAAAAGCTCGTCATTCCAGCAGGAATTTAGCCGGAATGGCGTTATGCATAATTTAAATTAATTAAAACTATGCTCTTGTGCAGGAAATGATAAATCTTTAACTGCTTTAACATAATTGGCAATTGCATCCGTTACTGATTTGCCTTGACCAAGTTCTTTAAGGAAATCTTTACTGAATTTGGGGCGTTTTCCGGGAGTGATGCCTAACAAATCATAAAGCACAAGTACTTGTCCGCTGACATCGACACCTGCGCCAATGCCAATAGTGATCACATCTACTTCCGTCGTTATGCGTTTTGCTAAAATTTGGGGTATACATTCCAAAACAATGATTTCCACACCAACATCTACTAATGCCTGCGCATCTTCAATCATTTTATCTGCCGCAGTTTGTTCACGCCCCTGAACTTTATATCCCCCCAGCTCCTCAACGGATTGTGGTAATAAACCTAAGTGACCACAAACAGGGATATTATTTTTAATCAGGTGCTCAGCAATAGCAACAAGCTCACCTGCACCTTCAAACTTCACCATATCGGCACCGGCTTCATCCATTAAGCGTTTTGCATTTTCTAATGCCTGGTCTTTATTTTGATACGAATGATAAGGCATGTCAGCGATGAGTAAAGCACGTTCACGTACCCGGGAGACCATTGAAGTATGGTAAACCATATCGTCAACAGTAACCGGAACCGTTGAATCATGCCCTTGCACCACCATGCCAAGGGAATCACCCACCAAGATGACTTCAATACCTGCTTGCTCCAGATGTTTGGTAAAACTTGCATCATACGCTGTTAATACCGTAATTTTTTCATTACGATCTTTAAGCTCTTGTAAATATTTAACAGTCATTAAGCTCATATTGAAACCGATATAGGATTAAAGTAATGCCGTCCACTTTTTACTTTTTTAATTTGCTCTAACAATAAATTATAGTCATTTTCATTGCTTACAAGATCAATTTCTTCAGCATTAACAATCAACAGAGGTGATTGAGTATAGTTATAAAAGAAACGTGCGTAACCTTCATTAAGCCTGTATAGATAATCACTATCCATTGATTTTTCGTAAGAGCGGCCACGTTGTGAAATACGTTTACGTAAAACGTCTACGGGTGCCTGCAAATATATCACCAGGTCCGGAACGGGTGCATCGATGGTAAGATGCTGATAAACCTGTTGATACAGCTTAAACTCTTCTTCATCCAGGGTTAACTCAGCAAACAGGCGATCTTTCTCCATAATAAAATCTGCAACATGGACAGGTCGAAACATATCAGTTTGCCGTAAGTCCTGCATTTGCTGTGCGCGTTGAAACAAAAAAAATAGTTGAGTCTGGAAAGCAACATTTTTCTGATTTTCATAAAACTTATTAAGAAAAGGATTTTCATCCGCACCTTCAAGTAATAAATCAGTATTAAACGATTCAGCAAGTCGCTTTGCCAAAGTAGTTTTACCCACTCCAACCGGACCCTCAACAACAATAAAGCCATGTTTATTTTCAGCAGCACTCATATATCATTTAACCGTTTAATTCCATCCATAGGACAGTTGGCCAATAATGCACTTATTTTTCCTAAGTTGGGGATGATAAAATTTGAATCAACTAAATCACGTAATGGATATAATACAAAATTTCGTTCACTTATTCCGCTATGCGGTACGCTTAAACGTTCAGAATCGATCACATCATTTCCATACAACAGAATATCAAGATCCAACGTTCGTGCGCCCCACCGCTGTTTACGAACACGCCCCTGCTCATTTTCAATATTCTGTAATTCATCGAGTAACTGTTCTGCAGTTAAAACAGAGCTGATTTCAATAACGGCATTAATATAATCAGGTTGATCTTGTGGTCCCATAGGAGAGCTACTGTAAAAACTTGATACATTTTGAATAGTCAGTGTTTCAAGTTGCTTTAAGGACTCAATGGCATTCTTAAGCTGGGACACTGGCGAATCCAGGTTACTGCCTAAACCAATAAATACTTTATCCATTCTCTTTAACTATTTTTAGTTTCTTTTTTTTAGGTGGCCTTTTTCCTTTTTTATGGCCACCCATAGTTACTTTTTTACACATTGTTAACTGTTCTTCTTCGCTCACCTGCTGAATGTCTGTCCACCACTCACAAAGCTCCTTGAGTTGTGTCTCACCAGACTGCTCGCGCAACAAAAGAAAATCATACGATGCACGAAAACGCGGAACAGGTAATAACTTAAGTGGGCGTTTTCCTTTACGTGAGGCTAAGCGAGCTTGCATGGTCCAGATTTCACGCATAGGAATCCCAAAACGTTTTGGGATTAATATTTGCTTTAGCTGGTTCTCTAATACATTCTGTCCTGCAATTTGATACACCTGTAGCAAAGAAAGATCCTCATACTTTAGTTTATCCATTTCTGCTTTTACTGCAGGCCACAATAATGCTGCATACAGAAACGCAGGTGCAATCGGTTTGTTTTGCTTAATACGCACATCAGTATTGATTAATGCCTGGGTAATGAATCGATCGCCTGTATCATCCAGATTGTCTGCTGTTTGTCTGAATAAATGTTTTAATAAATCATATTCTTTAAGCAGCTCATAAGAAGCAAGCGCATGACCATGCAGGAATAATTTAAGGACTTCTTCAAACAACCGTGCTGTTGGCACACCATCGAGCAAATGAATATTGGCTTTAATACTCGCTGATAAAGAATCTTCTATTTTAAAGTTTAATTTTGCAGCAAAACGTACTGCGCGTAGCATACGAACCGGATCTTCTTGTAGCCGTTCATCGGCATCACCAATTATACGAATATTTTTATTCTCGATATCTTTTAAGCCACCGGTATAGTCCACAATCGAAAAATCATAAATATTGTAATAAAGCGCATTAACCGTGAAATCACGCCTCCATGCATCATCTTCAAGTGAACCAAAAACATTGTCACGTACGATCATGCCATCTTTTGTAACACCATCACCGCTATTTTGATCACTTCCCGCTTGATCATGTGATGTACGGAATGTAGCAACTTCAATAATGTCTCGGCCAAAATGAACGTGAGCCAGGCGGAAACGCCGTCCAATTAATCGACAATTACCAAACAATTTTCTGACTTGTTCTGGAGTTGCATTTGTTGCCACATCAAAATCTTTTGGATGCAGGCCCAACAATAAGTCTCGTACACCTCCGCCGACCAGAAACCCTTCGTAACTTGCCTTTTTTAAGCGATATAACACTTTAAGTGCGTGCTCGCTTATATCTTTGCGTGAAAGCGCGTGTTCTTTTCGATGAATTATTTTGGGCGCTGAATTATTCACATCTTGCTCGAGAGGATGAGCTTTATTTTTTCGATTACGTGTGATTCTTTGCCAAAATGAAATAAGTTTCATAAATTGCCTATATTGTAAGGCTAATGATATTACGGGCATCATTCAAACATTACAATAGTGATAGTTTTCAAATAGATAACTAAATTCTGAGCAAGGCTCAATAAATCCAGAACAAATAAAAAAGGCGAGCATAATGCTCGCCTTTTTCGTAAATGACTAAATTACTGAATGTCGCTCATCAAAGAGAGGCGAGAGGATTCAGCGATTGGACTGACTATTTGATTAAATCCATCATAATCAATTCCCATTGAAATCGCTTCGTTCTCTTTTACTGCTTTAGCCATATCAGCGCTGAGTTCAAAGCGCATAAAATGCACAGCAGAGGTTTTTTCGGCTGTACTGCGTTCCAGATCTTCATTGGCTATGGCATAAACTTTATCAAAACCATTAACCTGAACCCAGACCTTATCTTCAACACCCACTAATGTTGCCAATACTTTTTGACGTTCTTCAACATCACCATATTCAATCATGAAAGTCGCTTTCCAGTTACGTCCATCTGGAATCAACGGGTTATAGGCTTCAAGCTCTTCATTAATACCGTCAGCTTCAAATACTTTTTCAATACGTAACATTTCCTGAATTTGATATCGAATAGTTTGTTCATTTTCAAAATACAATGTTGCGTGATCACCGAGTGCAATGTTACGTACTTTCTTAAGCTCTAATACCTGCGCCCGAAATTCCGCACGTTTTTCTGCGTACTCTTCAAGTGACATTAAATCTTCACGTTTTAAATTTGTCATTTTTCTAACCTGATTTGTCGTTAACTATAATAACTCTATCGCGGATAATTAATTATAAACCGTAAGCCATTCTCAGCAATGTCATAGGATGTTTCGCATGACTTCCATCATCTAAATTATTTTCGATATGATGACCTGCCATCATGCAGTCACTCGTATAATGCTCTGCTTCTGCTTGTTTAACTTTGTTCACTACGGGACGACATATTTTGTTTGATATTGCATTAAACTCTTTTTTCACTGCATATGTGCCATCATGACCTGAACAACGTTCAATTGGCATGACTTCTGTATTGGGTATCAGCTGTAAAACGTCCCTGGTTTTTAACCCGATATTTTGTACCCGCAAATGACAGGCAACATGATAAGCAATCTTACCTAACGCATTCGGGAATTCAGTTTTTAATTTATTTTCTTTATGACGCAACATCAGGTATTCAAACGGATCACAAAAAGCTTGCTGCACTTTTTTCACATCTTCATCGTCAGGAAACATTAAAGGTAGTTCCTGCTTGAACATCAACACACATGATGGAACGGATGCCATTAAGTCATACCCTTCATCAACCAACTTCGCTAATACTGGAATATTCACTTCTTTCGCTGCTGCAACAGCCTCTAAATCACCCAGTTCTAATTTTGGCATACCACAACATTGTTCTTTTTCAGCCAGGACTACTGGAATATTATTGTGGTTAAGTACAGCAACCAGATCTTCATTCATACCCGGTTCATTTCGATTGCCATAACATGTTGCAAATAAAGCAACCTTACCTGTCGTTAATTCACCAGCATCGGCTTCTGTCACTGAACTGCCTTTAAAACGTTTACGAAAAGTTTTACTTTCAAACTTAGGTAGCTTTGCATCAGCAGAAATACCAATAACGGATTCCATTACTTTACGAGCCGGTTTAATCTTATTCACAAAATTTACTGTTTGTGAAACAACGGGTAAACCTGCTATCGAACCTACAGCATCTGTCGAGGATAATATTTTATTTCTTAAACTCGTGCCTTGTTCTTTAAATTGAACCGCTTTAGCACGTAACATGACATGTGGAAAATCCAGGTTCCATTCATGCGGAGGGATATATGGACACTTGGTCATATAACAAAGATCACAAAGATAACAATGGTCCACGACCTTCCAGTAATCATCTTTTTTTACACCATCTACTTCCATGGTGTCTGATTCATCGACTAAGTCAAATAACGTTGGAAAGGAATTACATAAACTGACACAACGGCGGCAACCATGACAAAGATCAAAAATACGTTCCATTTCCTGAAACAAGTTTTCTTTGTCATAGAAATTTTCACTTTTCCAGTCAAGTGGATGACGGGTAGGTGCTTCAAGATTACCTTCACGAATTGCCATAGTATTTTCCTTATATATTGCTTTTCTTAAATAAATACGGGGTCATGAAAGACCCCGTATTTACGACATTATTTAGCGTGGATTAAGCATCCAAACCATCTAATGCTTTCTGGAAACGATTAGCATGTGAGCGTTCTGCTTTAGCTAATGTTTCAAACCAATCAGCAATTTCATCAAAACCTTCTTCACGTGCTGCTTTAGCCATACCTGGGTACATATCAGTGTACTCATGCGTTTCGCCAGCAATTGATGCTTTTAAGTTATCAGAAGTTGAACCAATGGGTAAACCTGTTGCTGGATCACCACTTTCTTCTAAATACTCCAAATGACCGTGTGCATGGCCAGTTTCGCCTTCTGCCGTTGAACGGAATACAGTTGAAACATCGTTATAACCTTCTACGTCTGCTTTTGCTGCGAAATAAAGGTAACGACGGTTTGCTTGAGATTCACCTGCAAATGCATCTTTGAGGTTTTGCTCTGTTTTACTTCCTTTTAAAGCCATGATATTTCTCTCCTAGCTGTTAAAGTGATAAAGACTAATCCATACATTTAGACTGATTCTAAAAGATAGAATAAAAATAGCTGATGCCAGACTCAGTGTCAACATTACGCTCAAATAAAACCTCTTTAATTTTAGGGCACTAGCATTTGACGATTGTCAGCAGGTAGGCTAAGTTAGCCGCGCTTTAGTAGTGACTAATAAGCAAAAAAGACAACGGCCAAGGAATCAATTTTGACTAATTCAACTAAGAAAAAAACAAGCAAAAAATCAACTAAAAAAACTGACTCGCTTGATTTTGAGGCGTCCATGATTGAACTTGAGTCATTAGTTGAACGCATGGAACATGGCGAACAATCTCTTGAAGAATCATTAAAAGATTTTGAGCGCGGAATTGCCCTTACTCGTCGTTGCCAAAAATCACTTCAGGAAACAGAACAGAAAATTCAGCAGCTCATCGAAAAAAATGGCCAGGATGAGCTTGTGCCCTTTGAATAAGAATGAGTCAAAAAAGTAATAACCTGGCTGAAGAATGA
>JAPHTF010000030.1 GCA_026197095.1 Gammaproteobacteria bacterium
GTTGCTCATGCTAAATCAGATGCTGACAAAGCATCCGCGGCAAATCGCTGGGGAATGTTAATCGATACCAGCAAATGCGCGAAAGGCTGCACAGATTGTGTGACTGCCTGTAAAACTGAAAATGGTTGGGGCAGCGTTGATGGTCAAAAATCGAGCGAAACCCATTCAAGTAAAGAACAACAAGCGCAATGGATTCGCAAAGTCACTGTTACAGATAAACAAACAGGCCATGTTCAATCATTACCTTTAATGTGCCAACACTGTGAAACAGCCCCATGTGTGGACGTATGCCCTACTGGCGCGTCAATGAAACGTGAAGATGGCATTGTACAAGTTGATAAACATATCTGTATTGGTTGTCGTTATTGCATGATGGCTTGCCCATATAAAGCACGTTCATTTGTCCATGAAAAACTTGAGCTACAAAAAGCAACAGCTCCACGCGGAATTGGAACGGTTGAAAGCTGTAACATGTGTGCTCATAAAGTTGATAAAGATGAAAATCCTGCATGTGTAGACGCGTGTAGTAAAGCTGAACACGGTGCAATGATATTTGGTGATTTGAAAGATGCAAATAGCCCAATTTCAATCGAACTTAAAAAACATGGTGGCGAACAAATACGTGCAGATCTTGGTTTAAACACCGGCGTACGTTATCAAGGCCTTTAATCATTAATACCTTTTTATAAAACTGAATATAAATATTAGGTAAAGAGAAGTCTTCACATGAAAAAACCAGTTTTTAAACAAATTGACGGTAATACAACCAATTATTGGATGTTACTCGCCCTCCTCGGCAGTTTTGTACTTGCAGCTGTTGGTTCTCATTTTTATATGGAACATGGTGGTCATTATGTGACGGGCATGAGCAACCAAATCGTGTGGGGTTTACCGCACGTATTTGCCGTTTTCCTCATAGTTGCAGCATCTGGTGCACTAAATGTGGCTTCTATATCTTCTGTATTCGGTAAAACCGCCTATAAACCACTGGCACCACTTTCAACCTTGGTTGCATTAGCATTATTAGCTGGCGGATTAATGGTATTGGTTTTAGATTTAGGTCGACCTGATCGTTTAATCATTGCTATGACATATTATAATTTCAAATCTATCTTTGCCTGGAATATGATTTTATATAACGGTTTCTTTGCTATCGTTGGCATATACATGTGGACCATGTTGCAACGTAACCTCAACAAATACAGTAAAATTGCAGGTATGTCTGCGTTTATCTGGCGCTTAATGTTAACAACTGGTACGGGTTCAATCTTTGGTTTCCTGGTTGCACGTCAGGCTTATGATGCTGCAATCATGGCACCCATGTTTGTTGTCATGTCATTCTCATTTGGTTTAGCTATTTTCTTATTGATTGTGATTGCTTCATATAAATGGACTGATCGTCCGTTAGGTGATGCAACATTCAATCGTTTAAAAAATCTTTTAGGTGTATTCGTAGCGGGTGTTCTTTATTTTGTTATTGCACAACATCTTACAAATTTATACGCAACAGAGCATCATGGTGTTGAAGCATTTATCCTTCGTGATGGTGGGATCTATACCCAGTTATTCTGGTATGGTCAGATTATCTTAGGAAGCTTAATTCCATTAGCTATTATTTATCATCCAGCTACTGGATCATCTCGCTCTGCTATCTCTGTAGCCTCTATCTTTATCATTCTGGGTGGTTTAGCACAGATGTATGTCATCATTATTGGTGGTCAAGCATACCCATTAGAGTTATTCCCAGGTAAAGAAGTCTCAAGTTCTTTCTTTGATGGTATAGTTAATTCATATAAACCTACGCTTGCTGAAGGCTTACTAGGACTTGGTGGTTTTGCAGTAGCACTCTTTATGGTTGCCTTTGCAGTAAAAGTACTTCGCTTCTTACCAGAATCTTTAGCTGATGAAGCTGTAGATCCTCACCACAGTAAGTAATAAGCTAATCTCTCGTTAAAGAGGCCAGAACCGCTTGGGTTCTGGCCTCTTTTTAACGTTTAGGGAGGTCTAAAATGCAGCGAATATTAATCTCTGCAGCACACAAATCTTCTGGTAAAACCACATTATCTCTCGGCTTATGTGCTGCATTAAACGCCCGTGGATTAAAGGTGCAACCCTATAAAAAAGGACCTGACTACATCGATCCTATGTGGTTATCTCGCGCTTCAGACAGAGACTGTCATAACCTCGACTTCCAAACGATGACTGATGATGAGATGTTAGCCACAGTTTCTTTGTATTCTAATGATGCTGATATTTCGCTTATAGAAGGCAATAAAGGCTTGTATGACGGTGTTGCCATTGATGGTAGTAACAGCAACGCCGCAGTTGCGGAACTGACACAAAGCCCCGTAGTACTTGTAATTGACACCCTTGGGATGACACGGGGTATCGCTCCACTTCTGCTTGGCTACCAGGCTTTTAATAATAAGATAACGATTGCAGGTGTTATTTTAAATAAAGTAGGTGGCCCACGCCATGAGAAAAAGTTGCGTGACGTCATCAAACAATACACTGATATTACTGTAATTGGTGCAGTGCCAAGACTAGATGAGCTCAACATTACAGAAAGACATCTTGGCCTTATCCCGAGTAATGAAGCGACAAATACAATCGATGTCATTGCCAAGATCGCTGCCGTTATTGAAAAATATGTAAATCTTGATTTATTGCTTAAAATCGCGGCAACAGCAAAGCCGTTACCTGCAACATTATACTCATTAAATACACAGCAAAAACCCATCAGCCTTAAAGTAGGGATTGCACGTGATGCTGCATTTGGTTTTTATTATCCCGGTGATCTAAATGCTTTTCGTGCTGAAGGTGTTGAGCTAGTTGAATTTGATACGCTTAACGATAAAAATTTACCTGAAGTTGATGGCTTATTCATTGGTGGTGGTTTCCCTGAATCATGGATGACTGAATTAGAAGCTAACGTTAGCTTGCGCAAGCAAATTAAAGAGCAAATTGAGTCAGGCCTACCAGCCTACGCTGAATGTGGTGGTTTAATGTATTTAAGTAAAAGTATAAGCTGGGATAATAAGCAATCTGAAATGGTTGGTGTCATTGATGCCGACATTATTATGAATAAAAGACCTCAAGGCCGAGGTTATGTCTGTCTCAAGCGAACCCATGATTTCCTCTGGCCTGAGAAAAGTTCTGATAATGAAAATGAACAAATTTCTGCTCATGAATTTCATTATTCCGGGTTTAAAAACCTTGAAAGTATTGATTCAAATTCCAATATTAAATATGCCTATGAAATGAAACGAGGCAGTGGAATTTCAGGACTACACGATGGCCTAATATATAAAAATTTACTCGCAAACTATGCACACTTACGTGATACCAGCCGTTTTCACTGGGTTTCAGAGTTCGTAGAATTCATTCGACAGGTTAAATCTTAATTTGTTATAATTGACTATTTTACTAGGTTATTAAGCAGTTTTAGTTTTAATATATTTGGAGTTATTATGATTACAGTATCAAAAGCCGCAGCAGATCAAATCCTCGAATCTGCCAAACAAGGTAATGCTGAAGGCATGAGTTTACGTCTTGCAGCTCAACAAAAAAATGATGGAAGTATTGAGTATGTAATGGGATTTGCTGATCGAGATATGGATGATGACATTTTTTTTGACAGTGAAGGCGTCAAAATTATTGTATCTGCTTCATGTTATGAGTTACTTAAAAATACAGAACTTGATTTTGTTAAATTAGATGATCATGATGAAATGCAATTCATATTTAAAAATCCAAACGATCCAAATTACAAGAGTGATGAAACAGGTACAGAACATCATTTTTAGGATTAGATATAAAAGTCCATGAGTTTTTCTAAACAAAAAAAAATCAAGAATAAAAATGTAATTGAAAGCGGACAACCTTCAATATGGAAAAGTCCGCTTTGTACTACTGTATTTTCTTTAGCAGCTGTTATTATTCTATTGTTCATAGCCGGAATGTTATCACTTGCAACAGAAAATACTATTTTCTTTTATTTTATTCCTATTCTTTTTGTTATAGCACTCTACTTGCTCTCGGTATTATTAAAACAAGTTCAACATAATTTTCTTCAACCACTTAACAATCTTCGTGAATGGTCAGAAGAAATGCTTGAAGATAATTATTCCGCACGCATATCAATAAAATCTCAAGGTGAATTTACCGATATTTTTAAAGGCATCAATGTATTAAGCGATCGATTAGAAACCTTGACGCTCGACATGCAAAGCCAGGTAAGTATACAAACCAAAAATATACAGCGTAAAACTCACTCACTTGAAGTTATATATGATGTCGCAGCGAGCATAAATATTTCACGCGATCTTGATGATCTTCTTACAAGATTTCTTTTTACATTAAAAGATGTTGTACACGCCCGGGCTGCCGCTGTTCGATTATTAACAGATGATGACCAAATGCGTTTAGTTGCTAGTGTTGGTCTTGACGACGATCTCATGAAGCGAGAAGAAATAATACCATCTAATCAATGTTTATGTGGAATCGCATATAAAGATGGCGATGTATTATTCCAGAACGATGTAAGCAAATGCGATAAAATTATTGGCCGGGCGTTTTTTGATGATGACGAAAAAGATATTGGTATGATTGCTGTACCATTACAATACAGAGGCAAAACGCTAGGCGTCTACAATCTTTTTGTCAATAATCGTGAGTTCCACAACCAGGATGAAATTGAAAATTTACTGACCAGTATCGGGCGACATCTTGGTATGGCGATTGATAAAGCACGCTCTGAAGATGAAGCAAAACGCCTATCATTAATGGAAGAGCGAAATCGACTAGCTCATGAACTCCATGACTCATTAGCACAAACATTAGCTAGCTTGCGTTTCCAGGTACGTGTGCTTGATGAAACATTACGTGGTGGTAAAGAGCCTGATGTATGGCATGAACTTGAAAAAATAGAAAACAATATTGATGAAGCCTATTCAGAGCTACGTGAGTTAATTACACACTTCCGTGCTCCAATTGATAAACGTGGATTAATACCGGCGGTTGAACATCTGATTGAGCGATTTCAATATCAAACTGATATTTCAATATATTTGCAAAAAGAATGGAATGTTTTACATTTACCCGCCAGTATAGAAGTACAAGCGCTTCGTATTATTCAGGAATCTTTGAATAATATACGAAAGCATAGCCAGGCACATACTGTACGTGTGAGATTACGAAGTGATACTCAGGGTGACTGCAGCATATTAATTGAAGATGATGGTATTGGAATAACAGATGTACCAGATTCAGAAGTGACTTTAGGTGATCATTTAGGATTAAGTATTATGCATGAACGTGCGAAAAGAATTGGTGGTACCGTTAAAATTGAAAGCGAACCAAACGAAGGAACGCGTATATTCCTTGAATTTGGTCATTCAGAACTGCCATCAGAAAAAGATAATAAACAAACGATTCTTGTCACTCCACCTAGCCCGAACTTGTTACCATGACAAAAAATTTACGTATCCTACTTATAGATGATCACACCCTCTTTCGCGTTGGGCTTGAAGGCTTGTTAACCAGCAGGGGAATTGAAATTGTTGCATCAGTAGGAAGTGGTCATGATGCACAACGACTCGTCGATGAATTAAATCCGGATGTCATTTTACTTGATATGAGAATGCCAGGGATTAATGGGCTAGAAGTACTGACAATGTTACGAGAAAAAAATGAAGCACTTCCTATTGTCATGCTAACAACAAGCACAGAAGAAAATGATTTATTGAGCTCGCTTCGTTCAGGTGCACAGGGTTATTTATTGAAAGACATGGAGCCCGATGAGCTGGTTTTAGCATTACGTGAGATTGTTGCGGGAAAGACGGTAGTTGCTCCTGATCTTGCTCCTATACTTGCTAAAGCTGTTCAGGGAAAAACTACTGACAAAGTAGTGGATGACGATAGTCCCTTTTCAGTTCTGACACCAAGAGAAACTGAAATCCTCGGATTATTAGCAGAAGGACAGAGTAATAAAGCCATAGCAAGAAATCTTGGTATTTCAGATGGGACTGTTAAACTGCATGTAAAAGCAATATTGCGTAAACTCAATGTACATTCTCGTGTTGAAGCAGCGGTTATGGCAGTTGAGCGTGGATTCAACAAAACGACATAAATATTATGAAAAAATTTAATGAACTCGTAGCCGAAAGCGCAAAAAATGTCACAGAAATATTTCCATGGGATCTTGAAGAACGTTTTTTACAAAACTCATCGCTGCTACTGTTAGATATTCGTGAACCCTATGAATTTGCTGCTATGCATATTAAAGGCTCAATAAATGTGCCACGCGGTGTACTTGAAACGGCCTGTGAATATGACTACGAAGAAACTGTTGCTCAGCTTGTTGAAGCGCGTGATAAAGAAGTAATAGTTGCCTGTCGTTCAGGAAACAGAAGTATTTTTGCATGTGAAGTGATGCAAAAAATGGGCTACACAAATGTTGTTTCACTGAAAACGGGCTTACGTGGCTGGAGTGATTACGAACAGCCCTTATTTGATAAAGACGGAAATGAAGTGGATGAAGATAATGCAATAGATTATTTCACCAGCACTATTCGTGAAGACCAAATGGCACCTAAGTAATAATTGGTCAAAAGATTTCAACGCAAAATTTTTTATGGTTATGTGTATTGTAGGTCAGCCTTCAGGCTGACGCTGCGGCTAAAACTTCTACTTTTACAATTGAGCAATATGCAATAATAATTTCGTCTTTTATTATAACAAAATCGTATTGGCCTGAAGGCCAACCTACAATTAAAATCAGCAATTAACAGAACAATTTTTTACTTTTCTTTATATTCTCTGCACCTTTGCATTGAACTCTCTTGACCTTAGTCATATCGTTTACGCTCACTGCGTTTACCTTTAGGACTAGCCTGCTGAACGATTCTTCCTTCTAATGCCTCAAAAGAAATTTCTCTTTTCTCATGCATATAAGCTTCATTTAGTGGTGCAATATAATAACGATCGTCTTCAATTAAAAGCTGTCTGAATATATAGCCATTTTCAACACTGGCCATAACATAACATTCGTGTTCAACCATTGCTGATGCATCAATAATAATTATGCAACCTTTTTTAAACTCAGGCTCCATACTGTCATCAAGAACTTGCAAAGCAAATGGTTCAGTTCCACTGCAACTACTTTCCATTAAGTCTTTCTTTATATCTGGTGTAAAATCAACTTTAGTTTGACTCATGCTTAACCTCTGCTCTCGATTGAGAACCGTATTATAGTATTTTTCACACTGAAAAATAATATTTAAAAGAGAAAGTTTATCAATAACCCCTAAAAAGACAGGTTTTAATCTTTCTCATTACCTGACTCTTGTAATTGCAGTGCCCACATATCAGCATACAGGCCATTTTTCGCTAATAGTATTTGGTGAGTTCCCTGCTCAATAATACGTCCCTGTTCCAATACTAGAATCTGATCTGAGTCAGTAATAGTAGATAAACGATGTGCTATCACGAGCGTCGTATGAGTTTGAGCTACAGAACTCAAAGCTTCCAGAATCATTTTTTCTGACTGTGAATCAAGCGATGAAGTTGCTTCATCAAAAATAAGAATGGGTGAACCTTTTAGAATGACACGAGCTATTGCTATGCGCTGTTTTTCACCACCTGATAACTTTAAGCCACGTTCGCCTACGGCAGTATTATATCCATCAGGCAAAGCATTAATAAACTCATGAATATTCGCTAATTTAGCAGCACGAATAATTTCTTCATGTGTTGCGCCTGGTTTCGCATACTCAATGTTATATAAAATAGTCTCATTAAATAAAACAGTATCCTGTGGAACAATACCAATTGCCTGACGTAAACTCTCTTGTGTAACCTGAGAAATATCCTGATCATCATATAAAATACGTCCACCGTTTATCTCATAAAAACGAAATAACAAACGTGCAAGCGTTGATTTTCCTGAACCAGAATGACCTACTATGGCAAGCTTTTGGCCTGGTTTCACGGTAAATGAAATATCATGCAATATTTTTCTATCACCCTGGTATGAAAAATCAACATGTTCAAACTGTATTTCACCATTTATATGATGTAAGGCTTTCCCATTGGTCGAATTTATAATTTCAGGTTTTTCATCAAGCAGGTTAAATACCATATCCATATCGGCAAGTGTATATTTCAGCATCCGGTATATAATGCCAAGGAAGCCTAATGGTATAAAAAGCTGTAACATCATGGTGTTAACCAATACCAGGTCACCTAATGTCATCTTTCCATCAATAACACCCTGCCCGGCATAAATCATAATAAACGTTAAACCAACGGCAATAATTGCACCCTGCCCGAAATTAAGGATAGACATGGATGTTGTACTTTTTACTGCAGAATCCTCCCAGTCAGTTAATGTTGTATCATATCGTTTTACTTCAAATATTTCATTATTAAAATATTTAACTGTTTCATAATTAATTAAACTATCAACGGCCTGACCATTGGCTTTAGAATCAAGTTCATTCATTTTATGTCGGTAATGCATTCGCCATTCAGTTACCAGCAAGGTAAATACAACATATATTGCTACGGTAGAAAATGTAATTATTGCAAATTTTGCCTCATACTGACCGAGCAATATAAATGCCACCAGGATAAATTCTGCAAAAGTTGGAACAATATTAAACACCATATAGTTTAATATTTGGCTGACACTATTTGTACCTCGTTCAAGATCACGAATGACATTACCCGTTCGTCTTTCAAGATGATAACGTAGTGAGAGATTATGCAGATGAGTTAAAACTTTATTTGAGAGCCTGCGCATAGCGCGATAGCGCACACGTGAAAATACCGCATCACGTACTTCATTAAAAAGTGAGCCCGATAAACGTAAAAAACCATATAGGAGAAACAAGCTAATAGGAATAGCAATTACACTTTTATCACTCTGATCTAATATATCAATAATTTCTTTAAAAACCAGCGGTATACCTACGATTGCAACTTTTGATAATACCAGGCTTAATAATGCAATTAAGACCCGACCGCGATATTCCCATATATAAGGAAAGATACGCTTGAGATTACGTATATCTTTTCGTCCGCCTTTAGGCGCACTGGTATATTTAGATGGGAGCATATATTCCTCAATGCTATATATAAGGGAGTAAAACTAGTGAAATTAAAGTTATCCTATAAGGTTCTACAGGAATCTATATTAATGACAGGAAATAATGATAATTAATATCTCATTCCGATTATGTTGTAACCGAAATGAGATATGCTGTTGATTAAATATTTAATTTGTTCCTGCAGGATCAAACCAACTTAACTTCTCATGCAGAGCAACAACTTCACCTACAATGATTAAAGTTGGTGCTTTAACATTATTTTTTTCAACAATTTCATGCAGTGTATTCAAATCACCAATATGCACTTTTTGCTCTTGTGTTGTACCCTTTTCAACTAATGCAGCTGGAGTTGTACTTGATAATCCATGCTTTATTAACTCTTTACACAACTCTTTAACTGTTTGCAGCCCCATATAGAACACAACGGTCTGATTAGGTTGTGCAATCGCATCCCAATTTAAATCGGTTGAACCATCTTTTAAATGGCCGGTAACAAACATACAAGACTGAACGTAATCGCGATGTGTTAATGGAATGCCTGCATAAGAAGAACAACCAGCAGCAGCAGTAATACCCGGTACAACCTGGAAACTAATATTTTTTTCTGTCAATGTTTCAATTTCTTCACCACCACGACCAAAAATGAATGGATCTCCACCTTTTAGTCGAAGTACTTTTTTACCTTCTTGTGCTAGACGAACAAGTAATGCATTAATATTTTCTTGCGGTATGGTGTGTTTATTTCTTTCTTTACCCGCATAAATCATTTCTGCATCGCGTCGAACAAGATCCATAACACCTTGTGAAACCAAACGGTCATAAACCACAACATCGGCTTGTTGCATTAACCGTAATGCTCTAAATGTTAATAAATCAGGATCACCGGGACCGGCACCGACTAAATAGACTTCTCCACGATCTGCCGGTGCTTGAGCATTATCGACTGCCTTCTCAAGTAACTCTCTAGCAACCTGATCTTTACCCGCAATTAAGTTTTCAGCGACAGGCCCTTCTAATATTTGTTCCCAAAAAGTGCGAATTTCATCCGTACTTGAAAATTTCGTTTTTACTTTTTCACGGAACGACTCAACAAGTTTAGCCAAGCGTCCATAAGCCGATGGAATAAACGTTTCCAGGCGTGAGCGCAGTAAACGCGCTAATACAGGTGAAGCCCCACCGGTAGATATCGCGATTTGCACTGGATTACGATCAATTATAGATGGCACGATAAAACTGCAAAGAGCAGGTGCATCTACAACATTAACAGGGATATTTTTTGATTTTGCCAGTTGTGATACATGGCGATTTACAGCCTCATTATCGGTAGCAGCAATGGCCAATTTACATGAATCAAGATCAGCATCCTCAAAATCACGTGAAATATGAGTGATTTCATTGCTATCTTTTCGACTAGTCAATTCCTGGCATAATTCTGGTGAAACAACAGATACTGATGCACCCGCCCGTAAAAGCATAAAGACCTTACGTGAGGCTATTTTTCCCCCGCCGACAACCAAACAGTTCTCGCCTCGAACATTCATGAAAATAGGTAAAAAATCCACTGTTTATCCTCTAATTTACAAACACTTAATGCGCATATGATACCTATCCTTTTTTACTACGTCTTTAGCAAATAAGTAATATATCCGTAATAAGAATATGGTTAATTTTGTAGTTTAAATATATCCTACTATACTATTAGGGTATTTACTGATATTCATAGTTCCAGACTATCTGGAAAAGGAGAAGCCTTATGAAACGTCGTTTATATTTCCTATTACCCACTGTTAACCATGCTAAAACTATTCACAATGAGCTCCTACTTGCACGGATTGAAGAAAGAAACATGCATGTTTTAGCTAGGGATGACATTTCTCTAGACGATTTACCAGAAGCATCATTATTAGAAAAAAGTGACTTAATCCATGGCTTACAACTGGGTTTTATAATTGGTGGCTTTACTGGAATAGCATTAGCCATGACGGCCTATCTGACGTCGATGATTGTACCGGGGTGGGAAACCGCCTCAATGAGCGGAATCATCGTAGGCTGCGCATTTATAGGCTCGTGGACTTCAAGTATGGTCGCGGTAAATGTACAAAATACGCGGTTAAAAGAATTTATGAAGGATGTAAATTCAGGAAAAATTCTTTATATGGTGGATGTACCTGTGCATCGAATTGATGAGATATCAGATCTTGTTCAGTCTAATCATCCAGATGTAAGTGTACGTGGTGTTGAACATACAATACCTGCTTTTCCATAATAATTACTGATCGACAAATAATCCTTACCATCTTAAAACGGTACCTTTGTTGTTTTAAGATGGTAAAAATTCAATTGGGAAAGTAACAGTAACTTTTTCAACACTCGATAAACCAAAATCAAAACGTTTGATACGTGCAACTAATTTCGACTCAAGTTTAGGATTATTTAGTTCACTTGATTTAATGCGTACCATTAAAACTTTTCCTGAAGGCGCTATCGTAATTTCCAGTATGATTTTACCTTTTAATCCAGGATCTGCACGGCGTGCACGCCTGTAAATTGAATGCAGCTGACTCTTGTTCTGATCCATAACATAAATGACATCTTCTTCAGAACGAACATTGTCGCCCCGGACAGTATTATGACTCTTACCTTTAAGATGACCATTAGATGCAAGCGATTGTTTAAATGCAATTTTATCCGCCTGAGATAATACGGTATTACTAACACGGGTTGTGTATTTATCTTTAGAAACACCGCCGCTACCTTTTGATGCATTTTCAGTTAATAAACTTTTATTTACAGTAGCCACTGTTAAGGCTGATGAATTATTTTTTACGCGCTTGCCCACCATTGCACTAACAGAAGAGGTGTCCATTAAATCAGAAAGCTCATTATTTAACGCTAACAGGCCGCTCGATTCTGCTTTTGCACGCGCTTTTTTTTGTACTTTTGTTAACGGTTTATCCGATTTTATTTCATTCTTAATCCGCTTAACTGTTTTCACTACTGGCTTTGGTGCAGGTTTAGGATTAACTTTAATAATTTTTGGTTTTTCTTTTTGCAGTATAAAGTTTGCAACACGTTCTGGAATAATTGTTCGCGCTCTTCTTTCTTCTTCAGGTAAATCAACCGACCTCATAATAATAGCAAAAATCATCGCTACAATAACAACAACAATCGTTAACCGATTAAAAAAACTGTCCCGTTTATGCTCTGGTGTCCATTCTAAGGCAAGATTTGTATAAGTAACTGCACTCATTACACTTTACCTTTTGCCTTTTGAACTGCCGCAAATGCTATTTTGGTGTAATTTGTTTGCCTGCATGTAGCAAGAATTTTTCGTAATAATTCATATGAAATATTCTCATCACCCATAATAGTAACTGAACGTCCTTTACCCGTATTTAATGATGTAAAAGAGTTAGAAGCCTGAAAATTAAGTTCTTGTTGTAATGTTGGAATAAGTATTTCTTTGCTGGACAAGACATCGACAATTTTAGTGACCTTTGTACCCTGAACAATAATACTGTCCTGTGTGATTGCAATAACTAATGTTTCCTTTGGTGCTTTTTCTGCAACAGATGTTGGTAAACTAATATCTTTGCTATTTGGTAATTGCTGTACATTTGAAGAGCTAACCAATAGAAAAAAAACCAGTATGGTAAAAATGTCCATTAATGAAACAAGGTTAAGTGCAGATTGTTTATTACGTGTATGGTTACGTTCCATTCTTTTGGCACGGCGAGACATCGTAGTCATTATTTAATCCCTGTCTTAGTCGTAGCAGGCTGATTGTTTATTACTGCAGCAGGGCTTTCATAAACTTCAGCGTCGCCAATAGATATATTTGGAAATAATTCAACGGTTTCTACAGTTGTAAACTGTACAACATCTGCACTTCTTACATGATCCATCACTGTTATAAGCGTTTTATAATTGATACCTGGCTCTAATAATAAAGTAATATTATTTTCATCTGGAAAACGAGACTTAATCTCAACAAGAATATCAGTAAAGCCTTTCCAGTTAGTATCGTCACTACTTCGAGAAAAGCTTTTTATTACACCTAAATTAGCATCTTGAATATCGAAACTTTTATCACGCAATACCAGCTCAAGTTGTAATTTAATTTTTTGCTGTTGATTATCTTTAGCATCAAGTGAAGGCAAATTTAGTTCCAATACAGTTATTCTTGAAAATACAGCTGTAATTAACAAAAATGGAACAAGTATAACCATTAAGTTCATAAAAGCCGTAATATTCAGCTCTACTGCTGCATCAACGCGTTTTTTACCAATTCGTTTCATAAGGCAGGCTTTAATCTCTATCCATTAAATTCAAACACTTGACCGCAGCCATTTCGAGGTTATCAACTAATCGGGCTGTTTTTGTCACAAGGTATGAATGAAATAATAGTAATGGGATAGCCGCTAGCAAACCAAAAGCAGTGGTATTCATCGCAACAGAAATACTGGCAGATAAAAGATCGGCTTTTTCAGCAGGATCAGCCGCTGCTACGGCAGTAAATGCCTGAATCAGCCCCACAATGGTGCCTAATAAGCCCAGCAAGGTAGCGATATTTGCGAAAGTAGCCAGGTAATGTGTTCGCTCTTCCAAAGTTGGGAGCGCTTCCATCATCCCCTCTTCCATTGCCGACTCGATTAACTCACGCTTTTTATTCGCACGATGACGAGCAAAGCCGTAATTAAGCAACAATGCTAAGGGGGTTTTAATTGATTCGGTTAAACTAACCGCACGCTGAAAGTCATTAGCCTTCAACATAGGTACTAATTCACCCCATATCTTTTTTGTACGTGAATCAGTACGTGATAAATACAAAAACCTTTCAAATGCAATAGCAACACCAATCGCAAATACAATTAAGATCGGATACATGAAAGGACCACCGGTCTGAAAGAATTTTACAAACTCCATAAACTACCTCTTTTCCATAAATATATTTTAAATTAATTTGTTTCTTTAACTTTATCCAACTTCAAAAAGGACAAAGCTTTATTCATCAATGACTCATCATTTAATTTGTCACCTTGTTTATTATTAGCAGGCACAACAACCCCATTGAGATCTTTATCAATAAGATCGATGAACTCTTTTCTTTTTTCACGATATTCGCTAAACGATATTCGATTATGATAATAATCATCAGATAACGTTAATAACGATGCCATATTTTTTCTAAAATTCATTTTGCTATCTGACTTTAACTTCACGTAATACTCTAAAACCGCTGATATTATCGGCTATTCCTGTGTGTGCAGATGATAGCGTGATATCACACTTATCCATTGCATCTTTATATGAGCCACCCATTGCTATTAAACTTCGGCCTTCTCCATATACCCATTCACGTGCATTACCCAGATAATTTACAATTCCCCAGGGATTTTGTTTTCCTGTTGATACTTTCACCAGTTCATTACCTTTTGATATACCGCGGGTACTCATCTGGCAATTACGGTTGGGGTCACGGACAGTTCTATTGGATTTTGCCGCATAAATCCATTCATGTTTCGATGGCAGGCGATATTTTTGACTTGTTTTTTTACTTAACCATTTTAAGTATTCTTTAACCGTTGCAATAGATATATCGGTTGCCGGCACATTATCATCTGTTTTCAAAACAGCACATGATTTAGTCTCAGAGCAAAACTCGTTTAACTCTTTAACTGACACTTCATATTTCCCTAAAGCAAAAGGCTTGATAGTCTTATCACCTGGGATAACGACAAGTGAAGGTCCATAATTTAATCCCTGCATCTTATCTCTGCACACTGTTCTTTTGCCACTCGCGCCTAACCCTGCAATTGAAATATCACAAGCATCACGCGGCTTAATAACGATAGATGCAATAGTTTTATTATCTCTAAAAATACGTGTTGCATATTTTTTTGATTCCGCAGCTTGTTCAGGGCGCAATTTACCAATATGTGTAATGCATGCTGCGAGTGTATTTATTATCCTGGCTTCTATATTAAGATAGCGAGCGCGATCTAAAGAGCGTAATTTTTTTACTGCTATATCAAAATCACGCATATTCAGTCTGGCCTGACATTGTAACTGGTGATTTACATTATTCAGAGCCAGGTTAAAGCTATCTAAATTTTTCTTTTCTTCTTTTTTGTTTTCAATACGTATTTCTTCTTGCTGACGCCTGTTATTAAGTGCAACTTCTTTATTTTTCTTGTCCTTCTCTAAAGCCAGGGCAAGCTGTTTAGCAGCACTTTCAAGCTCTGCTTTTGAATCGGAATAACGATAAGCATTTTCCATAACAATTTTTGTTCTTGCAAAATGTTTATTAATTATAAACTCTTCAATTTTTTCAATATAAAGTCGATATATTTTATGCTTAGTCTGTATTAACCATTCATCATCTGTATTAGCCAGAAGTTTTGAAACACCGCTGAATTCTGTCCATATATTTTCTTCCCAATCGATAGAAAATGTAGGATTGTTAATTAACTTTGTAATTTCAGACTGAAATAGATCCAGTCGGATCTTATACTCTAATTCATTTCGGATATCATTTTCGGAGTATAACGGATCTTGATTATTTGATATTTGAACAAATGCAGAAACACTTACAGACAATAATATGAACAGGGCGGCTATACTTTTAAACCCTGGTTTATAGGTATAAGATAAATCCTTGTAAAATTGTTCAACAGTAGTTACTCTGTTTTCACGTTTAAAAGCTAATGACTTTTCAATTGCTTTCCACTGATGTTTGTTTATATCCGTTATTTTCTTTAATTTAAGACCACGTTTAAATGCTTCATCTGCAGGCACTTTATTATAAGGGTGTTCACCAGTTAAAATTTCATAAATAACACAACCCAACGCATATATGTCATCGCGCACATCAGGAGTTTTACCTTCTAGCATTTCAAGGCTGGCATATGCAGGTGTTAATGCACCAAGATTACCTGCATCAAAAACAGTCTTGTCACCTGTTTTAGTTTCAAGGCCATCAACATTGGCAACTGCACGAGCGATACCAAAATCGAAAATCTTAGCCATGCTGTTACCAGTAATAAATACATTACCTGGCTTAAAATCAGAGTGAACAATATTTTCAGCATGGGCATGAATTAAAGCTGAACACATGCCGTCTATTATTTCCCAGCCATCATCACGTGGTAACCCTGTAGCCTTATACTGTCGAATTAACTGATCAAGTGGTTTACCATCCATGTATTCCATTGTCATAAATACAGTGTCGCCATCACGATCAAAATCGTATACTTTTACTGTATTTGGATGAGCAATACGCTGTGATTTTCTTGACTCACGCTGTAATGAAATAAAAGCTTCAGGGTGTGATTTAAACTCTTCACTTAATACTTTTATTGCGACATAGGGATCACGATCTTGAGCTTCAACTTTCAAACGATCCTTGGCTTTATATACTATTCCCATCCCCCCAACACCCAGCACCTTTTCAAGTAAAAAGCGATCTTTGAGGATTTGATGTGCTGCTACTGATGAAGTATCTGTATTAGCAATAAAACTATCTGCCTGTCTTTTAGCAGGTGAAACGCGGGTCGCATCTGGATTAGCATGCTGTGAACTCTGTTTAAATTTGGTTGCATCACTATTATTTAATTTCGATATCGTATCAGGATTAGTATTTTCTCTGATTCGTGTGTTGTCACTATCATGAAAAACTGTTTTACCTTCCTTTGCATCAGAATTTCTGGAGGTTGAATTTTTAATTGAATCGTCCATAACTTATTCATTAAATATATTTAATGATTTATTCCCTTTTGAGAGTTATTCGTCTCTGACACACTTTTAACCAGAACGATAGAAACATTATCTGCTGCACCATTCTCCAATGCAGTAACAATCATTTGTTTTACTGCATTATCTGTATCGTGGCTACGCATATGATGCTCAATATCTATTTCATCAACGGCATTATATAAACCATCACTACAAAGTAAAAATGTATCACCAACCTGTACATTAAACGCTTTTATATCAACATATAACTCGTTACTTGTGCCAATTGCACGTGTAATGACATTCCCATCCGGGTGGTTGAGTGCCTCTTCTTTAGTAATAGTTCCTTGATCAATTAATTCTTGAACATGACTATGATCACGTGAAATTTGCTGTAACTGATTATTTCTCAAAAGGTATAATCGAGAATCTCCTGCCCATAAACAGACACCGACCTGCCCCTTAATGAGGAGACTAATCACCGTACTTCCCAGAGTTCTGCCGTCATGCATTATTTCTGCGTATTCAAGAATACGGTGATTTGCATCAATTATTCTATCTTCAATATCATCGACAAACGAATTCAAATATTCATGCTTCTCAATATTTTCAAGAGCTGAAACAATCATTTTGCTTGCAACATCACCCGCTTCATACCCCCCCATACCATCGGCTACGGCCCAGAGACCAATATCAGGTTTTGCCATAATTGAATCTTCATTTATTTGCCTAACCATACCCACATTTGTGTCGGCTGAAGTATTCCACTTAATTGGGCGCCTTATTGTTGTATCGCTCATATTTATTCCCGATACGCTTGCATGGTATTCATAAGATAAGGTTGTTGCCACTGGCTGCCTTGCCAGTCACCATTCAACATTGCCGGCATTTTTTGTACACTGGGTAAGCCTTGTGTACTGAATAAACAGGGTTTAATACAGTCTGAACCGCTTGTTTGCCAGACACTATAACTTTGAAACGACATACTCATTACCGCATCTAACAACAAGGGATATACCGTTGAGGTTGATTGTTCTTCAAATTCCATATCGAACTGAAAACTATCACTATCCATGTTATAGCCTGAACGAGAATAATCACTTTGATGCTCAATATTCATATTATCAAGTTCGTCAACCAATTCATCTATAACTATCTCGCCATCCAGGGCATCTAATGCAAGCGCCTCGATATCTTTATACCAGCCTGAATGAAGCTGAATAAATTCAAATGGATTTATATCCTGTGATAGTCTTTTAACAATTGAAAAGGGATAGTACCTTCCGACCCGATCAACACTTGGAATCATAATACCTGTCCAATTGTTTTCATCGATAACGCCAGATGAAAACATGAAACGCCAAATTGGACTGGTTAAATATATATCTAGCCAGCCTTCACCTAACTGCTCTTGTGTGCCTCTTATAAAATGCTGCAGCCATTCATCCCAGGTATTGATAAATCCAGCCGACAGGTTTCGTTGTACAAAATCACCGTGTGCAGGTAATTTTCCAAATAGTCCAATCGTATCAAGATGCATGCTCATCAATCAGATACTCTCGGGACAATTGAATGAACCTAATAGATTCTCACTGAATGGGTTGTTAACGCTTTTAGCCTTAATTTGATAGGTAACAGCATGCGCAATATCTTGCGTTTTGACTGCTTTTTCTTTATTCAAATTATATGTGACCAGGTAAACATTTGATTTACTGGTTTTTTTAAGAACGGAATGATCTTGTAATCTAAACCATGCCCATGGACCATCAAAATCTTTAGCATGTTGGCGCTCTTCTAAATCTTCAAATATGATTCTTACACGATTGTGCTCATCATCACCGATCCAATTAAGTGTTTTCCAGAATTTGGGACCATGACTATACGCAATACTCTTATTGCCCACTTCTAAAGTAAAACGTGCATCAGTCTTATCCATTTTATGTGGCTTTAACTGGAATGATAGACTTGGCATCGCAGGGTTTGAGCGAAAGAAAATATCTTTAATCGACTGGGATCTTTGAAGTTGACTCAATGTTGCTGTTGAAAACCCAATACTATAGTTATCAATAATGCGACTAGTCCACTGACTGCTACGCGTATTAACAAACGGTTTCATATATACCGTATAAAATTTATCAATCGTTCCTTCGGGTTTGAAAAACTCGGTAAAATCAAACAATGCCAACTCATCTGAAGATGAACGTTTTATAGGATAGCGACCAGCTAAACCACGCATATAAGGTTCATGTATTTGACTCTTCCATTCCGAATTCACGTACTGATGTGCAGACTGTAAGATAATTTTCCATGTTTCATTTGCTAATGTATCTAACCAGCGTTTTACTGGCTGTGGTGTATTTTTTGCATAAGCCTTGAGTGAAGTAATTGCATTTCCAGCACCACTGTTATAACGTGCTTTTGCAATTTCAAACGACATTTTAGTCGGATCAGGAGATACTGCTATCTCATTGACAAACTCATAAAGCTGTTGAACTTTAGCAATAATTCCATTTATTGGTGCAGGCATATTCTTTGCATCACGCATTAAGACATTTAGACTACGGAATTCCTTGTCAACTTTAGTCCATTTTGTTTTTGCTGCAGCAAATCCTGCAAGTTTACCACTCACACCTTTATCATTGTCATCTGCCATGTTTGCAAAAACTTGACTTGAAAGCTGAGTATTCGTTGCACCAATTTGAAGTATTGAAATAAGTGGCGAATAAACAGGATCAGTAAAGCTTGCCAATATTTCATTGGCGTTTTTCAAACTTTTAAATGACGTAACTTCTAATGCGTTATAAACATTATTCCAATGTTGCTTATAATCTGACAAATAATGATCTTTAACTTTATTACTTATTTCTTCCAAATCTGATTTAACGAAATCTACTTTCGCGGTTTTGTCATCTGATAAAACCCAGCGTTCATTAACAATATTTGCAATAACTTCTGAATTGGCTGACAAGTCAATATTTTCATAACCTTCAAGAGTAAACATTAAAGGAGTTTGAAAATTATGATTAACTTTAGGGTTGTTGATAAAACTATTTCTTACTGTTTCGCCAAACTCATTAATTAAGTTTATATTTAGGCTATATTTAGGATTAGTTTTAACTCGGCTGTAAATTCTGTTTGACACGGGAACCCGTAATAACAACGAGCGCGTTGCCGTTACCAAGTTTGGCTTTAATGTAGCCGGTGATAATTCAAGATCAAGCAAAGCAGCTAAATGAATTTCCAGTTCTTTTCGTTTACTTGCTTCTCCATGTAGTTGAGATTGCCAGTTTGTTTTAAACCAGTCTGAGATCAACTGTTTGTCCATGTGTTCTACTTTTTGAAACATTAAGTAAGTTCTAAAAGTATTATACAAATCACCACCTTGATGACCTTTTTGCAGGAATGATTCTATATAACTAAGTAAACGCGGTAATAGCAACGTTTTTAACTGTGTCTCATATGCAGTATCAGCTGCAGAATCTACATTACCATCATACATTCCCATGCCTGATAACCATGGATGCTCTTCCTGGTTATATACAATACTTGCTTTTCCAAGTGCATTTAAAGTGGGTAACACTGTACGCAAATCACTTGACCAGTTATTTAAGCGCTTTTTCTCAGCTTTATATTCTGCAATATACTCCTGAACTTCATGCATATACATCTCATTACGAGTAAAACTGCCGGCCCAAACAACAAACATAATGAGTGTAATGCCTGCAAAACCAGCATAACTTGCTCTTTGTAGCCAACGAATAAATGTTTCATATTTTCGGTTAGAGCCAACCAGCTCTGATTCGGGAAAAATGACATGGCGAAAAAGTTGACCAATAAAAAAACTTTTTCCCTGCTGGTTAGGTTGCTGCACGACGTCGGCCGAAAAACCAAAGTTTGCTGAAACGGAGGTCATCATCCTGTCTATGGGGGTGCCATCCTGTGTCCCGCTGGTAAAATACATACCACGTAGATAGGGCTGAAATTGATACCGGTTTTTAACAAAGGTCTGCTTTATAAAACTATCGATAATCGCCTTAATATTTTCCATTTGTTGCGGGAAGCCTTGAATCGCCCCACGTCTGACAATATCTCGCTCCTGATGAATACGCCATAGAACACGATCATATATACGTTCAAATAATTTATTGTATTCACCTTCTAAATATTCAAAATCCGGGCTTTGAGAAACTTTGGGCGCATTAGGTAAACTTATCCCCCAGACCTGCTCTCTGTCTTCTTTACCCAGATCTTCAAAGAATTCAGAAAAGCCTGAAACCAGGTCTGTTTTTGTAAACATTAAATATATAGGGAAACGTATTTCAAGCTTATCCATTAACTCATCAATACGTGAGCGAATTGTTTTAGCGTGCATGATGCGGTCTTCGTCAGTTTGAGAAAGGAGATCTAACAAGCTAATTGCTACAATTGCCCCATTGATTGGACGGCGACGCCGGTTACGTTTTAATAAGTTTAAAAAACCTTCCCATGCTGAACTATCTACAACTTTATGGCTATCTTGCGTAGTATAACGACCTGCGGTATCTATCAGCACGGCATCATTTGTAAACCACCAGTCGCAATTTCGTGTACCACCAACACCCTGAAGTGCGCCTTTACCAAACTGTTCAGCCAGGGGGAAATCTAAAGTTGAATTAATAAGCGCTGTTGTCTTTCCTGAACCAGGAGGACCAATAATGATATACCAGGGTAATTCATATAACGCTTTTTTATTCCCACGTCCTTTGAACTTGAGTTTTTTTAAAGTTGATAACGCTTGTGTGAAACGTTCACTCATCAAATGCATTTCTTCCTGAGTCTGCTCTGATGTTGCATTATTTATTTGGTTGTCTTTAAGGTCGTCAACGAGATCTTCATTTTGTTTCTTGTCATGCATTTGTACGCGCAGATTATTTAATCCCCAGGCGACAAGAATAATCATAATTAACACAAGACGTGAAATTGCACTTCCTAATGGAGCGGCATTACTTTCACCAAATTTTATCGCAGGTCCTACAAACCAGATTAATAATGAAAGTACTATCAACCCAAGAATTGATATGACTATTCTATTTTTAAAAAACTCAATTAATTTTGACATATAAAACTCGATTAAATCCTTTTATCCTGGCTATTCACGTTTTCTAATTCATCCAGACTAAAACGTTTCCCAGGTTTCCTGGTTATTTCAGATTTGTTATTGGCTATATCAGCTAACTGTTGTGCTACGGGTGCAGATGACTGGTACAACCAATAGCGAAATCCTGTATAGCTCACTAATAATATTCCACCAACAATACTTGCAATCACCCACATAGGAATATATTCAGCAAGTGAATTTTTAATGCGGCCTAATCCCTGCCAACTTGGCGATAAAGCGCGCTCATATTCGCCACGGTGGTTTCTGATAATTCGGAATAATTCATCTCGAATTTGTTCTAATGCCTCTTTACCTCGATGCAATATACGATACTTGCCTTCATAACCTAAACTTAGAAAGATATAAATGAGTTCTAAAATTGATAAATTATCTGCTGGCATATCACGCATGCGATCAAGTATTAAAAAGAATTTTTCACCACCCGACGTTTCATTATGAAACATGCTTAACAATGTTCGCTGCGTCCATGCACTTTCTGTACCCCATGGTGTATTAAGTACAGCCTCATCTAAAACAGTACATAAAATATATCTTGCTGATAAAACCACTTCAGGTTTTATGCCCTGCTCTTTTGCATGAGTCTCAAATAATTTAATTTCATTAACTAATCGTTGATGAAGACCACCCACATTTGGATGACTTATTGATTTATGCGTTTTTTCAAAAACAGCAATTAATGTAGATGCAGCATTAACTAAAGGATTTAATCCTTTACCTGTTCTAAAATAGGCTGCCTGGGTGTCAAAGGCTGCGGTCACACGTTGCGGTATCGGGTTATAGCTCTGTGTTTGCTGTTGACCAGATGCTGCTGGTATTTGCTGATTTAGTGGTGCTTGTGCTGGTGCACTACTTCTGCCACCTGGACGAGGTCGCATAATAGTACGATCAGCACCTGCAGTAGGCTGACGAAAAACAGTTTTATCTTGATTATCCGTAGACATAATAAGAACCTATATTTAATGACAACAATTATTGCCTAATAGCCCAAAGCTCAAGCTCTAATCCGGGGAAGTCCCCACCAATATGAAAAGCAAATCCACCGGAATTTTGTAACTCTTTCCAGAATTCACTTTGACGCTCAAGTTCAAAATAGGTATATCCTGCATGATATGGGATTTGACGTGGTGCAACCGGTAACACTTTAAGGGGGATACCCGGCATTGCGGCATTCACAAGCTGACGAATACGTTCAACAGGCCCAATTTTAATTTGAGCCGGTAAATGTGTGCGTAATGTATTTTCTGGAATGTCTGCTTTAACCGCCAATACAAACATGGCACTTGTGATAAATGTTCGATCTGGAATTTGTGCAACCCGGATACCGTAATTTTTCTCAACCAATGCTAATGATGTTGCAGTTTGCTCATAAACCATACTTAGACATTGGCGTAGTGAACTCATAACCGGCACAAAAGTTTCTTGTAAGCTGTCATGTAAATATTGAGGAAACACTGGCGGTCTTTTATTTTTAGCAACAAAAGTTGAAAGCTCACCAATCATTTGTATAGATTCAGAAAAAAGCTGTTCGGGATGTAGCCCCTGAACTTGTGACAGGTGATTAGCCATTGGCTCGAGTCTATTTATAAGCTGTAACATCATGTAATCAGCTATTTCAGCCGTGCCACCCCGGTTTGTATCTCCCATACGTCCCGCAATAGATTCGCCACGATGATGAAGCAAACCGACAAGCTCAGACAAAAATCCCGTCAATTTTGGCGAGGCATTACAATCAAGGCATGTAGGTATGTATTGATCATCAAGTAATATATTTTTATCTTCACGTGATTCAGCAACACGTATAAGTCCTATGCAGGCATAACCACTTAGATCATCTGATTCAAGTAATAACCGAAAGCGCAATTTTCCAACATTGATAGAAAGATTATCTCCACCATCAACCGTAACATCACGTATATCCTGCTCTGCTGAATAAAAACGTGCCAGGCCTTGTGAATTCTGATCAGAAAGTACATCCACTGCACCAGGACGTTTAACAGGTACTGCAAGATAAATGACAGAATTATGTGTATTTTCCGCTACTTCAAATACAGCAGGTGCATCATCGATATTAGGGAAACTAAATGGCGTGCCATCAGGAAATACACCTTTTGCTTTAATAACTGATATTTTTCCTAATTTAAGCAATTCCTGATCAATTTCAAACTCTTGTAAACCCCAGCCATACGCGCCATATGCAGAACACTTTCCATCAATATAACGTTCAAAATAACGTTCTTGTTGTTGAAAATGTTGCGGGTTAAGAAACATTCCTTCTGACCAAACAACTTTACTATTTAAAGACATATAATTTTGCCTGTGTTAATCAATTTATTTAAATAAAATAGTTACATTATCAAGTTAGCCATGGCACTTAAATTATGCCTGTGACTGTATTTTAACGTTAAATATTACCTGTGCTTAGTTGAAACATTTGCATTGCCACTAAGATGGATTAATTTATTACCTGCAATAAGCACATCTTCACTTGTACCAACAACGTTTGTTGGAACGACGGGAATTAATAATTTAAATGACGAGTTTTTATAATCTAAAAATTCAGCATACAAACCGATATAATTAGTTTCTTTATTCAAGACAAAATGTTCATCTCTATTTTCACCCGGCTTGATACGTCTTAACTTTTGTTTCGAGATCATATCTGCACCTAATATTTCTTTATCTTTTTCATAAAGGTCAATAAAGTTGGCTCGATTAAACATTTTTGTTGATTTCAACTGATACATTCTCACAAAAAGTGGCGAAGGCTTTCTGTCATCATCAGGATTTACATCCGCATCAACTTTAAATTTAATTTCAAGATCTGTATCCATATTAAAAAAACCACCCACTGAACTATTAATGGATGAACAACCCGTTAACACAGCAATATAAATAACGAATAAGATGATTTTAAAATTTAATAAAGATTTCATTTTTTTACCCTTACAATATTTAATTTTTTGTTTTACGCGCGACCATGAGCTGTTGTAATTGTTCTTCATAGGCCTGAACAAACTCATATCCAAATAAATGCTGGAATGAGTTATCCATGTCATCCACTAATTCATTGTAATAATGGCTATATGAATCCCAGTTTTTTAACTTAGCCATGCCAGGAATTAATCCAGGTTTATTAAATTTTTCAAATCTTTTTTCTAGTACCGCTGGATCAAACCTGGTCAGCACGCCTTTAAAAGCCGTTCTGATACCCGATAAAATAGCTATCTGATGTTCCGCTATACCTTCAAATCCTTCCTTTATTGCCTCTACAGGCTTCTTATATGAATTCCCATCTTTTAAGAACATATTTTCAATGGCATCATCAACAGTAGCCGAAAATTTTAAAGGATTGTTTTCCACAGGCTGAATAGTTGTAACATTCATGCGGAATTCATTTTTAATCGTGCTACGTGAACTTAAAACCTGCATCATCCCTGTAATAGTTTCCCGTACAAGCTCACCTACAATCTGATTTATTTCAATTACTTTCTCATCACTGAGATCATGTTTACCGAGGCCTAATGCTTCGATAAGAAATTGTTCATTACTTGATGCATTGCGCTTAGGTAAAGTAATACTTTCCTGCTTATCTGTTGTTATTGTTTGAGATTGAGTATTCTTTTCAATCTGTTCTTTTAACGCTTGACGTTGTGCTTGTTTTTTAAGAATTTCAATTTCAGCAAGAATCTTTTCATTTGCCTTCTCTAAAGCACTTTTTTTATCGATAGCCTGGCTGTTTGAATGACTAGCAGGAACTGAAAAGTCTGGTTGAATATTATTTTTAGCGGGTACACCAAAGATATCACTTTCCCAATCCTCTGGAATGGCGCCTGCTTCAAGTGTTGATTCTGGCCAGGATACAGCCTGTTGCATGGGATCTGCCTGATCAGACTGACTAGCAGAAGAAAAGATATTGTTTCCAAAAGAATTCGTTTCAGGAATATGACGAGCATTGTCTAATGCAGCTAGTGGATCAGTTTGAATCGGTTCCGGGGAAAACAATGATTCAGCACCTGATACATGTCCGGCAAAAGAACTTGCAAAACCATCACTGGCCATTGACTGCGCAGTTGAAAAGTAATCTTGACTCACAACAGGTTCAACATGTTGAATTACCGGTTGTTCGGCCGGGGAAACAGGATTTGAAAAAGGCCCTTGATTTACTGCAGAGGATTGTCCTGGCTGCATGTCAGGCTGCCAGACACTGGCTAAGAACTCATAGTCCCCTAATGAAAATTTATCACCATCATTGAGTTTGATGGTATTACCTTTACCAATAGGTTCAGCTGATCCATTTGAGAATGTACCGTTTGTACTCAAATCGGTGATATAGAATTGACCATGTTCAAAGGTGATTTGACTGTGCTGTGATGAAATAAAACAATCAGCATCATGAATCACCCAGTCATTATCAGCGCCACGCCCGATAGTGCCACCCTGGTGAGCAAATGTATGAGTTGATTTTGTATCCGCTACGCCATCGGGTAGCTTTGTAATTGAAATAACTATAGACATACAAATATCATCCTGACAAACCGCTCAGCTACATAACTTATAACGTTAAGTAACCAAATATCCTTATTAAAAATTGGTAATGCAAAACAAAAGTTATCTTGCCCAATTCAGCAACCTTGTACTTGATGCACATAGTACAGCGAGATGGTTCTCGTTCCAAGTCACTTTTGAATATACTAACAAAATTTCTATGTGCTTCAGTTGGCATTTTTGAAACAACATATAAAGGTATATAAATATCAAGAAGGCCATTGATAATCATTAATGCATAAATTTTATGTCTTTTTAGAAGTATTTCTCAAACTTGCTTTGACAAGAGACCGTCAATATTTTATAAATAGCACCATTCAGTATTCCCACAATACTGATTCACTAGGATGTAAGATATTTTTTGGTATGTTTCTACTTGACAGAACATACCAGGCTAACAAGGACGTACAGATGTCATCTGAAGCAATAATTGATATTAGCAGTTTACTCGAGCCTGTCTCTGACGCTAATCCCGTAGGCGAAGATATTCGCGAAAGTGCCTCCCCCTCATCCGCTTATTACACAATTAAAGATGCACGAAATTCTGCGCGTGCTGCAGAACGTAACAGTATGTTTGATGGTGGTAGCACAGAAGCAGATGAAAACTGGCGTAAAATTTTAGAGCTCGCTCCAGACATCCTTAAGAACAATTCTAAAGATCTTGAAGTCGCTAGCTGGTACACAGAAGCATTAATCAGGCGTTATGGTTTTCCTGGTTTAAAAGCTGGATTTTCTATTATTCGCCAAATGATAGAAAAATACTGGGATAATCTATACCCCTTACCCGACGAAGACGGCATTGAAACTCGCGTTTCATCTTTAACAGGCTTAAATGGTGAAGGTGCTGAAGGTGTGTTAATTGCACCCATTCGTAATGCAAATATCACTGAAGATGTACAGCCGGGTCCATTCAATTATTGGCAATATACACAAGCCCTGGATATTCAAAAAATAGCTGATGAAAATAGTCGTGCAGAAAAGAGCAGTAAAATTGGCTTTAATCTTGAAGATATAGAGAATGTTGTTGCACGTTCCAGTGATCAATTTTTTCTTGATTTAAGAAATGATGTTACGGCATGTTTAGATGATTATCGTGAGATTAGCCGGATGCTTGACGAGCATTGCGGTAATATGGATGCCCCACCTACAAGTAATATAATCAATGCGCTTGAATCGACTTTAGGTGTTATTAATCACGTAGCAAAATATAAACTACCTGATGAATCGTCAAATCAGGAAGAATTCAATGAAGATGGTTCTGTTTCAGACTCGGCCACTTCTCAAGACAAGGGTGTTAGTGGTCCGATTAAAAGTCGTACTGATGCCTTTCGTCATCTAAATGAAATTTCAGATTTTTTTCGCAGAACAGAACCTCACTCACCTATTTCATACGCATTAGAAAAAGCTGTGAAATGGGGTGATATGTCATTGAGCGAGTTAATGCGAGAACTAATTCCCGACTCTTCATCACTGAATTATTACAGTTCATTAACCGGCGTTAAAACTGATGAAGAATAATAGCCACCAAACAAACATAACATGAGGTAAAGGATTATGGCTGATAGTATTCACGACAAACTCAAACGCGTACGTAAACCCCGCGTACATATCACCTATGACGTTGAAACAAACGGTGCAGTTGCTGAAAAGGAAATTCCCTTTGTAATGGGTGTAATGGGTGATTATTCAGGTGATAATACTGAAAACAAAAAAGCCCTTAAAGATCGCAAATTTTCACAAATTGATCGTGATAACTTCAATGAAGTCATGAGCAATGTTGCCCCTCAATTGTCAATGAAAGTCGAAAATACTCTTGATGATGATGGTAGTGAAATTTCTGTCGATCTTGCTTTCAAAAGTATGGAAGATTTTGAGCCACATCGAATTGTCGATAAAGTTGAGCCGTTAAAAAAATTACTCGACACACGTAATAAGCTACGTGACTTGTTAACAAAAGCAGATCGTTCAGATGATTTAGAAACAATACTTGAAGAAGTTTTAAGCAATACTGATGCTATTGCTTCACTATCAAGTGAATTAGGTATTGATAAAGAAAAAGGTGATGAATAATGGCTAAGAAACAAGAAGCGCAAGCACAAGAAGCTGAAGCCACGGAAGTCAGTTTCCTGGAACAAGCTATCGGCGCAACAAAACAAACTTCACGCGATGAAACTGAAGAACTATTAAAAACATTAACTAAAGAAGCCATGAGCGGCACGGTTAAATGGGATAAAAATTTAACGGTTACAATTAATTCAGCTATCGCCGCAATTGATAAAGTGATGTCGAAACAGTTATCAGCCATTATGCAGCATGAAAAACTGCAAAAATTAGAAGGTTCATGGCGCGGCTTGAATCATTTGGTTATGAACTCTGAAACCAGTTCACAATTAAAGATTCGTATGCTCAACCTTAGTAAAAAAGAATTAACAAAAGATCTTGAAAAGGCCGTTGAATTTGATCAAAGCCAGACATTTAAGAAAATTTATGAAAGTGAGTTTGGTACTGCAGGTGGTGAACCATATGCAGCACTCATTGGTGACTATGAATTCTCAGGTCACCCGGATGATCTCGATTTACTAACAAATATATCTAACATAGCAGCGGCTGGCTTCTGTCCATTTATCTCGGCTGCTTCGCCACAAATGTTTGGATTTGACAGTTTTACCGAATTATCTAAACCTCGTGATTTAGAAAAAATATTTGATTCAGCAGAATACATTAAATGGCGCAGTTTCCGTGATAGTGAAGACTCTCGCTTTGTGACATTAACAATGCCTCGTGTACTCGCACGCTTACCTTATGGTTCTGCAACTAAACCAATAGAAGCGTTTAATTTTGAAGAAAGCAATATGGACGCAGATGGACGTCAGCTCGAAAATGATCATGATGACTATTGCTGGATGAATGCAGCCTACTCGATGGGTACAACACTCACGAAATCATATGCAGAATATGGCTGGTGCACCAGTATCCGTGGTGCTGAAGGTGGCGGTAAAGTCGAAGGTTTACCAAGTCATACTTTTGTCAGTGATGACGGTGACGTTGATCAAAAATGTCCGACAGAAATCGGCATTACTGATCGCCGCGAAGCTGAATTAAGTAAATTAGGCTTCTTACCACTTTGTCATTATAAGAACACGGATTACGCAGTGTTCTTTGGGGCACAAACAACGCAAAAACCTAAAAAGTTTGATGATCCTGACGCTTCCTCGAATGCAGAAATTTCTGCCCGTCTTCCATACATTATGGCAACCTCACGTATTGCACATTTCTTGAAAGTAATGGCACGTGACAAAATTGGTTCATTTATGGAAGCTGGCGACGCTGAAGAATGGTTAAATCGCTGGATTGCTAATTATGTAAATGGTAGTCCTGGTGCGAGTGCCGAAATGAAAGCACGCTTCCCATTAGCTGAAGCAAATGTAGAAGTAAAAGAAGTACCCGGCCAGCCAGGTGTATACAGTGCTATTGCCTGGATGCGCCCCTGGTTACAAATGGAAGAATTAACTGCTTCACTTCGCCTTGTTGCGAATATTCCTAAAGCAGGATAATTTAATTATTTGGGGATCTGTATAGATCCCCATTAATTTTAAAATGGATTTTTTGTGTCAGCCTCAAGCAGCCAAACATTGCCCTTCTCGATTAATA
>JAPHTF010000130.1 GCA_026197095.1 Gammaproteobacteria bacterium
CGGTATTTAACCGTGACATATTTATGTTCAGCCAGAAAATAAAAAATGTCATGGATATCAATTTTTCGTAGACCGCTGTGAATACGAACACTAAGATAATCTTCTTTAGCGTCACTCTGTTCCGGTTGAATGCTTTGCAGCTGTGCGCGGTTAAGGCGTTTTGCCGATTGAATCGCTTTTTCAAGTTTTTCTTTACGTACGGGTTTTAATAAATAAGCAATAGCCTGTGAGTCAAAAGCATCTAATGCATATTCATCGTAGGCCGTGGTAAAAATAATCGCAGGCGGCGTTTCACGTTGCGACAGTCTGTTCGCGGTTTCAATCCCATCCATACCGGGCATGCGAATATCGAGTAATACTATATCGGGGTTGTGCTGTTCTGTTTGTTCAAGTGCAACTAAACCATTTTCAGCCGTAATAATTTCACACTCCAGTTCTGTGCCGGCATTAATTTCCTCAAGCTGACGTTGCAAGCGTTCACGAGCAAGCGGCTCGTCATCAACGATCAAAATCTTCATGCTTCTCTACCTGGTCAGGGCGTTCATAGGGAAATTGTAGTGATACTTGATAGGTGTGATCTGTTTCAGTGATATCAAGTTTTCCTCTGTGAGCATAGAGCGCGCTTAAGCGTTCGCGCACATTATCCTGTGCAATTTGATTACCATGTTGACGTTGCGGTGAATTTTTATCAGGCATTGAATTGCTCAAGATAAAAACAATTTGTTTATCATTTAAGGCACCTTTTATTTTTATACTTCCACCTTCGGTTTGGGATTCAATGCCATGGTAAATCGCATTTTCTAATAAAGGTTGTAATAACAATGCGGGGACCTGTGCATCATTTGGCACATCGAGATCCCATTCAACATTTAATCGATCACCTAAACGTAACTGTTCAATTTCGATATAACGCCGACAAAGTTCCAGCTCTTCTTCAAGGCTCACTTGTTTACGCGCATCACTTAAACTGACACGAAATAAATCTGCCAGGTTCTCTACCGCGGTTTCCGCTTTTTCCGGATCACTACGTGTAAGTGAAGCGATGGTATTCATGCTGTTAAATAGAAAATGGGGACGAATGCGTGACTGTAATGCCTGTACCCGCGATTCAGTTTCGGCCCGTACATTTTGCCGCCATTGATTTTGAATATAAAAATAGCGCAAAACCGGGCCAGTGAGAATGGCGCCCATGGCGAGATTGCGCAGGAAAAAATGTAAGTGCCAACTTTGTGGATAAAGCTCAACTGAATTGGCATAAATGAAGTAGTAGGTCAGTTCAGTGATGATTGAAATAACCGCAAGGACAATAATGTAGCTGATAATGCCGGCTTTAATATTTGAAAATCGTCTGAGATAGGGGCGGGCAATACAAAGTATGGAACAGCTTGCCAGTGCACACCATTGAACAAAGAGCGAAATCAGGCCAAGTTGATACCAGCGTTGCGACATCGGAATATCCATCGGTGCCAGCGCCAGGAAAAAAGCAAACAACTCAGCGATAAGTACGACAAAAAAGACTGCACGGATACCACACAAATTCGGTAAAAAAAGCGTATCGATGTCGGAATCAGTCTTAGGCAAAATAGTCTTTTTATTTTTATAGTATGGTTAAGTTAAAATCAGTATAGCACGCCTTTTATATATACACGCTGGGCGTCAAGCGGGCAACACGTTATACTTCGAAATACGATATTTAACTTAAAGCAACAATTTACCTAACCAGCAACAGGCATTTACCAGCATGAGCGATACGAGCAATCAGTCAGGCAAAAATAATCCAGCAGATAAACTTTGGGGCGGCCGTTTTACCGCACCAACGAATGAATTTGTTGAGGTATTTACCGCATCAGTCGGTTTTGATCAGCGTATGTACAAGCAGGATATTACCGGCTCTATTGCCCATGCCCGCATGCTTGAACACATTGGCGTTTTAACTGCGGATGAATGCAAAGCGATCGTGAATGGTTTAAATGATATTGTTCAGGATATCGAATCAGGCCAGTTTGCCTGGTCAACCGAACTTGAAGATGTGCACATGAATATTGAAGCACGCCTGACTGACCGTATTGGAATCACCGGTAAAAAATTACACACCGGCCGTTCACGTAATGATCAGGTGGCGACGGATATTCGTTTATATCTGCGTGATGAAGTCGATATGATTGATGCTGAGTTAAAGCGTTTACTCGAAGGTTTGATTTCGTTGGCCGCTCGCGAAGTCGACACCATTATGCCGGGCTTCACCCATTTACAAACAGCGCAGCCGGTGAGTTTTGGTCACCACATGCTGGCATGGTGCGAAATGTTGATTCGTGATCGTGAACGTTTAGCGGACTGTCGTAAACGGATTAACGTGATGCCTCTTGGTAGCGCCGCGTTAGCCGGTACCACTTATCCAATTGATCGTGAATTCACGGCTAAAGAATTAGGTTTTGATGGTATCTGTGAAAATTCGCTCGACGGTGTCAGTGATCGTGACTTTGCTATTGAGCTTGTATCAGCGTCATCACTTATCATGATGCATCTTTCACGTTTTTCTGAAGAGCTGGTGTTATGGAGTTCGGCACAGTTTAACTTTGTTGATCTCGGTGATAGCTTTTGTACCGGCTCAAGCATTATGCCGCAAAAGAAAAACCCGGATGTACCTGAACTGGTGCGGGGCAAAACAGGGCGTATCTATGGTCATCTTATGAGTCTGCTAACGCTAATGAAGAGCCAGCCATTGGCGTACAATAAAGATAACCAGGAAGACAAAGAACCGTTATTTGATACGGTTGATAACCTCAAAGGCTGCCTGCGTTTATATGCGGATATGATGCCGCAAATTGAAGTTAAAAAAGAAAATATGTATAAGGCAGCAAAGAGTGGTTTCTCAACCGCAACAGATCTTGCCGATTACCTGGTAAGAAAAGGCATGCCGTTTAGAGATGCGCATGAAGTTGTGGGTAAGTCCGTGGCCTATGGCGTTGAAACCAGTAAAGATTTATCTGAAATGTCTTTAGATGAACTGAAAAAATTCTCTGACATTATTGAGCCAGATGTGTTTGAAGTATTAACGCTGGAAGGTTCAGTTGCTGCGCGTAATCACCGTGGTGGTACTGCACCTGAACAGGTTAGAAAACAAATAGAACGTTTGAAGAAGGAAATTTAAATAAGCTTTGCGTAACGCTCGCGTAATAGGCGCGAGCCTGCGAGCGTCCTAATTGACGCGCTTGTTATGTGATTATTCGGCATCTCGATTTTCTGCGAGTGCTATATAGTGATATGGTAAGTCATCTTTATCGATATTGATTGCTATAACCAAGCAATATCTCACATGTTCAGGCTCTAGTCCCAGTGCAGAAGCATGATCAATAAACTCGTAGCGCCTATCTCGATTTTCTTCCTTAAATAATACGACAGCCAAAGCATACTCTGATGATTCTGGTGGTCTATATACAGCAATATTTTTATGGCCCTCGACTTGCCAAGTTCTATTCACCACTTTGGACAAGTCTTTTATATATCTAATTAGCTTGCTCTGGTCATCTGGAGGAAAGCGATTCAGTATACATCCGATCTCCGTCCAGCGAGGAGTAGATCGCTCCTCAAGTTTGCTAAATATTTTCTTGAACAACGGGGATATTTTGGGTTGCGGTTTATCAATTAATATCCCTTGATCTTTTGACATATAGTATTTATCTAACGGTTCAGACATTCCCGATATTATGATTTCAGCTTTATCATCGCTTACCATATTTCCAACATTCAGCAAGGTAGTAATGTATAGCCCCATATAATCGAGTTCATCCCCCATAAACTTGTACTTGCCTTCAAGCTCAGTTCTTCTCAGAAGGTAGTGAATAATTTGGACAGGGTGTTCAAGAAAATCAAATAATGTTTCAAAATCGGCGAGGTTCATTGATGGGCAAGGTGCGAAATCATTTGGAATCCAACCTGTATCATCAAATAACCTCAAATTCGTTTGAAGAGTAGCAAAATCTTCTAGAGACACTGAAACGCGAAGTACTTTATTTATAGAATGTATATCTACAGGGATTTTTGTTAGAAGAGGGTCATCAGGTGCATCCTGAACCCTAAGCTCGTTAAGCTTTTGTTCTAATCGATTTGACTGAATTCCCGGCTCTATTAAGATTTCCTCAAGGTGCCTCTTTATTCGAGCCGGCGCACCTCTTAAGGCGGGCCTCGATATTTTTTGTGATTTCGCTTCAATAATAATTGCATGAGAATCAATGAATGCAATTAGGTCAGTTTCATACTGAGCTTCACCTAGACACCATTTAAGGCCTGAAACTACTTGTGACTCAGGAAATCTTGTTTTAACAATTTCTTCAATCTTCGACTCCAGATAATCAGCTCGTCGGTTGTGGAGAGAATTCTTATCTATACCCTCAACAATCTCATCTAGTGTGTTTAGAACAAAGCTAAAAAATAGCTGAGGTAATACGCAATAAAACCCACTATCTGATGAAATTATTGGCTTCTTCCACACAGGGTTTTCCAAAAAGAAGAATTCTTTCTTTTCACCACCAAGATCGCCGAATCTATATGAAAAGTGACTTAAAACATTATCGACAATGTCTTTATCAATATTTAACTGCTTCGACAATTCATCACTATCGATGAAGTAATAGTCAGGCATTCTAAGGTCGAAATGCGATAGCAGCATGAAAAAAAGATTCTTTTGCGAAATCTTACTTATATCAATATTTTCGGAAAATCTGTCAGCCTCCTCTTTTCCTTGTCCAATTAATTCATGATATTTAACTAGCATGTCGTATGGTTTTTTTGTGGACTTTAGATCAGACAAGATATTAAGCCTTTCAGAAAGCTTGCCCTCGACAGAGTCAGTCAGTACTTTAAAAACATCAATGGCATTTGTGGCTGAAAAGCCAAACTTACTTTGAATTAGTCCATCAAAGTGACTGTATATTTCTTTTGAAATGCCAACCACCTGAGAATGAAAACCCCAATTTCTAACCATTTGAGTATGACTTCGTATCAACTCTTGGATCTGATTGATGGCCATTTCAATATTGGAAGACTCCAATAGCTCTACATTCATTCTACTGAATTTAAAGGCATGACTTATTTCGGTTAATTGCTCCCATACATTCCGAACTATGTCAGGAGTGACAGGGAGCGCGCCGAGCTCGTTCTCTGGTATTTGTAGAGCAAGCGCCTGAAATAGTTCTACATGTGCTTGGTTTAATCCCCCGGATGATTCTTTTGATTGCACTCCACCATCACCGGCTCCAACAGTCAAACCATAGCCTGAGAGAATACTTATTAGGGTTATAGGGTCATACTGCCTCAAGATATCGTTCAACGATTCGAATATCTCAATAACCTTGTCTTTACCATTTTTTCCTAATTCTGAAATCAACTCTTTCCTCTGTTCATCAGTAATGCCAGACAGAGGGTTTTCCATCATTGTCATTACCGGGCCAGAGGAAGTTGGTTTCTTAGCACTTTTATTGTTTGATTTAAGACGGTTGCGGCTTTTCTTTGCTTTCTTCTTTTTAGCATCCCGTCTGGACTGACTATTTCGACTCACAATATATCCCTATTGGCAGTACGGGGGGCACATAACGTTAAAGCTCAGCCGCGCCGCTTTCTGGCATCGGCTGGGGCGCCTTGTTAGGCGATATAAACCGCCCAACTTCAATGCCATGACTTATTGTTGCCATAGTTAGTTTTGTGCTAACTAATAATGCCTGTGTGAATTCATCAAGCGAAAGAGGTGGGCTTTGATTTCTAGCAGGGCTACCAATCCTTATTGCTAGGGTTGTTTCATTCTCTATGAAGTTTTTTCCCATTTGGTAGCTAACGCCAACACCATTTTTAGATAAGTTTCTTCGGCCACGCATTGAGATAAACCACTCAGTATATTCTTGACAATTAGTATCCAAGATTTTTTCAACCGGGTTATTTTTTTTAATTAAACGATTTTCATAATCAATCGCTTGATGCATGCTGCTTTTCCCGCCTATATTTTGATTATATAAGCGTAGAATGATTTTATAGATAACATCATGATATGCACGAATTAAAAAATAAAAGCTCTTAAAGGCCACGCCCAGCTTTTCAAGAGACATTGTAGTTGGATCACGCTCTTCTTCTGCCTCTTCTGGCTCAATGCCACTAGCTTCTCTATCCATTTTATTTGAAACCTGGCCTAATGCTTCAACATAAAGATCACGAACAATAAAGCAGAAGTAGCCAATGTCAGATGCAAGGCTTTGTGCCTGAATTTGTAAATTAAAATCCTCTAATTCTTTACCTGTATCAAAGTGATGCTCATATAATTTACTGTATGCTTCTCTTTCAAATTCTTGTAATGCATTGTCAAATTCTTGAAGCATAATGGCTAACCTTAATGCGCCTAACAGTTAATTAGACAGATGCCTGTAATTTACCTTATTAGGCAGACGTCTGCCTAATCCATTTATCTATACAATAAAATTATCGTAGCAGGCAAAGCAAGTACTGGCGAGGTATTTTAAAAAAATAATATTTTTAGAACTAGAATCTGAAAAAACAAAGGCAGAAATAGGTAAATTTTTAGACTTACACTTTATCTAATTAATAACCTGGATAAAGTGTTTTTCAGCAAAAGGGTGCAAGTGAGTTGAGCATGAAATGAATGGTGAAAAATGATCCTTATAACTTAATTTTAATTAAGTACATCCCGTGCTTTTTTCATTAGCAAGGTCAGGTCATCACCTTTAGCCCATTCAGCGTAACCAAAGCTGGTGGTGATTTTATAATCAGCAGGTAATTCTTCTGACAGGGTTAAGTTATTAAGATGCTGGGTGAGGTTGTCCGTTAAATTTTTACATGCCTCCACCGATGTTTCAGGTAACACCAGTAAAAAATCACTATGACTTAGTTTGCCGACAATGTCAGCCCAGCGAACTTGATCATTTAAAAGATGGCTAATAGAAATAAATAAGCTGGCAGTCTGAGCATCATTTAGTTGTTCAATATTATTTAGTCTTAAAATAATAATCGAAAGTGGATTGTTATAACGCCGGCTTCGTGAGATTTGTGATTCTAAATTTTTTAACAACGCAACTTTATTGGGCATGCCGGTGATTTCGTCAATGGCAAGCGCTTCACGGAGTTCTTCTCTTAATAATTCACGTTCCTGCATCAGTAAATGCAGTGGCCCCACATCAGTAATGTAGTGGGCAGTAGTACCATTAAGCTGTGCTTGGTTGCACATATACCATTGCTCGTCACGAATAGAATTTGCGGGGATATGGACGGCGCCTGAAGATAAGGATGAGGATGTGAAAAGGGGTTTTAATATCTCGGGTAAATCATTTATGTTTTGGCCACTAATTTCACTAGCAGAAATGCCCAGGTAATTTTCAAACGTTTCATTCACCCAGGTAATTTTTTGCTGTTCATCTGACAAAGCAAGACCCACTGGGCATGTTTGTAAAATTTGGCCTAAATCTGAGTTGCTCATTTCTTTCAACATAAGGCACGACTTTCCTTGTTTAATATCACTATTAGTTAGTGTGGGGGAATCGTAATATCGAGTCACAGTATACTGAAATTCCACCTATGCGAGAACAGCAGATAAGTAATTGTATTTTAAAGATTTATTTAAGGTATACCGTTCGTTAGCGTGGTTTTGTTAGATATACATCACAATTTTAATTATTCAGAATAATGCCGTGTGGACGATATATAAGGAATGAGGAAAAAGCTACAAACTAAAAAGCCATCTGAAAATTATGATTTTAAAGAAATTAAACAACGATTTCTAAAAATCAATGATGCCCGCCTGGAACGTATTGATGCTGATCTACGTACAGCACAACGTGAATTCCTTACATTATTGCCCTTACTCTTTCATGTTAACCATCCAATGTTACCGGGTTATGTTTCAAAAGAGACCCCTATAGGTATACCGGCGTATATGCCGGGTCAGAAAGCATTACATTTAGCGCAGCGAATTTCTCGCAGTTTTGAATTTAAGAAAAAGGCTTATCGGGAATTTGATATCGAGGCGATATATTTAATGGGCAGCAGCGGGACAATTGCCTATAACGATAAAAGTGATTTTGACATATGGATTTGCCATAACGAATCACTAGATGCGGATTTGGTTGATGAGCTGGAAGAAAAAGCGCAGGGCGTACAAAACTGGGCAGATGAATCCGGTGTTGAAGCAAATATATATTTAGTTAATCCTGCCAAGTTGCGCAGAGGTGAGCTTGGATTCTTAACCAATGAAAGCAGCGGCAGTGCGCTGGATAGTTTATTACTCGAAGAATTTTATCGTACTAGTGTGTTATTGCATGGTCGCTATCCACTGTGGTGGTTAGTGCCGCCGGAAAATGAATTTCAATATGATGAATATGTTGAAAAACTAAAAGCAAAACGCTTTATTCATAGTAAGGAACATATTGATTTTGGTGGCTTAAGATCAATAGAAGCTAATGAATTTTATGGTGCGACCTTATGGCTACTTTATAAAGGAATTAATGCACCCTACAAAAGTATTTTAAAAATTTTATTAATGCAGTCGTATGCCAGCGAGTTCCCGCATATCGATATGTTAGGTATGCAATTTAAAAAGTCAGTTTATGAAGGTGATGATGATCTGGATTTACTTGATCCCTACACCATGATGTTAAATAAGGTTGAAGATTTTTTAAAAAATGCAGGTGATGAAAATCGCCTGATGCTCGCCAGAAGAAGCTTTTATTTTAAGGTGGATGAAAAGTTAAGTGAGCATAAAAATGACGATGAAAAGAGTTGGCGGCAACTGGCATTATTAATACTGGTTAAAAACTGGGGCTGGAATTCAGGAAACATTGAAGAACTTGATAAGAAAGATGAATGGAAAATTAACCAGGTTGTAACAGAACGAAATGCGCTTATTGCAGAATTTAAAATGAGCTATCGATTTCTTTCAAGTTTTGCACACCGACATGTCGAAGAAAAAAATCTTATTCGCCAGGCCGATCTTAATGTATTAGGGCGAAAAATTTACGCTGCTTTTGAACGCAAAGCCGGTAAGGTGGATCTTGTTTATCGTGGGATTACCAGTCAATTATTTGAGTCACATCTGTCAATCCACAAGTTATATTCTGATAACGAGACCAGTTTTTGGGTGGCCTTTAATGGTGTTGTACCAAGAGCAAAAATTGCATTTACTGCACCACTTAGACGATCGCTATCACTGGTTGAATTATTATGCTGGTGTTATTTTAATAAAATTATTAATCAAAAAACCATTGTCGGTTTATACAGTAATGATACCGATCTGACAGATAAAGAAATAAGGTTGCTTATAGAAAACCTGGACAAGAATTTTTCAAATGCAGTACTTGAAGAACGCACCACAGAAGATTACCGCCAGCCTGCAGAGATCGTAGCCAATACAACCTATATTAATGTTGGCATAGATCCCTTAACCTTAAAGCGTAAAGATGGAACACAAATAAGTAGCGATCGCAGTGATGCATTTAAATATGGTTCACGTCATAGCAACTTAATGGTAACGATTGATCAAATACTTTTAACCAGCTGGCAAGAAGTGTTGATTTTTTCTTATCAGGGTGTAACCGGTTTAATGGCATGTTTAAAAGAATATATGTTATGGGCACCCCCTTCAAAAGGTCGCAGACCGCCTTCAATAAATGCAAATAGTTTTTCATCTTACCGTGGTATCTCCATCGCAAAACGGGTTGAACAATTATTTAATGCAGTTTATGAATGTTTTTATTCAACCCGCTATGCTTCGGTAACACGTTTTATTCTCGGCGTAGAGTGGGAATATTATATATTGAGTCTGGACGATGACAGTTTGCAATATCATAAAACTGACTCACAGGAAGCGCTGGTGAAATATCTTTCTGTTCCAAGCGAGACGTATACGCAATGTGTGTTTGATATTGAAACACTGGAAAATCATGTGCTGCCCGCGATTTATAGTGTGAATAAGCCGGGCTGTGTTCAATGTTTCTATGATATTAAAAAAGACAGTGCAGATATCTATGTGATCGATGAGAAGGGGACTTTATCGTATCAGGAAGATGTTTTTTATGATGTATCAACGTTAATGCGCCATTATTCCCGGTTTTTTGATTGTATACGTAACCGTATGCATTTTGTTGCACAACAAAGCTCACAAGATACGGCAATACGTGTTGATGATGTAGAATTTTATATGATTCGTCGCGATAGAGCAGGTAAAAAAGTTGTTACTGAACAGGCGATGAATAAATATATTCGTACCTCACAATATGTCAGTTTACAGGTCATTGTTGATTTAATTAATAATAAACCTGTTTTTACCCTTTTTTATGAGAATGAAGAGTTTTCAAGTTTACAGTATGGTTCCAGACTCTATATAGAAGTTGTTCGCAAGGTGTTGCAAAGTCGTAGTAGTAAAGAAAAATATGATATTTATGTCACCGATATTGATTTATCGCCAGCTATTTTAAATATGAAAGTAAACAGCCTGCAAACAAGCCGCTACCTTTATTTTAAACGCCAGGTTGAAGAGAATTTAAAAAAAGCAGTTGAATTACTTTAACCCTGAATCACTTTAACATGTTGCTTGTGAATTTAAGCATTATTCACTTTTGCGTAAAATATCAAATATTTTTTCAATATCCGTTTTCCACCTGGAAAGGTGTTCATCCGCACCCGGAAAATTTTTATTTGAAAAAGACATCGGGTTTGATGTGACCAGCAAGGTATCCTGTTCTTCTGCAAATATGGCTATTTTCCATGGCATATAAGGAACAAGGTGAGGATATTGCTTGCTCATGAGGTTAATTTCTTCCTCGGTACTAAAAAATACGATGCGATATTTATCGGTCGCAAAACCACTTGATGTCAATCCAATATCAATACGTTGTACCCGGCTCACTTTATATCCTGCTTCATGAATGGTTTCCTGTAGTTTGAGCATGGCTTCAGGGAAGGACTGCTTTGTTCGTGTCATAATCAAATTTTCAGCATGGCTTGTTGCAGCAACAAAAAACAGGCATATGCTAAGTAAAAATTTTGTCAAAGTGTTATTTTTCAAAATGTTGACTCCTCGACAATGTCCACATAGACCTGGTGCATTTCTTCACAGAGTTTATCGAGTTCTTTATTGTTAAAGAAATGACTCATGAATAGCGGATTAGTTGATGTTACAGTCACTTTTCCATTTTCTTCTATTGCAGTAATTCGGCAGGGTAAAAATAAACCCACGCGTGGATCAATTGCAAGCGCACGGTTAAGAAAATTAAAATTACAGAAATAGATTATGATTTGTTTTTTATTTTCTTTACCCGCTTCAGCCAGGCCTTCATTTAAATATTGCTGGCGAATAATAACGAAATTTTTACCAATTACGGCACGTTTAATATTTGCGACAGTCTCTTCAAGTGAGTTAGGTGATTCAAATGAAATTAAAGGTGCTATTTCTGCTTTGGGTTCTTCTTTAGTCATTTGTTTTTCAAAAGAGCGAACATAAGTTACAACATCATCAATGTCTTTTTCTGATAAACCTTGCTTCAAAAAAGAAGGCATGGGCGTGCCTTCACGGCCATTCATTAATACCGTTTTAATCATCATGTCGGGTGCAGAAGTGAGAAACCCCGGATTGTTCAACGCAGGAGCGATAACGGGTAAATTTCGCGGACGTGAAAATGTTACCCCCGTGCCTTTGCCGCCTTCACCTGCTGCACCATGACAAGCGGCACAATGCGTGGCGTAAATCTCTTTGCCCTTTTTTAAGTTGCCGCTAATTTTTTTATTTGGGTACTGAAAGGGTTTGCCCGGGGCCCAGGTACGAATATGTTTTATGATGGCAGTTATTTCATCATCTTTAAGCTGGGTAAAGGCCGGCATAACACGACCTGGGCGCCCAAGACGAATCGTTTTTTCAAGATAATCATTCGTTACACCGTATTGAAAATCGGGTAAGGCTAGCGGTACACCCACACCACCATGCCCGTTTGCACCATGACAGGCTGAACAGTGGGTTGAATAGAGCTGTTCACCATTTAGCTTAGCCTGTAAGGGCGAAATGACTAAAAGAAACAGGGTGCTTATAAGAAAATGATATTTTATAGACAATTTCATATCCTCGATTTATATCCCCACGATTTTATATTTCATAGTAAGGTGGGCTTACTCTTTACCACACTGTACTATAAAAGTAGCAAAAAATAATAACATTGATGCATATCAACAAATTCTAATATTCTTACCAATCAGGATTAATATGAAACCATTTGCTGAATCCAGCGAGCAGAACAAAGACCCTATCTATGCCGTGCTCAAACAGTATTTTAATCGTGTTAAAACAGTACTGGAAATAGGAAGTGGCACGGGCCAGCATGCGGTATTTTTTGCAGATAAATTTACCCATTTATTATGGATGACCAGTGATCAGGCTGAGTATCATAAGGGCATAAAAATGTGGCTGGATGAGTCCAGTTTGCAGAATGTGCAGGGCCCCTTATTACTAGATGTAAATCAAGATGAATGGCCATTACAGCAAACAGAGGCAATTTTTAGTGCGAATACAGTGCATATTATGAGCTGGCCAAGTGTTGAAAATATGTTTGCAGGAATCGGCAGAGTGTTAGCAACGCAGGGTATTTTCTGTTTATATGGGCCATTTAATTACAATGGCGAATTTAGCAGCGAGAGTAATGCGCGTTTTGATCTTTGGCTTAAGCAACGTGATCCTGAAAGTGGTGTACGTGATTTTGCAGCACTGCAAAATCTCGCGGAAAAAGCCGGGTTAGAATTTGTGTATGATCATGAAATGCCCGCCAACAATCGTATCTTGGTTTGGCAGAAAAAATAATACTAAGTTGTTGAAATAAATTTAAGAAAATACGCGGTTAATCCAGTGTGAAATATCATCCACTTCTTCAACACAAACACTGTGCTCCATCTCATATTTTTTCAGTTCAGTAGCATAGTTAAGTTTATTTAATGTTGCCTGAGTTTCCACTGCCAACGGGTAAGGAATAATGGGATCATAGCTCCCATGTGCTAAAAAGATCGGAGTTTGTTTATTGGCATCACTTACTTCATTTGCAACAGAGTTTACAAGCGGTAAATAAGTCGATAAACCCATAATACCTGCAAGCGGTTTCTCGTAGCGTAAACCTGTGTGTAATGCGATGGCACCACCTTGTGAAAAGCCGGCAAGTATAATGTTGTTACTTGGTATACCCCGTTCAATTTCTCTTTCAAGTAACGCAAGAATCGCCTGCTGGGATTTTTTAATACCCGCTTCATCTTGTGCGGCATCAATTTTTGCCGTTGTAATGTCATACCAGGCAGGCATGCTTAAACCATTATTCACAGTTACAGACATTTCAGGCGCATGAGGAAAAATAAAGCGTATTGGATGATTCAGATTTAATTCATTAACAATCGGCTCAAAGTCATGACCATCAGCTCCTAAACCGTGTAACCAGACAATACTGTGTGTGGCATGAGCAGGATTAATTTCGACACAGGGCAGAAAATCTGACATTAGAAGGAATTCCGATGTTATACGTGGTTATGTAAGTTTGATAGATGTGCCCGCTTGCTCTGAACAGTATTCAGATAAAGCAGAAAAAAGTTCAATGCCGTCACATAGCCATTCCTGGGAAGATTCATCATAAGCAAAATGAAAACCACCTTGTTTAGCGGCAACCCAGATCTGTTTTAAAGGTGCCTGACGATTAAGAATAATTTGGGAGTCATTTTCAAAACTTAATGTAAGAATACCGGCTGTTGTTTCATAATCAATATCGCTGCCTGATTCATCGCACGCGCTTTCAACTGCATCTTCAATTTCCATAAAAATATTATCAACAATGTCATTAAATTCTGATTCATTCATGATGCTTTTCCAAAAAGAAAAATAAGGTGAGCATTGTACTTGATCTAAGCGGATTTAAAATCATGAAAAGGGTAAGAAATAAAAAAAGGCGAAGTTTTTACACTTCGCCTTCTTTATATTCCACTGTTGTATTTTACAAAAAGTGGGGGGTGATGCTTAACGAACTTTAGTTGATGTTGTTTCAGAATCACCGTTGTTATCAGACCAGCTCAGTTCAACAGTATCGCCTGTTTTAGCACCTGAGAACTGGAAAGAAAGGTAAGGGTTCTTAGAA
>JAPHTF010000026.1 GCA_026197095.1 Gammaproteobacteria bacterium
CCAATGGGGATGGACCAATGAGTTTTTCTGGATAATCGGTTTCTTTGGTATATCTCAGGCACTCGATGGTACCGTACTTGTTCCCTGGTTATTTTCTGGTTTGGTAAACTTACACCCAATAGCCATTATTATCAGTGTGCTGGTCTTTGGTGGCCTATGGGGTTTCTGGGGGGTGTTTTTTGCTATCCCACTGGCAACACTTGTTAGTGCAGTCATTCATGCCTGGCCGCGAATTGATGTGGCAGCAGAAAAAGTTAACGTTTAAATAAGTACAAAGTTTTAAACGTTATAACACTTCAGAAGCAAAATCAGCCAAACGTGAACGTTCACCACGAACAAGAGTAATGTGTCCGCTGTGTTCCCATGGTTTAAATCGATCAATGACGTAAGTTAAGCCCGATGTTGTTTCAGTTAAATACGGCGTGTCAATTTGGGCAATGTTACCTAAACAAACAATTTTGGTACCAGGGCCACTTCGTGTAATGAGTGTTTTCATTTGGTGTGAGGTGAGATTTTGTGCTTCATCAATAATGATATAGCGGTTTAAAAATGTACGGCCACGCATAAAGTTAATTGAACGTATTTTTATCCGGTTGGCAACTAAATCATTGGTAACAGCCTGACCCCACTCACTGGAAAAGCTTGAATCAGATGAATCATTATCTGATTTATTTAACACTTCAAGATTATCCATTAATGCGCCCATCCATGGTGTCATTTTTTCTTCTTCAGTACCGGGAAGAAAACCGATATCTTCACCAACAGGAATGGTTACCCGGGTCATAATAATTTCTGAGTAAAGTTTTCGTTCTAATGTTTGTTCTAGCCCTGCGGCCAGTGTTAATAATGTTTTCCCTGTACCCGCCATACCAATCAGGCTAACAAAGTCTACCTCGGGATCCATGAGTAAATTTAGAGCATAACTTTGTTCCTGATTTCGAGCCGTAATCCCCCATACTGAATGTGAACCACTTTGGTAGTCGGTTGTTGTTTCAATAACCGCGGTGTCACCGTCAATGCTTCTCACTAATGCTTCAAAAGGCTGCTCTTCGTCCTGACTACTAATTAACGCATTTGGGTGCCAGTTTTTGACTTCGGGTCCATGTAATTTATAGAAAGTACGACCTTCCTCAAGCCATGAATCCATTTCTCTGGCATGTTGCTCCCAAAAGTCATCATTGAGTTTTATTGTGCCGGTATATAAAAGATCAACATCCTCTAATACACGATCGTTATGATAGTCCTCTACTTTAATACCAAGCGCAGATGCTTTTATTCTGAGGTTAATATCTTTAGTGACTAATGTAATATCATGGTGGATAAATTTTTCATGTAACGCAATAGTAGTACCAAGAATATTATTGTCAGGTAAGCTACCCGGAAGATAATCAGGTAGTGTTGCTTTGTAGGAACGCGTCTGGAAAAAGAGTTTTCCACTTGAAATATTATCTTCTTCGTTAGCATTTAATATTGAGTTAAGCGTGATACCGTTTTCAATTTCTTCTTGTGATGCATCAGTGACAAGCTCTTCAATAAAGCGACTGGTTTGTCTGGCATTACGCGCAACTTCTGAACGGCCTTTCTTATTATTATCCAGCTCTTCCAATACCATCATGGGCAGAAAGAGGTCATGCTCCTGAAAACGAAACAATGCGGTGGGATCATGCATTAAAACATTAGTATCTAAAACAAATAAGCGTTGATTCATCATTATTTCTGATTTTCCTTGTTAAGCATTTTTACCGCAGTTAATACCTCATCAACATGGCCTTTCACTTTAACTTTACGCCATTCTTGTTTCAGTACACCTTTATCATTAATAAGAAAGGTGCTTCGTTCTATGCCCAGATGTTTTTTACCATACATATTCTTCAACTTAATGACATCAAATAAAGTGCACAATTCTTCTTCAGTATCTGCAAGCAAATCAAAAGGGAACTTATGTTTTGTTTTAAAGTTTTCGTGGCTGCGTACCGTGTCCCGGGATACGCCGAGTATAATGCAATTTTGTCTTTTGAATTTTGCAATGCTGTCACGAAAGTCTTGCCCCTCCTGAGTACAGCCTGGCGTATTATCTTTAGGATAAAAATATAAAATAATATTTTTCCCTTTTAAGCTGGAAAGACTGATTGTTTGTTCTCCCGTTGCCGGGAGCTTAAAAGCAGAGACCTTTTTATTGACTTCAACAGTCATGTTTTTACCTTATATTTATTTTTGTAATGTAAGACCTAACTTATCTTACAATATAGCTGAGTTAGGAATATTCCTCGAGCACTACCTCACTTAATTGAACCGCAGCTTCTTCAGGGCTCACTGTATTAACAAATAAGCCGGAACCAAGTTCAAAACCGGATGGGATACTGGTGCGAGGACAGATTTCGAGATGCCAGTGATAACTGTTTTCACAAGCATCATATTGTTTATCTAACGGAACCGTATGTAAGAAATAATTATATTGAGCGCCGCCAATAACTGCATCGAGGCGTTGCATGCTGCGCTTTAATACCCGTGCAAAATCATCTAATTCTTCCTGGGTGGCTTTAAGGAAATCACTTTTATGTACTAAAGGTAAAATGTGTACTTCCCACTCATAACGACTGGCAAACGGTTTAATTGCAATAAAGTGTTCACCACGTTCTACAACATATTGGCCAACATCAATTTTTCGGACAATTTTTCCGGAGTTACGATCATAGATGGTAGCTTCATAAGTGAGTGCTTCATCGATTAGGGTGCAGAAAATACAGTTATGATGTTTTTCATAATATTGTTTGCTGTGCGAGACTTCATCTTGTACGTTTTGAGGAATAACCGGGGTTGCAATAATCTGGCTATGGGTATGTGCCATGCTGGCACCCGCAGCGGGACCAAAGTTCTTAAAGACCAGTACATATTTTAAGCGCTGATCAGACTCATAAAGTTGTTTCATCCGACTCTGGTAGGTTTGAAATAACATTGATAGATGTGACTGACTCATTTCATTAATCGCAATGCCATGTTGTGAATGATCAACAATCACTTCATGTCGGCCGTAACCATTAATGGCCTGCTGTAAACCAAATACCATATCCGGGTTGTGTCGATCATCGCCTAAAACAGGGTAGAGGTTTTCAACTATTCGAATTGCCCATTCGCCTTCTTCAGGCACGCGCGTAATCTCAGGTGGGGTCTTATCTTCGTTGCCAAGGCAAAAAGGGCAGCGGTCAACATGGTGTCGGGTATCGCGTGGCGCAGCTTCTTCTGCTTTCTGAGGCCGCATTGAACGGGCTGTGGCAATAAGTACTGATTCAGTGGGGACAATCGGGTTGATACGTAATTCTCTAGTTCCCAAGCCTTCTTGCTTGCCATTATCCTGGTTGCTCATAATTTAATTTTCCGTGTGAAATAGTGGTGAATTAAGTCATTCTAGGGCTGCTAACATACTCCGAACATCTTTAACTGTCGAAGCGGCGTTATTTATACCCTTCTAAGTGAAATTATTAGTGAAATTATTAACCGAAAAGCATCTATTTTAGTCAGGAAACTTGTCTACCTAGCTTGCGACAAGTACCATTTGCGTTTCTTTTTTCCGACATTTTACGGGGAACGACAATGTTTCAAGGAAGTATGGTTGCTTTAGTTACACCAATGCAATCGGATGGCAGTGTAGATGATGATGCTTTGGTGCAACTCATTGAATTTCATGTGAAAAATGGCACTGATGCCATCATAGCCGTGGGAACAACGGGTGAATCTGCCACATTAGATGAGCACGAGCACTGTGCCCTGGTAAAACGTATCGTTGAACTCGCGGCAGGACGTGTCCCTATTATTGCCGGAACGGGTGCAAATTCGACCACAGAAGCTATTACTTTAACAGCTTGTGCAAAAGAGGCGGGTGCTGACGCCTGCTTGTTGGTGACACCGTATTACAATAAACCAACGCAAGAAGGGCTTTATTTACATCACAAAGCCATTGCTGAGGCGGTAAACATTCCCCAGATCCTCTATAACGTACCGGGTCGTACTGCTGTGGACATGCTGCCTGCTACAATCGAACGCCTGGCTAAAATTCCGAACATTGTGGGAGTGAAAGAAGCGACAGGCGATATTTCACGTATAACAGATATCATTGCACGCTGTGGTAAAGATTTTGATGTTTACAGCGGTGATGATGCCACTGCAATGGAAGCGATCTTGTCAGGTGCAAAAGGTGATATTTCTGTTACCGCAAATATCGCACCAGCTGAAATGCATGAAATGTGTACCGCTGCATTAAAGGGTGATCGTGAAAAAGCAGCATCAATCAATGAAAATTTAATGGGGTTACATGAGAACCTTTTTCTTGAAGCGAACCCAATACCTGTGAAATGGGCATTATTTGAAATGGGACTAATTCCTGCGGGAATTCGTTTACCGTTGACTGTATTTTCTGAGCAATATCATGAAACACTTCGTCAGGCTATGCGTCAGGCGAAGGTTTTATCTTAAATTCTTAAGTGAGATAGTTATGTTACGTGTTGTTTTAATAGTTGCGCTGTTAATGAATTTAATGGCGTGTTCAAGTACACCCTCCTGGAAAGGCGTTTATGGCTCTGAAAGTGACAAAATAGACAGTTCAAAGCTTGAAGTTCCACCAGAGCTTTCCGAGCCAAATATTAGTGACAGCCTGGCTTTGCCTAATATTGCTGCAAGTGGTTCAAGTTATTCAGATTATACAAATATAGATTACAAAGGGGACAAGGTTTCAGCAACCATTCCACGAGGCGTTAAAGTTATTCGTGAAGGCGTGAATCAATGGTTAGAAATTAATACAACTGCAGAAAAGTTATGGCCAGAACTTAAACAGTTTTTTGCCAAGGTCGGTTTTGAAATTAAACGTGAAGATAAGCAATTAGGTGTGATGGAAACTAACTGGTTAGAAAGCAGAGCTAGCCTTCCAACAGGCTGGTTTGCAAAGTTATTAAATCGCATTTCTTCAACAGGGCTAAGAGATAAATATCGTGCCCGATTAGAGAAAACCAATAACCCTAATGTGACACGCTTATTTATTACTCATCAGGGTTTAAAAGAACATGGAGTAGAAGAAGTCAGCTCTATTAAAATATGGTGGGAATCAAGACCATCGGATCCTGAACTTGAAGCAGAAATGTACCAGCGTTTTTTAATTTACCGTGGCGCGGGTAAAGATGCTGCAATCAATTTTGTCAAAAAAGATCAAGCTAAAGAACGTACCCATATTATTGAAAAAGATGGCACTAAAATATTACAAGTGGGTGAAGGTTTCGCGCGTACCTGGCGTCGGGTGGGTATTGCCTTAGATCGCATTGGTTTACTGGTTGATGATCGCAATCGTTCGGGTGGTTTATATTATTTACGCATTAGTGATGATTTCCGTGACAAAATAAAAGAAGAAAAAAGTTGGCTCGCGAATCTATTTTCCAGTGAGCAGGTTAAGTTAAAAGATCGTTACTTGCTGAATGTGAAAGATGAAAATGATCAGACCGTCATCAGCATTTATGAAACTACAGGGGCGAAAGCTGATATTCGTTTTGTTAATCAATTATTAGCTGATTTAAAATCTTATCTCGATTAAATGATTATCAGGTGAGGTATTGAACAGTTGCAATTTTCATCGCTCGGAAGTGGCAGTCGTGGAAACAGTACATTAATCGAAGCGGATGGAACGACGATTTTAGTGGATTGTGGATTTTCTATGCGAGAAACTGAAAAGCGCTTGCAAAGACTTTCGCGTGAAATAGAACAGGTTACTGCAATATTGGTAACACACGAACATGGGGACCATGTTCGTGGCGTGGCAAGTTTAGCTAAAAAATATAACATCCCTGTTTGGTCAAGCCGTGGCACAGCAAAAGCGGCAAAGCTGGAAAAATTATTACAGTGGAATGCTATTGATATTCATCAGCAGTTTGAAATTAACTCAATACATGTTCAACCTGTTCCAGTACCCCATGATGCACGCGAACCTTGCCAGTTTATATTTAGCAATGGGGACTGGCGTATCGGTGTATTAACCGATACAGGTTCGATTACGCCATATATTGAAGAGCAGTATTCAGGATGTGATGCTTTTATTCTTGAAGCAAATCATGATGAAGAAATGCTGGCGAATGGTACTTATCCGCCTTCTTTAAAGCATCGAGTGGGTGGAGACTACGGACATTTAAATAACAGTCAGGCAAGAGATTTATTAAGCCGTATTGATATTTCAAGGCTACAATATTTAGTCGCTTCACATATTAGTGATAAAAATAACACAGTCGCTCTGGCGCGAGATAAAATGAGCGAAGCACTTGATGAGGATGCTTCCTGGATTGATGTCGCTTCACAGGATGAAGGTTTAGATTGGCGTGTTTTAAAACATACACTTTAAATTAAATTTAGATAAAGGTAATAAAGGTTCATCATGAAAAAAAAAGCAGAGCTCTATGCAGGTAAAGCAAAGTCCGTTTATACCACGGATGATGATGACTATTTAATTATTCATTTTAGAAATGATACCTCTGCATTTGATGGCGAAAAAATTGAGCAGCTTGATCGCAAAGGGATGGTAAATAATAAGTTCACTGCTTTTATAATGGAAAAACTTGAGCAGGCAGGTGTTAAAACACATCATGTAAAACTGCTTTCTGATGATGAAGCTGTTGTTAAAAAGCTCGATATGCTCCCTATTGAATGTGTTGTCCGAAATATCAGTGCAGGTAGTATATGCAGGCGCCTGGGTGTTGAAGAAGGGATGGACTTAAATCCTCCAACGTTTGAGTTTTTCCTGAAAAATGATGCACTGCATGATCCCATGCTAAACGACTATCATATTCGTTCATTTGGCTGGGCGACAGATGAAGAAGTTGAACAAATGAAAACGCTGACTTTTCAGGTGAATGATATACTGAAAAAAATGTTTGCTGATGCAGGTATGTTACTGGTGGATTACAAGCTGGAGTTTGGCCGCTTTAAAGGTGAACTATTGCTCGGTGATGAGTTTAGTCCAGATGGCTGTCGTTTATGGGATGCTGAAACACGTAAAAAGCTGGATAAAGATCGATTTAGACAAGGTTTGGGTGGTGTCATCGAGGCATATGAAGAAGTTGGGCAGCGTTTAGGAATCTGTTTCGACTAATTTTACCTGTTAACAGTTTAATGCGTCTATTGAGGGCCTTATTCATATAAATGACTAAGGCCTTTTTTTATTAAAATTCAAATACTTGTATAGATTGTTTCATTTTGCACCCATGTTAAAAGTGTAAGTAATTCCTTACATTTATGTTAATGATTTGTCATTTCAAGCCGCTAAATCAATTAGTGATCCATTTTTTAGCTATTTCTCAGGAATAATGATGATGATTAGCCCGCAAAAGCTCCTCACAATTTTAAAAATAAATAACTTGTCTATTCGAAATAAAATATGGGCAGGATTTGGTTTTGTACTTGTTATATTAGCTACCGTTGCCCTGACGGCGGCCACCAGTTTGTCTAAAACTGAAAATAGTGTTGATAATGTTGTCAATCAAATTCAGCCAATGGTGTTAGCGTCTAATGAGTTGACCAGTTCATTAAATGAAACATCTGGAGCTTTAGGTTATTACCTGTTAAGCCAGGAAGAAAGTTTTAAGCGAGGCTACTTACAAGGCCTTGAGAAGGCTAAACAAAACCTGGCAAAACTCTCATCGCTTACTCAAACAGAAAAAACAGAACCTGAAATTAAAGAACTGTTAATTACTATTGAAAAAGATGTTAATCAATTTGCAAGTTATAAAGAGAGAATGTTTGAGCTGGTGGACAATGAGTTATTAAATAAACCAGGTTTAAAAATATCTGGAGAAGAAGTTAATCCAATCTCACAACAAATATTACAATTACTGACCCAAAGTGTTTTATCCGAAATGGATGAAGCCGTTTCATTTAAACGCAGAAAAGTACTCGCTGATTTTAGTGATATGCGTTATGCATGGGCTAATGTCATGAATGGTGCGCGTGCTTTCATGGCTTTTAGAAGTAAGGCATCAATTGATGAATATGATTTGTATTATGAACAAAGTGGAACGATTTTAAATAAATTGAAAAAACATGGCGAACAAGAGCTACTTAATTTTGATCAAGTTGATGCAGTAGAACAAATAACTGGACTTAGGGAAAACTTTAATACCAATTTTCAAAAAACAAAAGCCATACATGGCAGTGATAAATGGCGAACAGATATTTACTTAGTCCGTACAGAATTAGGGCTGTTATTAGCCAAAATAAAACGTAATTTAAATATCCTGGTTGAGAAACAAAGTAGCTTAATTAAAACTGAAAGTCAGGATTTACTTAATTTTGTCAGTGGGACAAAAGTATTTGTTTACAGTATGTTGTTTGCAGGTTTGTTATTAGGCTTGTTATTAGCGTGGGCAGTGAGTTTTATGATTACTTGTCCACTTTCTGCGGCAGTGGAAGCCATGAAGGATATTTCGGAAGGAGACGGCGATCTTACATCACGTTTAAAAGTCAGTGGTACAGATGAGATTGGTCAGCTTGCCTTATCGTTTAATGGTTTTATTTCAAAAATCCAAAATATTATTCAGGAAGTGAAAGCATCAACCTCGCAATTGTCTGCCGCGGCTGAGGAAATGTCGATGATAACCAGTGAAACAAGACAAGGTGTTCAGCGGCAACAGACCGAAACAAGTTTAGTTGCAACGGCAATGAATGAGATGAGCAGCACTGTGCATGAAGTTGCGAATAGTGCTGAGTCAGCTGCATCGGCAGCAAGTCAGGCAGACAATCAGACCGAGCAGGGTAAGCAGATTGTGAGTTCGACTATGTCATCAATTTCATCACTTGCTGCTGAAGTGGATAAAGCTTCAGCTGTCATTAATCAACTTGAAAAAGATAGTGAAAGCATCGGATCTATTTTAGAGGTTATTCGTGGTATTGCTGAACAAACAAATCTCCTTGCGTTGAATGCGGCGATTGAAGCGGCACGTGCGGGTGAGCAAGGACGTGGTTTTGCTGTGGTCGCAGATGAAGTGCGTAGCCTGGCAAGCAGGACGCAGGAATCGACTCAGGAAATACAGGATATGATTGAACGCTTGCAAAAAGGTTCGCGTGATGCCGTGACTGCGATGGTAGCAGGAAAGGAACAGGCTCAGCAGACAGTTGAACAAGCTTCTCAAGCTGAAGTTTCTCTTTCTGAAATTTCAGCCGCTGTTGCACAAATAAGTGAAATGAATGCGCATATTGCTCAAGCGGCCCGGCAACAAGGGGAAGTTGCTGAGGAGACAAATAAGAATATTGTTAACATTACCCAGGTGGCAGAAGGGACAGCAAATGGTGCTGAACAGTTAGCGACTGCGAGTCAGGAGATGGCTAATTTAGCGGTTAATTTAGAAAGCCAGGTGTCACATTTTAAAATTTAGACTCTCGTCATAAGTATGCTGATGTTCGCATTGTGAGCAGCAGTTGTTCATTATAATGGCTTCATACGTATTTAAACTTGACTGTGCCCGATATATTTCGGGTACAATCAGCCATAAATTTCATTCTGCCACCATTACAAACGAAAAAACTGATTAAAATATGTCCAGTTCTTATAATTCTGATGCCATTGAGGTATTAACAGGTCTCGAGCCCGTCCGTAAACGCCCTGGTATGTATACCCAGACTGAGCGCCCTAACCACCTCGCTCAAGAAGTCATTGATAACAGTGTTGATGAAGCAATTGCTGGCTATGCCAGCACGCTTGCGGTAACACTTTATAAGGATGGCTCTGTCGAAGTTACTGATGATGGTCGTGGTATGCCGGTTGATATACACCCACAACAAAAATTACCGGGTGTTGAAGTGATTATGACCAAGCTCCATGCTGGAGGTAAGTTTTCTAATAAAAACTACCAGTTCTCAGGTGGTTTGCATGGTGTAGGGATTTCAGTCGTAAATGCGTTATCCACAAAAGTAGAAGTATGGATTAAACGTGATGGTAAAGAACATTATATGTCTTTTGCCAACGGTAATCGTAAAACAAAACTGAAGGTTCTGGGTAAGGTTGCAAAAGATGAAACGGGTACCCGGGTTCGCTTTTGGCCGGATAAGAAGTTTTTTGACTCAGAAACCTTTTCAGTTACGAGCTTAAAACATGTTTTACGTGCTAAAGCCGTTTTATGTTCAGGACTACACGTTAGTTTTACCGATGAAAAAACAAAAAAGAATTCAGAAGAATGGTTTTTTGAAGAAGGCTTACAAGCCTACTTAATGGATGAATTAGGTAAAAAAGTAGAAACCATACCTGAAGCGCCCTTCATCGGTGAGATGTCAGGTAATGAAGAATCGGTTGACTGGGCACTTGTATGGGTACCTGAAGGGCCTGAATCAATTGCTGAAAGTTATGTTAATTTAATTCCAACCGCACAAGGCGGAACACATGTAAATGGATTGCGCACCGGCTTAACTGAAGCGATGCGTGAGTTTTGTGAATTCCGTAATCTCATTCCACGTGGAGTCAAATTATCGCCTGAAGATGTTTGGGATAAAGTCAGTTATATTCTCTCTGTTAAATTACTCGACCCGCAATTTTCGGGACAAACAAAGGAACGCTTATCTTCACGTGAATGTAGTATGTTTGTTGCTGGTGTAGTTAAAGACGCCTTCACACTCTGGTTAAGCCAAAATGTAGAACAAGCAGAACAGATTGCTGAGCTTGCAATTAATAACGCACAAAATCGTATGCGAGCGGGCCGTAAAGTTATTCGTAAAAAAATTACTCAAGGTCCTGCGTTACCCGGAAAATTGTCGGACTGTTCATCTCAGGATCCTGAAGTGGGTGAATTGTTCCTGGTGGAAGGGGATTCGGCCGGTGGTTCAGCCAAGCAAGCACGTGATCGTGTTTTTCAGGCCATCATGCCGTTGCGTGGCAAGATTTTAAATACCTGGGAAGTGGACTCAACTGAAGTGCTTGCTTCACAAGAAGTGCATAACATTTCCATTGCGATAGGCGTTGATCCTGGCTCAGACAATCTCAAATCTTTACGTTATAACAAAATTATTATTCTTGCGGATGCCGATTCTGATGGTGCACATATCGCAACGCTATTGATTGCATTGTTTCTTAAACATTACCGACCCTTAGTTGAGGCTGGCTATATTTATGCCGCATTGCCGCCTTTATTCCGTATTGATGTGGGCAAAAAAGTATTTTACGCCACTGATGAAGCGGAACAAAAAGGCATTTTAGATCGCATAGCCGCAGAAAAAATGAAAGGCAAAATTAATGTTATGCGTTTTAAAGGCTTGGGTGAAATGAATCCGTTGCAATTACGTGAGTCAACCATGGATCCAGATACACGTCGCTTAGCGCGTTTAACGATAGAAAAAGATAAACCGACTCATGAACTGGTTGATATGTTATTAGCGAAAAAACGTGCGGCAGATCGACGTAAGTGGTTAGAAGAAAAAGGCGACCTGGCTGATATCTAGCCTGCAGACTTTAGTCGTTTTTATTTACTTATTTGAAATTAATTATACTTATTTTGGAAATACATCATGTCTGACAATACCTCTGCAAACTTTGATGGCATAGAGAATATTGAATTAAAAGATTTTACTGAAAAAGCCTATCTCGATTATTCGATGTACGTTATTTTGGATCGTGCTTTACCTCATATCGGTGACGGGCTTAAACCGGTACAACGCCGTATTATTTATGCGATGTCTGAACTGGGTCTGAAAGCAGGAACAAAATTTAAAAAATCTGCACGTACCGTTGGTGATGTATTAGGTAAATACCACCCACATGGTGACTCAGCCTGTTATGAAGCCATGGTATTAATGGCTCAGCCTTTCTCTTACCGTTATCCGTTATTACAAGGTCAGGGCAACTGGGGTTCACCTGATGATCCTAAATCATTTGCGGCGATGCGTTATACCGAATCACGTTTGTCGACGAGTGCAGACTTATTGTTATCTGAAATTGGTTTGGGTACGGTTGAATGGTCTCCAAATTTTGATGGATCATTACAAGAACCCGAGATTTTACCTGCGCGTGTGCCACATATACTGCTAAATGGTACAATGGGTATTGCTGTGGGCATGACCACTGATATCCCACCGCATAATATGCGTGAAGTCTTGCATGCTTGCATCCATTTATTAAAAAGTCCAAAAGCAACATTAGCCGAACTTTTAAAATTTGTTAAAGGTCCGGATTACCCGACTGATGCTGAAATTATTTCGCCGCGTGCAGATATCAAGGCTATCTATAAAACGGGTAAAGGGACTATCCGTATGCGTGCAAAATACGAAAAAGAAGGTACGGATATTATTGTTACTGCTTTACCGCATCAAACCTCGCCTGCAAAAATACTTGAGCAAATTGCAAGCCAGATGAATGCAAAGAAATTACCAATGGTCGTTGACTTACGTGATGAATCTGACCATGAAAACCCTACACGCTTAGTTATCGTTCCTAAATCTAAAGAAATAAATGTTGATGAAGTCATGACTCATTTGTTTGCTACTACCGATCTTGAACGCACTTATCGTGTGAACATGAATATGATTGGTCTGAACGAACGGCCTGGGGTAAAAGATCTTCATACAATCTTAACTGAGTGGTTAACGTTTAGAACGACAACGGTAACAAAGAGACTTAATTACCGTTTAGAAAAAATATTAAGCCGTTTACATATCTTAGATGGTTTAATTAAAGCCTTTTTAAATATTGATGAAGTTATAAAGATTATTCGTGAAAATGATAAACCTAAACCGATCTTAATTAAGGCATTTAAACTTTCCGACATTCAGGCTGAAGCTATACTTGAATTAAAACTTCGTCATTTAGCTAAGCTAGAAGAAATGACGATGAAGAAAGAGAAGAAAGAATTAGCAAAAGAGCGTGATGAAATTGAAGCGATCCTGGGCTCGAAAACACGAATGAACACATTGATTCGTAAAGAGTTAGAAGAAATAGCGGTTGAGCATGGTGATGTACGTCGATCACCAATCAAAGAACGTGAAGTTGCTCAAGCAATGGATGAAACCGATCTTATCAGCTCTGATCCGGTTACGATTATTTTGTCTGAGAATGGCTGGATCAGGGCAGCGAAAGGCCATGACGTTGATCCTGAAACGATGAACTTTAAAGCCGGTGACAAATTACTTGATTCTGCAAAAGCAAAATCGAATGAATTAGTTATCGCGATAGACTCTACAGGCAGAACTTATGCACTGCCGATACATACACTACCTTCTGCTCGTGGCTTAGGTGAACCGTTATCTGGTCGATTGAATGCACCTCCAGGGGCGACATTCTGTGGTGTTATGACAGGTAAGAATGATCAATTATTCTTGTTAGCAACAACGCATGGTTACGGTTTCATCGGAAAACTTGAAGACTTCGTAACCCGAAATAAAAAAGGTAAAGGTATTGTTAAAGTGCCACTGGGGGCAAAAATATTGCCACCGGTTGAAGTTAATGACATGGAAACTGACTGGGTTGCAGCCGCGTCCAGTGATGGCCACTTATTATTCCACCACATTTCAGAACTGCCACAAATGCCTAAAGGCAAAGGTATTAAGATTATTAATATTGCTGCGGCTAAACTGAAGTCGGGTGAAGAATTTGTTTCTGCGGTAACGGTTATTAATGAAAAAGATAATTTATATATTCGTTCTGCTGATGCGACTAAAGTGCTTAAAGCAGAAGAGATGGAGCCTTTTGAAGGTGAACGTGGCCAGCGTGGTAAAAAGCTTCCACCACGCTTACGAAAAGTGAAAGTTTTACGAAAAGAAGAATAGAATATTTTTAATATCCGCTTAAAGTGGATATTAAAAATTATTCCTGTTTTTTGGACGCAGGCTTATTACTTAGCTCTTCGAGCTTAATTAATATTTTTTCTGCACGGCTAATGTGTGCCTGTAACTTGGGATGCTGAGGATCCAGATCTTTTAAATCCAGCCATATACTGAGAGCTTCCTGAGTTTTACCTTTGCTATAGAGCTTTCTGCCGGCTTCAAAGTGTTGTTTTATACCTTGCTTGAGATGTTTTCTTAACTGAGCAATAAGTTTCGAGTAAGTCTTATCATCATCTTTTATCTTGTCGAGCCATGCAATTTTCTCTTTTGTTTCTTTTAGAATCTCGTGACTATAGCCTTGAGATAGTTTGCTTAATAACGTTTTTGCCTCTGAAATATAAAGTGTTTTTTTAAGCTTGGTTACTTCATTAATACGTTTCTTTATATCGGTTAATCTTAACGTAATATCATCATCAGGATTAAGTTTTAGAGCAAGTTCAATATTTGAGAGGGCTTTATCATATTGCTTGTTGTGAAATTGATGTTCACTCAGGTTTGCCAGTTTAATGCCTGTTTCTTTAATGAGTTCATCAAAATCAGAGATGCCGAGATTATTGCTATCATTCCTGGAGACTGTTTTTTTGATCCTGTTATAGAGTTCTATTTTATTTATTAAGTTAATTGCCTGTTTATTTAAAATGTCTTTTTCATAATTTGTTATTACTTTTTCACGTTGTTTAAGAATTTTAGCCTTATGGCTGTCAATTTTTTTTGTGTCTAAAATATTTTCTGCCACTTCATCAAGTAATTCTAAGGCAAGTAGCCAGTTACCTTGTTTAGCAAGTTGAGTCGATTTCTCTATGGCTGTATCTTCATAGGAATCCATTTTCTTTATAATAATTAATTTTTTGCTTTGAATAAGGCGATAATCTTTATGCGTTGGCTTAATGTGACTTATTGTGTTTAGAGCAATATTATATTTTTTTTCAGCCATCCATTGATCTAATCGCTGTGGCAGATTGTCACTGTATGAATATATAAGCGAGCAAGCGCTTAATGAAAGGGAAATAGCAATTAAAAGTAACCGATTTTTCATTTATATCAGGCGGCTGGTTTTATACGTAAAATTTCATCAATTTGTTCATTCATTTTATCCTGGTAGAGAGCAATAACATCCGTCACGATGTAAGTTGAAACTTCTTCTTGAATCCCTCTGAGATGAATAGATTTATGTTCTTTTGCGGTCAAGCGCCATTGAATATCTGGATCATCGTAAAATTCACGGCTGACTATAATCTGATTTTCTTTTGCAATGCTTTGAAGCCGTGAAGCGAGGTTGACTGATTCGCCAACCACGGTATATTGCATCCTTTCAGTTGAGCCTAAATTACCCGCAAGCATCATGCCGCTGTTAATTCCAATTCGGAAGGTTACAGCAAGCTGGTTGCTGTTTCTTCGTATGTTATTGATACGCTCAACTAACTTCTGGATCATTACTGCACAATATACGGCATGTAGTTTATGTAATTTATCTTGCTCTGGAACACCAAAAACGATCATGGCGCAGTCACCCATGTATTTATCAATGGTGCCTTGATACATTTTGCTGGCAAGTGAAATATATGAAAAATAATCATTTAAGATGCTTGTGATTTTTTCAGCCGGATGCTTTTCAGATAATTCAGTGAAGCCGACTATGTCTGCAAAAATAACACTACCTTCAACATGGTGCCCCCCTAACTGAATGTGTTCCAGATTACCCATGATTTCTTTTGCGATATTTTTTGAGACATATCTTGAAAAGGCATTTTCAACTTGCGTTTTTTCTAGCAAGCCATCTGCCATGCGATTAAGTGCTTCGGTTAAATTACCCAATTCATCATTACGGCGTTCTTTTATTTGATATTGGTAATTTCCATTTGAAATCTCACGACTGGCATCCATTAATGAATGAAGTGGCTTGGATATTCTTCTACCCATATGTAATGAAACAAATACACCCAATATAATCATGATGATTGTTGCAGCAATGATGGCCTGAATCATTTCTAAAACAGTTTGTTCTATTTCAGCTGTGCTAAAAGTAATTAATGCATGTCCAGCAACAATATTTTGAAATTTTATGGGCGTTATATAAGAGGTTGCACCCAGAGTGTGGCCCTCGATAGATTGTGTTTTCCATTGCAGTTGAAAATGATCTTTTTTATTTTTATCTTCACTGGAGCGATTATATAAACGATAAATTTCATCACTCGGGATGATACCAGACGATGCAAGAATTTTTCCGTCATCAGAATAAATGACGGCGCCTAAAATATTGTCCTGCGCACCAAGATTGCTGATAACAACCATTAAGCTAAGTATGTCATCAGACATAACCAGTTCTTTTGAATTATCGGCAAGTTGTTCAACTACAGTATCTGCAAAATGATTCATTTGTTTTTGCAAAAGAGACGTTTGATTACTTACAATGACCATTCCCAATAAAATCATACCGCTGCTAATAAGTAAGGTCATAATGACGGCAAGTTTATAGGCGATAGGGAAATGCTTGGGTATTAAGCGAGCATAAAGATAGGCTTTCAGCCTTGCTTGACGAGCCAAATAGAATGTGAAGAATCTTCGTAAGTTAACCATTAAAGGTTTTCCAGTAGTGTATTAATTGCCGCTAGCTATTTTTTATTTTATGGAGCGAATATTATCATGTTTAATAGAAATTTTAGCCTTGGCTTTGTCTGCGTCTTAATAAGTTTTATACCCATAAAAGAAATTAAGCAGGACACTTTTGCCATACATGTATGATTTTAAAGAAAAAACAGGGTATTCTTTGAAATATGCATTAATGGCTATTATATGTGATTTGTAAAAAATATATTTAGGTACAGCGAAATGATGAATGAAAAGTCGACATTTTTTCTAGTTTTCGTGACCTTGTTGGCATTGTTGCTCAACTTGGGATTTTCCTTGTATATTATTGAAATATGGTCAATTTTAAAGATATTTAATATTCAGTTTGCCTGGCTTATTGGGCTTATCTTTTTTGTTGCTATTTTAGGTGCTTCTGCTTCATTTGTTTTTTCAGAAATGATTGCCCGTTTAATGCTTGGCGTTACCTTAATAAAGCAACCCTCTACTTATTTAGAAAAATGGCTATTTAGTTCTGTTGAGCGTCAATCACGTCAATTAGGTATTGTTATGCCACAGATAGGCGTGTTTTATGCTTCTGATTTAAATGCTTTTACGACTGGCAGGGGACAAAGGCATGCAATGTTTGCTGTCAGTAGTGGGCTGTTAGAAAGTTTAAATCAAGACGAACTTGAAGCGATTATTGGGCATGAACTCGCGCATATAGAAAATGGAGACATGGTGTCACTTGCCATTGCGAGAGGTATCGTTGTTAGTTTGACTGAGTTGCCTGCACGTATATTTGGTTTATTCATTGATGCTTTTCTATTTCGTGGTCGTAGTCAGGGTGGGGTGGCTTATACCAGTGTCTTCTGGTTCTGTATGTTATTTATGGGATTATTTCCACATTTCATCGTTATGTGGTTTAGCCGTCAACGAGAATTTTCTGCGGATAAAATAAGTGCATTATTAAATGGTGAAGACAAAATGGTGGCTGCTTTACAGCGCCTGTCCGGTGATTCCCAACATCCGTTATTTCGAAAACAGGTTACCGCTTTTGGTTTTGCATCAACTGTCCTGGAAGGATTGGTAGGTGATATCGGGAGTATTAAAAATATTTTTAGTAGCCATCCTCCCTTGAGTAAAAGAATTCATGTCATGCAAAATGAACTTAAGTTAAATAATAGTCATAAAAAATTCATATAAAAAATTTAAAAGGATTAACACTTATGCCATTAATTCAACCCTTTCGTGGTTTACGTCCCGTTGCAGAAAAGGCGAGTGATGTTGTTGCGCCACCTTATGATGTATTAAACACAGCTGAAGCTCGTGAGCGAGCTAAAGGTCATCCTTTAAGTTTTTTACATATTTCAAAACCTGAGATAGACCTTCCTGAAGGTACTGACCCTTATGCCGCTGAAGTATATAAAAAAGGTGCGGAAAACTTACAAAAATTAATAAGTGATAAAATATTAGTACGTGATGAAAAACCATACTACTATGTTTATCGATTGATTATGGGTGAACATCAGCAAACAGGTTTGGTAGTGTCGGCATCAGTTGCTGATTATGATACTAATCGTATCCGTAAACATGAATATACACGACCAGATAAAGAAGATGATCGTGTCCGCCAAATCGATGCACTAAATGCTCAGACTGGCCCTGTATTTTTAACTTATCGAAATAATAATGTTGTTGAAGCAATAACAGATAAGGTCTCTAAAACAGAACCACTTTATGATTTAACCGCTGATGACGGAGTAAAACATACTATATGGCTAGTGGCTGATGACGAGGATATCAATACCTTAACCTCTACCTTTGATGCAATGGAGTGTTTGTATATTGCTGATGGTCATCACCGCTCTGCATCAGCTTCACGAATAGCTGCAGAACGTAATAAAGGCAAAAATAATTTGGGTGATGCTGCACATGATTATTTTTTGTCTGTTATCTTTCCCGATAGCGAAATGCAAATCCTGGACTACAACCGAGTCATTACTGATCTTAATGGCTTATCAGAAGATGAATTGATTGATAAAATTCAAGACAGTTTTAAACTCGAAGCAGTTAGTGGGCTTTATAAACCACAGAAAAGTACTGAATTTTCAATGTATTTAAAAGGGCAGTGGTACAAGTTAGATATTAAACCGGAATTGATTCCTGAAGATGATCCTGTCGCATCTTTGGATATCAGCTTGCTGCAAAATAATTTAATTGAACCATTATTAGGTGTTAGTGATCCAAGACGAGATAAAAGAATCGATTTTGTTGGTGGAATTCGCGGCTTATCAGAACTGGAAAAGCGAGTTGATTCAGGTGAAATGCAGGTTGCCTTTGCCTTATACCCTACAAGTCTTTCTCAGTTAATGGATGTCGCGGATGCTAATGAAGTGATGCCACCAAAATCAACCTGGTTTGAGCCTAAGTTAGCAGATGGCCTGGTGTCACATGTTTTAGATTAAGTGCAGGTCAGACTTCAGTCTGACGTGGTGGTAATAATACTGACACAATTAAATGAAGCTACAGTAGCTTTATCAAAGGCTAAGTTATTATTTTGATACCACGTTGGACTGATTCCCGATTATGATTGATGTCGGGTACTATGAGTCTGACCTATAATTTATTCATCAAATTCGTACTTGAGTTCACTATCAGGCTGCTGTAAAAAATTGCCTTGAATAAAGGCAACACTACTTTGCCATAACAACGCCATACTATTGGCATCTTCAACGAAAGCCGCAATCGCCAAAATGCTTTTAGCATTCGCTTCTTCAGCAATGGCCTTTAATTTTTCCTGGTTCTCAATACTATCTTTTAAATTTAACGCAAGTGATGAATCGATTTTGAGGTAATTAACATCAAGGTGTTTTAGTGACTGGAACATATTTTGTTCAGTACCAAAGTTTTCTAAACCAACGCGACAATTAATCGAGCGCAATCCCTGTAAGGTGACTTTTGCCTGCTTAAGGTAGTTCAGTGCTGTTGATTCATTGAGTGTAAATACCAGGCTGTCGGCATCAAGACGTAATGATTTGATTCGTTCAGTAATCCAGGGTAAAAATTCAAGGTCGGTGAGCGAACCCGATGAAAGTTTAATGAAAAAGCGTGTGCTTGCGCCGTTCTTGATTCGTTCAGTGAGCAGCATAAAGGTGTGTGCGATAACCCAGCGATCAACGTAATTGATAAGTCCCATTTCTTCAGCAGCAGGCAAAAATTCAGCGGGTAATATTTCACTGCCATCTTCATCTTTCATCCTGACCAGAACTTCATAATGAGCGCCAGGCTCACCACGTAAACTCACAATGGGTTGATACACTAATTGGAATTTATTTTCCTTAAGTGCAACCTTAATTTTGTTTGCCCAAACACTATATTGTTCTTTCTCAGCAAGCTCTTCAATTGCAGGATTAAAGATACTAAATTGATTACCACCTGATTTTTCAGCGGCCAAAGCACCTTTTTCAGCTCGGGAAAGGACATCCTGCAGGTTAGTTGTCGTTTCATTGATCGTGGTAAGGCCAATACTACTCGTTGTGGTGACTGACTTTTGATTAACTTCAGAAATATGATTGTGGATGAGTTTACAGATGCCATCTGCTATTTTTTCAGCTTGTGCCTGATCAGCATTCGTTAATAACAAGGTAAACACAGCGCCTTCAAAACGGGCAAGTAAGCCCAGGTTTGAGATTTTTTCTTTAAGTAATGTTGCAATATCAGTAAGTACATGATCGCGACCGGATATACCAACAGCATTTTTTATATCATCATACTTGTCGAGCATAATATACAGTAATGATCCTTTTACCTGGCCATCCACTGCACGCGAAATCATTTTGTCAGCTTGTTCGATAAAGTAGGTGTGGTTAAACAGGCCGGTTAAGAGATCCTGTTTACTCAGAACATTAAGCTGTTTTTCGAGCTCTTTACTTTGAGCTTGATCACGAATAATGATTTGGCTACATGATTCACCTTCCATACTGGCACTTGAGAATTCCATAGTGATATTGAATGTTTTGCCTTCTGTGTGCTGACCAACAACATCAAGGCTATCATCAGAAATTTGCCCCTTGGCGTAGCCGCGCAAAAATTCTTTTAATTTTGCATGTTGATCACTGCTGACCATGTCCAGTATAGGCATACCTTCTATGTCTTCGAGTTCGGCGTAACCAAACATTTTTAAATAAGCGCTATTGGCATAAATATGCGCACCATCATGTACATAAGCAATAGCATCGCGTGAACTATCAATTAAGTTTCGAGTCCGTTTTTCTGTTTCGTGCAGTAGTTTTTCATTTTGTCTTAAGGCGCGGCGGTTTTGTAAATCAGATAATTCACGTTGTACGACAAATTTAAGGCGATCGGCCTGATCACTGGCAACCGCATCACGTGCCCCCATATTCAATACCCCAATGGCAGTGGTTTCCTGATTTTTAGGCGTAATGACAACAAGAGGGATATCTCGTCCAGATTTAATCATGAGTCTCATGGCATCTTTGGCATTAAAGATAGGCAAGGTTTGCTTGGCCAGAATGATATCAAGAGGATTTTCTTCAATTGCCGTTTCCATATCCTCATCGTCTTCAACGCGAATATCGCGAACAATGTAGCCTGCTTTGCGCAAGACGTTAATCAGGACTTCTGCTTCTTCGGAAGAATCAAATATCGTTAATACACGTAACAGCTTTTCGTTACTCACGCTTATTCCTTGTTTTTATGGCGTATGCTATGACTTAAGCGACTATTATGCTTATAAAACATATCGGCATGCAAATAATCGACTTAAATGATTTGTTAATTATTATTAGTATTATATTGAAGACCAGATATTACTGTAGTCCTGTTCCTTTTCTACTATTTTAACCTTTTCTTGCGGAGTATTGTGCGGGTTAATTTCAAATTGGAATTGAGCAAATAAACCGGTATTTTGCATAGATTTGGTTAATGTTGCCGCAACTTCCTTTCCCAGCATATTTATTGTGATTTTATGGCCTTCTCGCCACATTACCGGGCTGGTAATCAAACAAGCAGGCTGTTTCAGGTTTTTCAATTCAGGTAGCATCAAACTGCGTTGCAGAGGAGCATTAGGGGTACTGGCTGCTCGAATACCGACTGCCGCCCCATTTGGGTTAAGTATCTCAATGCCCATTTGCAAACTTTTGTCCTGATTAAATTTTAACCAACGAATAACACCAATACTCCATATATTTGACTGCCCATTTGTATGACGCCGAATACTCACAAGTTCACCAACCTGTGCTTTATTATGAAATTCATCTTTATTATTAACCATTAATCCCTTAATGCTTTCGTTAACGATGAGCCAGTTATCTGTCTGGTATTGTTTGCTGGTGGCGTCTTCGGGTGCTAAATTAACCTTGTTGTTATCCTGTAAGCTCAGTTCATGTTCGACTAAAGGTTTGAGGCCATGATTTTTTCCAGTGGGATAAATTAAGCCCCAAACATCGTCTGAACTTGCGCCAGGATCCTTTAAGTTAAGCTTAATCTCGGTACTTTCAAACTGTGCACGGTGGTTATATTTAGTGGTGTATTGGCTGTCTTCAGCGGCTTGAGCCTTTTTAGTAATGAATTGATGAGCAGCACTTAAGCCGACAGTAATTTTAATTTCTTCATTTTTATCTGTTCGAGGGAAGTGCCGTTTACTCGCTACTCCCCATGCGATAAGTAAACGTCGCATCAAGTCATGAGATAATTCAGGGTGAGCAATATCAATCGTGGTGATAGTTGAAGCACCGACGTCGACACTGTTTTTCAGTTCATATTCTAATTTTTCAGCAATTTTGTGTGTTTCGATGATTCTTAAGCGGCTTGCATCAAGCTCACCTTTTGTTAACGCGAGGTACAATGCCGAGGGGGCATGAGCTTGCGCGAGATTGTCGACAAACTGTCCTGTTTCTTTATCTGCTGTGTTAAATGGACGAATGATTGGATTTGTTAACCAGCGTTCTAATGCATCATAGACCTTGCCGGCTTCGCCATGGCGTAAGTGGTAGGGTGAAGCAAGAGCAAGTAATAATATTCGTGCATATTCAGTGGAGATAGACGTTTTATCAACAAAGGGGTGATGTTCGTCTTTAATTTTAGTTTTTAATAATTTTCGTTTTTCAGCAAAGTCATAGAGTTTATGTAGCTCATCCCAGTGTTTATCTGCAAAAGGGGAATATGATTGGTACGAGGTAAGAAAGTTTTCACCTATGTAATTAATGCTGCGATGAATAAGTATTGCCAGGTGTTTTTTATCAAAGATCATTAAGTTATTAGCAAGAGTATCTTCGAGTGCAATTTTGTATCCCGTCGCCATACAGGAATGTAACTCTTTTGTTATTGACGCAATCTTATGGCTTTTGTCGGGCAGGGGTAAACTGACACCAATGAAATGCTTTTTCATTGAGCGGGTTACATATTCAAGCGGGTCACGTAACATTTCAAGAAAACGAACACGATCCTGGTAAGGGTAAGCCAGTTGGTTAGTATGCTGGAGTGCAGTATAAATTTGCTTGGCTGTTTCGCCTAAATTTGCACGAGGTAGAGCATTTATCCAGGCAGAGAGCTTACGTGGACGGATATTAAAGGCCGTCTTATCTGGTAGAATTCGGTTTGGCACATCAAGGCCAATATTTTTACCCACAGTTTTCTAACTCCCAGTTTTCGCTTTAGTTTACTTGTTTGCCCATATTCTAAAGTGGGGGGTCACCTTCTTAGGGAAATATATTTAACTTAGGGATAATTATGGCATAAAGTAGTTGTTTATGACTATTTTCATCGCTTTTAGGTACTTTTCCGTGGTGTTTTTATGGATAAATGGTGCATAAATCAATAATCACAGGGTTAACCATTGAGAATGATTAAACGCTGCTACAGCTGTGCTCTTGTTGCTCAGGTAATGGCTGTTTTTGATTTTTCTCCTGCATTTTCCTGCACCAGTTTAGGTACAAGATAGCCAGGTAAATTCTGGCGAACTTCATTAAGTAAATGAATCGCTTTATTACGATCAACGTAAAAGTGCCTTGCACCCTGTACTTTATCCAGCATGTGTAAGTAATAGGGTAAGACATGATGCTTAAATAATTTATGACTAAGATTGATCAGTGCTTCAGCATTATCATTTACACCTGCAAGTAACACCGATTGATTGAGTAATGTCACCTGATGGTGCTGTAATTTGTTTAAAGCCATCGCAACGGATGAATCAATTTCATTCGCATGGTTGCAATGCAATACCATTACCACTTTCCATGGTAGTGAGTCGAGCCAGCTTAAAAACTCATTATTTATGCGCTCTGGTAAAACAATGGGCTGACGTGTGTGTATACGTAATGTTACAACATGTGGAATGTCCATGAGCTTGTCGCTTAAATTTTTCAGCCGGGCTTCCGTTAAACTCAATGGATCGCCTCCACTTAAAATAACTTCATGAATTTCTGAGTTATCCCGAATATAGTCGATGGCCTCTTGCCAGTTCTGTTCTGAACGTTTTTCCTGGTAAGGATAATGACGCCGAAAACAGTAACGACAGTGTACGCCACATGCAGGCGTAGTAATTAGTAATACACGGCCTGAGTATTTGTGTAATAAACCAGGTACTTGCATAGCCGCTAAATCCGCAACCGGATCGAATACAAAGTCTTCCGAAGTTTGTAATTCTTCATTAACAGGTAATATCTGTCTTAATAATGGATCATCAGGATTACCCTTTTCTATGCGTTGGCAATACCCTAATGGCGCGCGTAAAGCGAATGAATGATTTGCTGCGATGGCTCCGTCTAACAATGATTCGGGCAAGTTTAAATATTTGAGCAACGCAACAGGTTCTCGAATTGCATTGGCAATAGCCGTTTGCCAGTGAGTTTCTGGGCGGCTACTTTGTGCTAATGGCTTATCATCTGACTGACAAATAGGGCTGGTTCGCGGTATCATGGACTTATATTATTCATTTTATATATTAGCAGCAATTTTACTTCCCGGAGAGTTTAACGAGTATGGCAACCTATAGCACTAGTGAATTTAAGAATGGCCTAAAATTAATGATTGATGGCCACCCATGCAGCATAACTGAAAATGAGCTGGTAAAACCGGGTAAAGGCCAGGCATTTAACCGGGTAAAATTGCGTAACCTTAAAACTGGACGGGTAGTAGAAAAAACCTTTAAGTCCGGAGAGTCAGTTGAAGCCGCTGATGTAATGGAAACGGATATGCAATATTTGTATACCGATGGAGAAGCCTGGTATTTCATGGATACAAATACCTTTGAACAGGTTGGAGCAGATGAAACTGCGGTTGGTGAAAATATAAAATGGCTTGTAGAACAGGACATGTGTGCCGTGACATTGTGGAATGGTGTGCCGATCGCTATTACGCCCCCAAATTTTGTTGTTCTGGAAATAACAGAAACTGATCCGGGGTTACGTGGTGATACCAGTGGTGGTGGTGGTAAACCCGCAACCTGTAATACCGGTGCTGTTGTTCGTGTGCCTTTGTTTATTGATCAAGGTGAGACGATTAAAGTGGATACGCGCACCGGCGAATATGTAGGACGCGAAAAAAAATAAATTCACGATTCATATTTTCCGCTCTAGCGGCGTTGAAAATGATATTCAAAAATACTCATTGGCTTGTTGCCAACTCCGTTTTTTTCAATCATTTTCGCCTTGCTAGAACGAAAACTATTTCTCGTGAATGGATGTATGTATAGATCTTTATAGCTGAAATATTATGACCACATGGCAACCTACAGCCAGTTTAGAGATGTTACAGACAAGAGCCCGTTTGCTTTCCAAGCTGCGGGCTTTTTTTGCAGATAAAGATATTTATGAAGTTCAAACACCGGTGTTATCGCACGCAGGAAATACCGAACCTTCGATAGAAACATTTGTTACCCAGCAAAGTGAGCATTCAAAATACCCGCTTCAACCTTCTTTTTTGAATACATCACCTGAATTCGCTATGAAGCGGTTATTAGCGGCAGGCAGCGGTTCGATATATCAAATAACGCCCGTATTTCGTCAGGGCGAACAAAGTAAAAAACATAATCCGGAATTTACCTTATTAGAATGGTACCGACTTAACTTTGATCATCATGCCTTAATGGGTGAAGTGAATTTACTCATCCGTTTTATTGCGAAAGATTTTTTAGCAATGGGACGTAGTCATTTTTATAGCTATCAGGATGCAATGATAAAGTTTGCAGATGTTGATCCCTTTACTGCAAGCATTGAAGAATTAAAAGCGGCAACAGTAAAAGCCGGGATTGATGTTGTCGGAATGGAAGAGAATACATCTGAAACATTCAGTCTTGAAACATCGCATCAGGAATCATGCCGAAATGGTTGGTTAGATTTATTAATGTGCCAGGTTGTTGAAAAAAATCTGCCTTTAAACTGTCCTGTTTTTATTTATGATTATCCCGCCAGTCAGGCGGCACTCGCAAAAATAAGAAAAGGTTCGCCAGATGTGGCTGAACGTTTTGAGTTATATATTAATGGTGTGGAACTGGCGAATGGATTTCATGAATTAAGCGATGCAGCTGAGCAAGCTGAACGTTTTAAGAAAGAGCAACAAATAAGAAAGGAACGTGGATTACCCGGTATTCCTGCAGATACACACTTAATCGCTGCCTTAAAACACGGTTTACCTGATTGCGCAGGTGTTGCAATCGGCTTCGATCGTTTGCTCATGGTATTAACCGGGGCACAACATATTAATGATGTATTAACCTTCCCTTTTGATCGTGCTTAAGCTGATATTTTATTTTCAGGGAATTAACGCAAGGCTCGCAAAGACACCAAGGATACAAAGAAAATATAATACTTTACGCACTCTGCGTTATCTACGTTGTATCGTTAGGAGGTTATTTTATTGTACCGATTGATTCCCCCAGTCGTACTTCACTTTCACCCTTGAGCTCGGTTTTCCAGTTCATTTTATCTTTTGCATAGAGCAGGATAACGGTTGAACCCATGTTAAAGCGTCCCATCTCCTCGCCCTTAACATAACTTAACTTTTCTTCTTCATATATCCAGTTACGAATATCTTTTCTTGTTGGTGGAGTGACTTCGCCATGCCAGACAGTTTCAATACTGGATACAAAGATCGCACCAACCAGGATCATCGCCATCGGGCCTGCGGGGGTATCAAATAAACAAATGACTCGTTCATTACGCGCAAATAACGCGGGGACATTCTCTACCGTAGTCGGATTTACACTGTATAACTGACCGGGAACATGTATCATTTCTTTTAGGGTACCCTCCACTGGCATATGAATACGATGATAATCTTTAGGTGAAAGATAAATGGTATTAAATTGACCATTCTTAAATGTTTTACTGAGATCTTCTCTATCACCCAGAAGTTGGGTCAATGAATAGGCATGTCCTTTTGCCTGGAATATAAGATCACTATTTATCTTTCCTAGCTGACTGATTGCGCCGTCAACAGGAGAGGTGATAGCCCTGTCATCCGCCGAAATTTCACGTGCTTCTTCTTTTAATTCACGAGTGAAAAAATTATTAAAACTTGAATAATTTTTCCAGTCAGAATTTTTTGCTTCTTCCATGTTCACTTTAAATATACGAATAAATAATGGCAGGGTGAGTTTTAATAACCACTTATACTCACAACGGGTTATTTTCCACATTATTCGCGATAAAAAATGTTGTGGCAGAAGGTGCTGTAAAGCTATAAAAAGGCGTGCACGTAGATTCAACTTAACTTACTCCAGAAAAATTATAATTTAATGTGATCACTTTAATTTTTAATTGGAACCACATTTAGAGCCGCATTTGGATCCACATTTCATTTGAGGTTCGTCACTACTCTTAACCTTAAGATGAATATCAACAGTTTCACCGTTATCAAATGACAACGTTAAGGGAATAACAGAACCTGCTTTAACGGGTTTTAATTTCTCAATCAGCATCATATGCAGGCCACCGGGTTCTAATACAATGTGGCCTTTAGCTTTAATATTCAAGTTTTCCTGCTTAACCATTTTCATCATGCCATTTTTCATCTGAGTAATATGAATTTCAATACGTTCAAATAATTCACTTTTAACAGCTTTTATTTTTATATCCTTATTACTTAAGTTAGATATTTTCATATAACCCGCTAATACTTTTGCAACAGGCGGTGCTTCAGGACTCCATGCGTTTTCTATTTTGAGCGCGCTAGCCGCATGGACAGCACTTAATGATAGTGTTGACAGTGAAAAAATAAAAAATACCCGTGTTAATAATTTATCTAAACTCATTATTAGTCTCCATAAAAAGTTCGAATTGTTTGAAAGTTGGATGAAATCATTTTAGTGTCATGTGGTGGAGATATTACTGCGCGCATACGTCCTTTGGGATCAATCAGGATAATTTGGGCGCTGTGGTTTACCGTGTACTCCTGATCATTGCTACCTTCTTTTTCATCATAACCGTAAAGAATGCCAATTTGATTGGTGAGTTTATCTATTTCATCAAGTGTCCCCGTCACTCCATTAAATTCAGGATGAAAAAATTCTACATATTGTTTTAATATTTCAGGCTTATCCCGATCAGGATCAACTGAAATAAAATAAAGTTTAGGATGGCCTGCGTCTCCCATTTTAGTGGGCAATGTTTTCCATACCGATTGCATTACTTTTAATGCCGTCGGACAAACATCTGGGCAATGAGTAAAACCGAAGAATAAAAAACTCCATTGCCCTTTGAGTTGCACGGGGCTAAAGATTTCCTCATTTTTATCTGATAAATTAAAGTCAACCAGTGTGCGCGCATTGGGGAGAACGGTGGCATCAAGATTTGGAGGGATACTGGAATCATTATTGTTACTCAGCATCTGCTGACTTAACCATAAGCCAACGACTAAACTGAGAATACCAACACTGATGAGTAATATAATCTGGCTAGTTGAATTCTTCTTTTTCGGCTGTGTATCAGACTGCATATTGTTATCCGTTATATCTGTACGAGTTGGGCGAGTATTTTAGCGGATTTTTACGCATTGTACTGACTTATTACCAAGATATAGTTTCGTTTTAGATTAAGACAGATAGATGCATGTTTTAAATACACGATTTTGGTTTTAAGAGGCTTAAGTTTGAGCAACTAGCAGTATATTTACTCTTACATCTTAAGTGTTTTGAAACAGGGGTCTACGGCTGAGGCATCCCCCACGAATTTTATAATAAAATGGATCAAAAACAACAACTTAGTAAAAACCCTGTTAATACAAGATTAAAAACCTCGTCATTGCGCGCCCTGAATAGTGTTGAAAACAATATGAAAAAGTACTCCTTGGGTGAAAGAATAAAGTGACTGAAGCCATCTCATGACATATAGGATTAACCGTGAGATTACCGCGTCAGTACTGAAAACACGTGTTTTTCAGTACTTCCTCGAGGCCGTAGCGCAGCGATACCTCAGGGTCTGTGGTGAGAGTGATTTTATGATAACAACGCAAGTACGTTAGCTCTCATTTTAGTGATTCTGATAACGCTAATCAGTGTTGAAAAAATAATTTTAATGAAGTGATGTTTAATTTAGCAATCATGTATCAGATATGGATATTTCCAGGTTTCAGAAAAATCTACAGTTCGTTTGTTGCCTAATGATCTGATGTAAGTTTCAACGCTAAGGCACAAAATGCATACTAGAGAACTTTTAGCGAACAATAGTTGAACTTTTCCAAAAATATGAGTATGGTTAGCGGGTATCATTAAGAGATTAAGTCAATGAATAACGTTAACTATATGATAAATAACAGAATAAGTAATAAATTTAATAAGAATAATCGCCAGGTCTGGACGCCTGAGCTGGAAAACCTGGATATCTTAGCCGAAGAAATGTGTGAGCTGCCATTATTAGGATATGTCACGGCAGGAGAACCGGTGCTGTTATCTGAAGAACAGGAATCGGTCAGTGTACCCGGCAGCATGGTGCGCACAAATAGTTATGCATTGCGTGTACGTGGCCACTCAATGATTGATGACAATATTCAGGACGGCGATATTATCGTAATAGAGAAACGTGAGACAGCCTGTAATGGCGAGTCTGTTGTTGCGATGATAAATGGTGAAACGGTAACACTGAAAAAGTTTTATGTTGAACGTGATGGTATACGCTTACAACCCGCTAATCCTGAAATGGAGCCTATTTATTTGTGTAACGAAGAAGTGCAAATTTTAGGTATCGTTACGGGCGTCATTCGACAAGCATAAATTAAATGTCGGTCGAACTGGAGTTCGGCCGACAGTATGCAGATTAATCTTTTTCTATTGGCGTATTCGGTTCATTTCCCCAGTCAGACCATGAACCTGGATAACCTTTAATCTTCTCATAACCTAAAGATTTCAACATGATATAGGTATGTGCTGAACGGTGGTGTGTTTGGCAATAGACCACAATCGTTTTATCGGGCGTCAAACCTTTATTTTCCAGCATTTGGCGTAACTCAGCTTCCGGCTTGAAACATTTATCTTTTTGCATATCCATGGCATCAGTCCACTCAATGTTAATAGCCCCGGGAATATGACCGCCACGTTGAGCAAAGACTTTGGCTGCAGTGTATTCAGCGGCACTACGCGTATCGTACATTGCAACGTTGTCATCTGATAGATGATCTAAAATAAACTGGCGGGTAGCGACAGGCTCATAGTTCATTTCTGCTTTAAATTTACATGGCGTTGGGAAAACGATCTCAGATGAAATTTCATTGCCATGGTTAGACCAGCCTTGCAGGCCGCCATTCAATATAGAGTAATTAGTATGGCCTGCAATCTCCAGAGTCCATAATAAACGACAAGCACGTCCACCACCTTCATCATCGTAAACCACGACATGTTTATCTTTAGTCAGTCCCAGGCTACCTAAAACGTTGTTTAATTGCTCCTCAGTCGGTAATAATCCCATGCGTGGCTGCTCTATTCGTACAATCCACTCATAATTTAAAAATACTGCACCGGGAATATGATACTGGACATAAGTCGCAGGACTTGAAAGATCAACAATTAAAACATCATCTGAATGCAAATGATCTTTTAATACGGATGGTTCAAGAATTAGAGGAAGAGTAACTGACATATAAGCGCCTTTGTATAAAGAGTTTAATATGAGATTATAACGCAAGAAGATTCACAGTAAAAATGAACTAAAACAACATGTTCTGCGTAGTTGTTTGTGAATTATTCTTACCGAGCTATTCCTGACTAAAGCAGTCGGTGATAGAATTGATCGTTTAAATTTTGAGTAAGGGTTTACTATGACAATTTCATCATTCCAACCACCTAAACGTACACTAATGGGACCAGGTCCCTCAGATGTGAGTGAACGTGTCCTCCAGGCGCTTGCACGTCCTACCATTGGGCACCTTGATCCCACTTTTGTTGGCATGATGGATGAGATGAAAACCTTGCTTCAGTATGCATTCATGACAAAAAATGAGCTGACTTTTCCTGTCTCTGCACCCGGTTCAGCAGGTATGGAAACATGTTTTGTGAATTTGGTTGAACGCGGTGACAAAGTGATCGTTTGCCAAAATGGTGTGTTTGGCGGGCGGATGAAAGAAAATGTTGAGCGTATTGGCGCAACGGCCATTATGGTAGAAGATGAGTGGGGCACAGTAGTTGATCCGCAAAAAGTTGAAGATGCTTTAAAAGCGCACCCAGATGCTAAATTTGTTGCCTTTGTTCATGCAGAAACTTCAACCGGTGCAATGTCAGATGCTGAAACACTGGTAAAACTTGCTCACGAACATGATTGTTTAGCCATTGTTGATGCAGTAACTTCATTAGCGGGTTCTCCACTAAAGGTTGATGAGTGGAATATCGATGCAATTTATTCTGGTACACAGAAATGTTTATCAGCTCCTCCAGGATTATCTCCAGTTAGTTTTAGTGAACGAGCAGCAGACGTGATTAAAAACCGTAAATCCAAGTGTCAAAGCTGGTTCCTCGATATGAGCTTAGTGATGGGTTATTGGGGGGCGGGTGCTAAACGTGCTTATCACCATACTGCGCCAGTTAATAACTTGTATGGCTTACATGAAGCTTTGGTTATTTTACAAGAAGAAGGTTTAGAGAATTCCTGGGCGCGCCATGAAAAGATGCATCAGAAATTAAAAGCCGGGCTTGAAGACATGGGCATAGGATTTGTTGTCAAAGAAGGTGATCGTTTACCACAACTGAATGCTGTTTATATACCTGATGGTGTTGATGATGCTGAAGTACGTGGCAAATTACTCAATGATTACAATCTTGAAATTGGTGCGGGTTTAGGTGCCTTAGCAGGTAAAGTATGGCGTATTGGTTTAATGGGCTATGCGGCACGAGAAGAGAATGTTGATTACTGTTTAAACTCTTTAAAAGAAGTACTGGGGAAATAGTTATTTAACAATTTTTAATAAAAAGCCAGCTTAAAGCTGGCTTTTTTATTTATAATGAAACGAATATGTCATTTAACTTTTTGATAGTTATTCAATTTCTTACAGGTTTTCATCGATTAGTGTCTCATCAAGCGGTCAATTTCGAATTGTTTTAAATTTAAGAACAACTATAATTAAAATACTGAAATACAATAGGCTGTTATTTGTTGAGTAAGCTAAATTTCATTAGTATCAAATACATCATAGTGCTCATCATTTTTGCAACTATCTCTGCATTGCTTTCTTATTATATCTACCGCAGTTCTACCTCATTATATTCCGAAGCAGAAAATGCCATCACTCAGCTACAAATGAAAAGAAAAGCTGTTACCGGAATGATGCGCTCAGCCAGAGAACGATCCATTCTCTTATTAAATATGTATATTGAGCAAGATGTATTTAATCGTGATGAAATAAAAATGGACATGACTACTGAGGCTCATCACTTTAATCGAAGTAAATCTGAATTTGAGAATACAAAACTGTCAGATGAAGAGAAAGCTGTATTTGTAGAAGTAATGGATATGGTGAAGTCCAATGCACCTGTTCATTTGCAGGCAGCAGATTTAATGGTTAACAATGAAATGGAGCGTGCAAATGAGCTACTTTTTAATATTGTTATTCCTAAACAACAGGATGTCTTGCAAAAATTTGATGAAATCCTTGCGCTAATCGATGTCAATGTTAGCCAGGAGATTATAAAGTTAAAGACTCTTCAACGAACAACCACTAAATATATTTTACAGCTTATTTTATTGGTTTTAGCGGGCGCATTTGCTTTCTTCTTTGTTATTCATTCAAGAACAAAAATAAGAGAGTCAGAACTGAAAAAATTAGTTGCTGAGCGAACCCGAAAATTAGAACAAGCTCATGCTCAGGTTGATTCATTAGTAGCAAACTCTTCAGATGGCATTATTAGTATTGATTCAGAACATAATATTGTGCTTTTTAATCCTGCTGCCGAACAGATATTTCAAATTAAGCAGAAGGATGCTCTCGGTAAACCATTATCAATACTATTGCCCGACAATGTTCAGCAAAGTCATCATGAGCATGTTGCCATGTTCGGAGAGAGTGATGATTCACATGCACGTTTAATGAGTTCACGTGCTGAAATCCAGGAAAAAAGACAGGATGGTAGTCTTTTTGATGCTGAAGCAAGTATCTGTAAATCTTCAATTGACGGTACGACATATTTTACAGCGTTTTTGCGCGATATTACTGAAAGACGCAAGGCTGAAGAAGAAATTCGCCGACTCGCTATGTATGACAGTTTGACCGGCCTGGCGAACAGACATCATTTTGAAAGTGTTTTAAAAACCGCGATTGCATTTGCCAACCGTTTTCCGGATAACAAAATCAGTTTATTGTTATTAGATTTGGACTTGTTTAAGCAGGTCAACGATACATATGGTCATGCAGTGGGTGATGCATTACTGATACGTATAGCTGAAATTTTGCAAAAAAATGTGCGAGATGCGGATACAGTAGGGCGGTTTGGTGGCGATGAGTTCGCTATACTTTTACAAGGTATTGATACGAGCGAACAAGTTGCAAAAGTGGCAGAGAAACTTATTAATGCGCTTTCAAAACCGCATACTATCGAAGGACATGAAATCGATATTGGTGTAAGTATTGGTATTACGTTTTGTCCTGAGTTTGGAACCGGGTCAGAACAATTGCTCAAACAAGCAGACAAAATGATGTATAAATCAAAAGATGCAGGGCGCAATACGTATCGTATATATTCTCAAGGCAGCACTGATTCTAACTAACACTATTAAGTGAGCGGTTATTTTTTATCTAACAATTTCTGTATAGTGAGTATTAATTCTTGCGAACTAAAAGGTTTGTGTATTAAATTTTTCTGTAACGTATCTTCAACCATAGTTTCATTAACATCTTTAGTATAACCACTAATGAATTGAATTTTTATTGCTGGATATTTTTCCTGAACAATCGCGGCCAGCTGGTAGCCATCCATCTCTGGCATGATGATATCGGTAACAAGAGCGTCGATGTTTCTGCTTTCGAGTATATCTAGAGCCTGTTTCGCATTTTCTGCAGCAAAGACATTAAAACCATTCTCGCTGAGTATTTCACAGGTTAAGTTAAGCAAAGCTATTTCATCATCAACTACCAAAATATTTTTATCAGTAGGCGAACTAGGTAGCAGGTTTACTGTTTCAGATGACTTGGTCTTCTCACTGGTATTATAACGAGGAAAATAAAGTGTTAAATGTGTACCTTTATCAGGTTCAGAGTAAACCTTAATAGCACCTTTGCTACGATTTACAAAACCATAAACCTGGCTTAAACCAAGTCCTGTACCTTCGCTTCCTTTAGTTGTAAAGAAGGGCTCAAATATTTTTGCCTGGGTGACTTTATCCATACCACAACCTGTGTCAGCAAAACTGAGCAGAACATAATCACCCGGCATAACGCCTAGAGAATAGGCAGCATCTTGATCTACTCTTTGATTACCTGTTTGTATGGTTAATTGCCCGTTTCCTTTTATGGAGTGCATTGCATTAATGCTGATGTTTAAGATGGCGTCTTCGATGTCACTTTCATCAAGCCAAACAGGCCATAGATTTTCTTTCAGGTTTAAAATTAATGAAATACGCGGGGTTAAGGTTTTCTTCAGCATATCCTGTTGATGTTGCAACAGAAGATTGAGATCTAATTGTTCTTCTTCAGAATAATTCTTTTTTGCAAAGGTAAGTAATTTTTTAGTTAACTTAGTACCTCGTTCACCCGCATGCTGAATTTCATGAACGTAGTTAGTCAAATTAGGTTGTTGAGTTAACTGATTTTCTAATAATTCGGCATAACCTAAAATAACACCAAGCATATTATTGTAGTCATGAGCTATGCCACCACTCAATTGCCCTAAAGCATCCATTTTTTGGCTTCTGCTCATAATATCCATAGCCAGCTTATCTTTTTCTACCTGTTTATTTTTAATAATGGAAATATAGATAAGTACAATTAATCCCATTAACCATAGACTTACGTGACTAAAAAGTGACTGGGATTGTGATGAGTAATTTTCTTGTTCAAAAGGTTTTAATGGAACAGATACGCTTACACCTCCGCGAATATCACCAACTTTAAATCCGAGATGGCCATGACAGAGCACACATCCTTCCTTCATTATCATGGGGCGTATCATACGCAGATAGGGTTCATGATTAATCTCTGCTATTTGGATAATTTCTTTTTCTCCTCGATCAAATTTTTTTAATGATTCGAGTTCCCATGTATCCGGTTTGTTAATTTTTCCTTCAGGATCGAGCAGTACTTGTCCGGTTATACGGCCCTTTACACCATAGAGCTCATCAAACTCTTCTGTCATTTGACGCATCATATAGGCTGGGTTCATCAACGTAAGTTTTATACCCGTTTTGGTTTCAACATCTCGATGAGGAAGATGTGCAAGTGACGGATTTGGCGGAGTGCGTTTATCTGGCTGAACATAGAACCCCCCATGTCGGGTTGCCCACGTTCGAAAAGCACTATCTTTATTCCAGTAATCATTAGCCTGTTTTGTCGCAAGTCGTATGGAGTGTTTTTCAAAACCACGAATGTTTGAATAGAATGACAGGATGAGTAGTAGAGACCATAAAAATGCGATAGCGATTAGAAATTTATAGTTTTCTTTTAACATAGAAATGATATCTTTCGCCAACGTATAAGTCCTTTAGAAAATAGATGTTCTGAAAATATTCCAGTTTATAAGTTAGTATCGGCGATTAATTTAGATAATTTAGTAAATCAACTCTATTTTAGAGTATAACAATATGATTATATTTGGGTGTGTATTTTATTGACTATTAATTCTATTCATTTTGCCGTGAAGTCGATCATTGTTGATGAGCCGCTAAATATAACCATGTTTCAATAACACTGTCTGGGTTAAGCGAAACACTGTGTATGCCTTGCTCCATTAACCAAAAAGCAAAATCGGGATGATCGGAGGGACCCTGGCCACAAATACCAATATATTTATTTTTTATTTTGCATTCCCTTATTGCCATACTGAGCAAGGATTTAACGGCTTCATTACGCTCATCAAAACGGTCTGCTACAAGTTCGGAATCACGATCTAAGCCAAGTGTTAGTTGAGTCATATCATTCGAGCCTATCGAAAACCCATCAAAATATTTTAAGAATTTTTCAGCTAATAATGCATTAGAGGGAATTTCACACATCATCATGATTTTGAGGTCATTTTCATCTCGTGCTAAATCATTTTCTTTTAGTAAATTGGTTACCTCATGTGCTTCTTCGGGTGTTCGCACAAATGGAATCATGATAGCTACATTCGTTAAGCCCATCTCTTCACGGACTTTTTTGATGGCAAAACATTCAAGCTCAAAACAATCCTGGAAACGAGGATCGATATAACGTGAAGCACCACGAAAACCAATCATCGGGTTTTCTTCATGTGGCTCATATTTTTCGCCACCGACAAGGTTCGCATATTCATTTGATTTAAAATCGGATAAACGCACAATGACAGGTTTAGGATAAAATGCGGCGGCAATGGTGGCTATACCTTCACTCAGCTTCTCAATATAAAAGCTTACTGGATCGGTATAGCCTGCAATACGTTCATCAATTAATTGTTTAATCTCTTCCGATTGAATATTGTATTGTAATAATGCTTTAGGGTGGATACCAATCGAACGGTTAATAATAAATTCAAGCCTGGCTAAGCCTACGCCATGATTGGGTAAAAAACTAAAATCAAACGCGCGATCAGGTGTGCCAACATTCAGCATGATTTTAAAGGGTAGCTCAGGCATTTCATTAAGATTTATTTCATTAATCTTAAATTCCTGAATGCCTTCATAAATAAATCCTTCTTCACCTTCTGCACAGCTTACGGTAACAGCTTGGCCATTATTTAAAACGTCAGAAGCATCACTCGTGCCTACAACTGCGGGTACGCCTAATTCGCGTGCAATAATGGCTGCGTGGCATGTCCGCCCACCACGATTAGTGACAATGGCGCTGGCACGTTTCATTACCGGTTCCCAGTCAGGATCTGTCATATCAGTAACAAGAATTTCGCCATCAACAAGTTGGTCCATTTCACTGGCGTTTAATATGATACGCACATTTCCGTGGCCGATACGCTGGCCAACACTTCTTCCTGAAGATAAAACAATTTTTTTATTTTTTGTTTCTTTTAATTCATAACGTTGTAGCACATGACGATTGTCACGACTTTTGACGGTTTCAGGTCTTGCCTGGACGATATATATTTTACCGCTTAGTCCGTCTTTAGCCCATTCGATGTCCATGGGTTTGCCATAATGCTTTTCAATTTTATGGCCCATTGTAGCGATGGCTGTGACTTCATCATCGTTGATACTAAATTTATTTTGTTCATTTTTTTCTACATCAATAGTATTTGTAGATGTTTTATGCTCAGTGGATTCAGTAAAAATCATTTTTCTTTTTTTACTGCCAATGTTGCGGCGTAAAATTGCAGATTTGTTTTTTTCTAAAGCTGGCTTGTAAACATAAAATTCATCAGGATTTACGCTACCTTGTACAACGGTTTCGCCCAGGCCGTAGGCAGATGTTATAAAAATCACATCTTCAAAGCCTGACTCAGTGTCGAGAGTAAACATAACACCACTACTGCCTAAATCACTGCGTATCATGAGTTGGATACCCGCAGATAAAGCAACGTTATGATGTTCAAAACCATGATGAACACGATATGCGATTGCACGATCATTATATAAGGAAGCAAATACGGCCTGGATGGCTTTTAATATGGCATCTTCACCTTGTACATTGAGATAGGTTTCTTGCTGGCCGGCAAATGATGCATCAGCTAGATCTTCTGCTGTTGCTGATGAGCGCACTGCATAGCTTGCCTTTTCTCCATAACGCTCAACGAGTTGCTGGTAAGCCTGGCGAAAATCTTTATCAAGTTCTGCGGGTAATTCTGCATCATAGATCCATTGACGAATTTGACTACCAGCTTTTTTTAACGCAGCAACGTCATGAACATCCAGGCCTTTAAGAGCATGGTTAATTTTTTCTTCAAGATGGGTGTGTTTAATAAAAAACCAAAAGGCATCTGAAGTTGTAGCAAAGCCACCAGGAACGCTGATGCCTGATTCGGCTAATGAGCTTATCATTTCACCTAAAGAAGAATTTTTACCACCAACTTGTGGCAAGTGAGTCAGGTTGATCTCTTCAAACCATAATATATTTTTATTCATTATTTTATTTTTAGTCTTCTTTATCATGGAGAAATACCAGATTATTATGCTATGTTATAACTTCATATGATAAATACAATGTAATCGTCGAACCTAAAGAAATCAACATTAAAGACAATGACAGATAAAATAAATATTGCTCGCCCTGTTTTTTTTGTATCAAATAGTACTGGTATAACAGTAGAAACACTCGGCCGTAGCCTGTTATATCAATTTCCTGACACAAAATTTGAATCTCACTCATTACGTTTTGTAGATACAGAAATAAAAGCACACGATGCGGTTGATACAATTAATAAATACGGTGAGAAGACAGGTTTACATCCCATTATTTTGTGTACATTAGTCACAAAAGAGTTGCGAGATATCGTCGCCAAAGCAAATGGTTTATATCTTGATGTGTTTGATTGTTTTATTACACCGATAGAACAGGAAATAGGCTATAAAGCTAAACTGGGTATAGTTGAATCTCATCATGGCATTGTTGATGATGACTATTACAGCGAACGGATTGATGCAGTTAATTTCTCTCTTAAAACAGATGATGGTATCGGCGCCCAGCAATATTCACAAGCGGATGTTATTTTAACAGGTGCTTCTCGAACGGGTAAAACACCCACCTGCCTGTATTTAGCCATGCATTATGGTTTAAAGGCGGCAAACTATCCGATTGTGGATGAAGAAATTGATTCTTATTCAATACCTGCATCATTACAAGAATATAAGGATAAGGTTTTTGGATTATTAGTCACGCCTGAGCGATTACAAAATATTCGAACAAAACGGCGTCCTGATAGTCAATACTCCTCTTTACCCCAGTGTCAGTATGAAATAAGGCAGACTGAGGCTCTGTTCCAGCATGAAGATATCCCCTACTTTGATGTCAGTAGCATGTCAATTGAGGAAGTGGCCTCAAGTATCATGAGTATGCTGAAAATACGCCCTCGCAGATTTTTGCCTTAAATAAAGAAATATTCGAAATTTTGCCCTTGAAACCTGCTGATATTGCCAATATATAAAGTAAGCATAAAATTTAACCCAATCTACAAAATGAGAGAGAAATATGACGGTCGAAGCCAAGAAAGAAACCCTGAGTTTCCAGACCGAGGTCAAGCAACTGCTGAACCTCATGATTCATTCCTTATATTCGAATAAGGAAATTTTCTTACGCGAGTTGGTATCCAATGCCTCTGATGCTTGCGATAAACTCCGCTTTGAAGCATTAAGTGATAATGCATTGTATGAAAAAGACAATGACTTAAACATTAAAATTGATTTTGATAAAGAAGCCGGTACGGTCACCATAACTGATAATGGTATTGGTATGAACCGCGAAGAAGTGATTGCCAATATTGGCACCATTGCAAATTCAGGTACGCGTAAATTTCTTGATAATCTGACGGGTGAGCAAGCTAAAGACGCACAAATGATTGGTCAGTTTGGTGTTGGTTTTTATGCCTCATTTATTGTTGCCGATAATGTTACCGTTGAGACACGTCGTGCCGGTTTAACTGCTGAGCATGGTGTTCGTTGGCATTCAACTGGCGAAGGTGAATTCGATTTAGAGAATATCAATAAAGAAGAACGTGGTACTAAAATTATTCTTCACCTGAAAAAAGAGGAAGAAGAATTTGCCGATGACTGGCGTTTACGTTCAATTATTAATAAATATTCTGATCACATTTCTTTGCCAATTTTGATGCGCAAGCGTGATGACAAAGGTCAAATAACCGATGAGTTAGAGGCTGCCAATAAAGCATCGGCTTTATGGGTGCGTCCCAAGTCTGAAATTAAAGATGAAGAATATAAAGAATTTTATAAACATGTTGCCCATGATTTTGATGAGCCCCTCAGCTGGATTCATAACAGAGTAGAAGGCACTCAGGAATATACCACGCTGTTTTATTTACCAAAACGTGCACCGTTTGATATGTTTGATCGTGATAATAAGCATGGCATTAAACTTTATGTAAAACGTGTATTTATTATGGATGATGCTGATCAACTGATGCCTAATTATTTACGTTTTATTAAAGGTGTGGTTGATTCAGATGACTTGCCACTAAATATCTCGCGTGAAATTTTACAACGTAATAAACACATCGATACTATTCGTAGTGCTTCTATTAAGAAGATATTGGGTCATCTTGAAAAGATGGCTAAAAATGATCCTGAAGATTACGCTTCTTTCTGGAAGGAGTTTGGGCGTGTCTTAAAAGAAGGTCCAGCAGAAGATTCAGCAAACAAAGAGAAAATTGCTAAGTTGTTCCGTTATGCTTCCACAGCTAATGATTCTGATGTTGAGAATGTGTCGTTAGATGATTACATCAGTCGTATGAAACAAGGTCAGGACAAACTGTATTATATTACAGGTGACTCCTATGCCGCTGTTAAAAACAGCCCGCACCTGGAATTGTTCAGGAAAAAAGGTATTGAAGTTATATTAATGCATGATCGCGTTGATGAATGGATGATGTCTTATTTATCTGAATATGATGGTAAATCTTTCGTCAATATCGCAAAAGGCAAACTTGATTTAGGTGAGCTGGAAGATAAGGAAGATAAGAAAAAAGCTGAAAAAGCGGCTAAAGATTATGAAAGCTTGCTTAAACATATGGCAGAAAGCTTAGGTGATAAAGTTAAAGAAGTGCGTGTTTCAACTCGTTTAACCGATTCGCCGTCATGTTTGGTTGTAGAACAACAGGACATGGCTGTTAGTATGCAGAAAATTTTGAAACAAGCAGGGCATGAAGTTCCTAATATTGAACCTATTTTGGAAATTAATGTTGAGCATCCTTTAGTGAAACGTCTGAGTGAAGAGCAAGATGATGATAAGTTTAAAGACTGGTCACACTTGTTGTTTGACCAGGCAATGTTAAGTGAAGGTGGTCAGTTAGAAGATCCTGTTTCATTTGTAACACGAATTAATCAGTTGTTACTTGAAACAATGTAATAAGTTATACATTGTTTAATAAAAAAGACGGCTTATGGCCGTCTTTTTTTGTTATAGATATAATGAAATTTAGTTTAGTGTATGTGGCTGGTAGGTATTAATTTTCGCACTGTATTCGAAAGCTTTCACGGGATAATTTCTTGGTAAGGTCGAAACAATCATTTCTAATTCTTTACGTTGTTCCGCGGATACTTCCGGTCCCGTAAGTAGTGAGTCTAAATCAGTATTGGTATGGAGTGTATGAGATTCCACTTTGTCACTTAATTTGATCTGCCCATTACGTCTTTTTACTGCGTATTGCGTCACTTTTTGTAAGCCGTGATGATCGGCATGTAAGAAAACCAGACCATCTTTAGCATCTTTATCTTCATTTGGATTTACCCCGGCTTTTGATGGAATAAGCGTCTCACTTGCAAAAATATAACGTTCAACATTATTGAGTAACATAAGTGCACGAACCATATTAATTTTATTCTCAATCTCTAACTGGTCTGTCATAAAATACAGAATTAAAATCTGTTTGTAGTCATTAGTTTCACAGAGAAAGGTCATAGGCATAACGTTATCATTGAGTAACAATGTATGCACAGTATCAATGGCATGCTCTTCAAAGACATCATGATTTTGCAGGTCAACAACAGAATCAGCGTACGACATTCAACTATTCCTCATTAGTCATTAAGTATTATTAGTATGGTCGGACAATTATTGCTTTGCTTGAATTTTAGATAGCTTAATTATTTCATCTAAAAGGGAAAAGCGCGGGTAGAAGAAACACTGACAAGGAATTATTCTTCTATCTTATTGATTTTTCAGTGATTAATGCGGTTATAATTTATCGCTTCTAAAATAAATTGCAATGTAATAAATTGTAAATATTTTGTTTTTACCCGCTGGTATACTCCCTAAATGAAAAAGTTGCTTATCATTGGCTATGTCTGGCCTGAACCAAACTCATCCGCGGCAGGCAGTCGGATGATACAGCTAATTCACATCTTTCAAAAACAAGATTATTCCGTTACCTATGCATCACCGGCAGTTATTAGTGAACATATGATTAACCTTGAAGATCTTGGTATAGATAAAGTCTCGATTGAGCTAAATAACAGTAGTTTTGATGACTATGTTAAAAGGTTAAATCCAGATGTTGTTTTATTTGATCGTTTTATGATGGAAGAACAGTTTTCATGGCGAGTCGAAAAGCAATGCCCCTCCGCATTACGTTTACTTGAAACAGTCGATCTACATTGTTTAAGATATGCTCGTCAACTGGCGGTGAAAAATGGCAAAGATGCTTTCAATATCACAAATCTTGATTTTATAAATGATATTGCGCTTCGCGAAGTGGCCAGTATATTACGTTGTGATTTAAGTATATTAATCTCTGAGTATGAAGTTGACGTTTTAAAGACTATTTATCATGTAAATGAAGAGATATTACTTTATTTACCATTTATGTATGAGGCTATAGATTATGATGAAGCTATTAAAAAACGGCCAGCTTTCCCGGAGAGAGAAAATTTTGTCACTATTGGTAATTTTCGACATGAACCCAATTGGGATTCAGTTTTATATTTGAAAAATGTAATTTGGCCACGGGTTAAAGCTAAATTAAAACATTCTGAGTTGCATATTTATGGTTCATATCCACCTAAAAAAGCCCAGGAATTAAATAATCCAAAGCAAGGGTTTTATGTTAAAGGCTGGGCGGCTAATGTACTTGATACTTTAAGTCAGTATCGAATATGTTTATCTCCGCTACGCTTTGGTGCAGGAATGAAAGGTAAGCTGGCCGATGCCATGTTAAGTGGCACACCAAGCGTGACGACATCTATTGGGGCAGAATCCATGTTTGCTGAGTTTAACTGGCCTGGAATTATTGCTGATGAGCCCTCCGCAATAGCTGAAGCCGCTGTAGATTTATATAATAATCAAAAAAAATGGCAGCAATGTCAACGAAATGGAATTTCAATTGTTAATAGTGTTTTTTCGAAAAAGAAAAATGAAGAAAAATTTGTTAAAAAGTTAGAAGCGGTTATCACATCGCTTGAAAAAAATCGGCGCAACAATTTTACTGGAATGATGTTAAGACATCATACAATGAAAAGCGCTATGTATATGTCTCAATGGATAGAAGAAAAAAACAAATTTAAATAATGAGTAAATACTAGACGAGTAGATAATGGCTGAGTTATTAAAAGATATTCAGAATAAAAGGTTAATTACCAAGTTGTCGTCTGAAATACAAAATACTTAGCATGGCTTTAATGTAAATAAATTTATTAACATAACTCTTGATAAAGACTGGAAAATTAAAAATTAAAAATTAAAAATTAAAAATTAAGTATGCCGTTTATTTTTTTCGCAAATATCATAAAACGAATCGAAAAGTATTCAAGATTTCAGAAAATGACTACAAAGAAGATAAACTTAAAATAACAAAGCGGCATTCATTTCATAAAATATCAAGCCAGCAGTGCTATCCGGGAAAGCACAGTATTGCCATTATTAGTGATTAAAATAGTGCTAAGTACTTAACCTAGATAATAATTGTATGTATCTTTAGTTACCGCGATATTTTCTAAAATTATCGTTCTAACTTCCTTGAGAGAATGCCCGGATTCTTTAGCAATTTTTTCTGCTATCGAATCAAAATTAAAATCTTTGTTGATTATTTGCTCAGCGATTAAATTTCCATATGAAATGCACTTTATATTGATATCATTAGAAGAGGGTTGAGCTAAAGCTCTTTTGAGTAAACTTGATAATTTCCATTCGGAAACTAATCCAAGACTTAACTCGCGAAAGGTAATACCTAATATATCTTTTTCAGACTCTTCATGCTTTACACCACTTTTATTTAAGAGGTCAGAAATTAATCTTCCAGACTTTCCACTTAAACTCCAAAAAGCTATTTCTCCAATATTGAAGAGCAATGTTGAGATATAAACCATATCGGGATCAGTAAAGTTATATAACTCTGCGATTGTCCGAGCCTGTATGGCTGCATGGTATGATTTTATCGTTATAGTGTAGACATGACTGCGTGTTTTCTTATCAACAATGGAATCAAGAATTGATAATGTGAGGCAAATCTCTGTTATTTTTTTAAAACCAATCAGTAATACGATGCGACGGATATTTGTAAATTCAGTATTGAAGCGATTGTAGTATGGACTGTTCGCTATTCTTATCACGCGAGACGTTAATGCTGCATCCTGAACAATCGTGTCTGCAAGTTGTTTGCTGGATGATTTTTCATCCATTGATAAATTTAATACAGACTGAATGGTCTCATTGAATACCGGTATTGATTGAGTACCAATGTATTTAACCCAGTTTTTAAGATCCGATGCCATGTTTTTGTGCCTGCAAAATATATACTGAAGTTTATGGCGTAATACTGGGGTTAACCATGAGAAGATTGTGAGTGAGATCACAAAGTTACTCTATTAGTGTGTGATTAAAACCACATGAGTAAGGGTTATTTCTGAATGATATAGATGTCGTAGCGTGTTTTTTTACTTTCCACTTTGTAAGTAGGCACAAGTTCAGACAGGTTTTCAGTACCTTTAGGGCGCTTAACTACAACGCGTTTTTTTGCAACTTTTAGTGCAATATCCAGTAGTGTTTGCGTGTCTTCATCTTGGCCTAAAAGTGTTTGTAATAATTGCATATTTTTTTTAACAGAAGCAGATTTTTTTCTCTCGGGATACATCGGATCTAGATAGATAACATCAGGATAGATAACATCAGGATTTGTTTCTTGTTGTTTTAAAAGTGCAGTTAAATAATCAATACTGCTTTGTTCGATTAAATTAAATCCCGTATCTAAAATAGATTGAAAATGATCATCTTCTTTTGCGCGATGTATCGCATCACGTATTAGCTCAACGATAATCGGAGAACGTTCCAGTAATGTAAGCGGGCAGCCTAAACAAGCAAGTACATAAGCATCTTTTGCCAGTCCTGCCGTTGCATCCAAAACTGATGGTGGTTCACTACCTTGTTTTAAACCAATGGCCTTGGCAATGCTTTGACCTTTTCCTCCGCCGTATTGTTGACGATGAGCTAATTCTCCGGAAATAAAGTCAATATGAATAGCTATATTTTTTTTAACGTCTCTGAGTTCGACGAAATTATCCGAGTAGTTAAGGGTTAAAGTGCTATTCGTTTCTTTGTAAGGATGGCAGGTAAGATGTTTGTCTGCAGCAAAATTTTCAGCTGCCTCTTTTTGGCTTACTGATGTATATGAGACGGTAATGGGCTTATTTGATAAATTCATTGCTAAAATAAATGTATAAATATTGTATGGGGTAAAAAAAAGAAGGTGTTTTAAACACCTTCTTAGCTAATATAAATTTTAAAATTCATATTTTAGTTTAATCAGTTTTTTTTCGACGCGGTTTATGTGCTGGAGATTTCCTTCTTTTATCCGATGGTTTTTTGCGATCAGAATTTTCGCTGCGAGGTTTAGCCTTCAGGGTCTCACGTTTTTTAGTAACGGATTCCTCACCGAAAACTGAAATATTCAGTTTTTGCCCGGCAACACGAACACTCTTTAAATCCATGAAAATATCTTTTGGCATACCTTCAGGTAAATCGATGGTACTGTAATCATCGTTAATCTGGATACGCCCCATGTGTTTGCTATCAATGCCGGCTTCATTAGC
>JAPHTF010000171.1 GCA_026197095.1 Gammaproteobacteria bacterium
CACACCAAAATATTCGGTCTTTCTGTTAATGCTTTTTCTGTTAAATCACTTAATGTATTAGCTACAAATTCTCGCGAATCAGGATTACGCCAGCTATTAGCATAAAGGTTACTTGAAATAATGGGTTGTATCATTGAAACCTTTACAGGCTGTGTAAGCTCAATAGATTTTTCAAGCTCATTTATTCCATAAGCAACATTCGCGCCCTGAAGAAGGAATACGCAACCAATTGCAAATACCTGTTTATTAATTAACTGTTTGTTAGCAATCAGACCCAGTAACATTGCTAGTGCAGTGTTACTGAGTATCAATAAAAAAGATGTCGTGTATATTCCAAACAAATCGGCTGACTGAATAAACCATGCTTGACTTGTTTGAGTAATACCAATATTACAGGGTATGCCAACCAGTTCACCGCTTAAGATACGCTCTATACCCACCCAAATTACGGCAGGCATAAAAAGTGCAAAGATAGGATGATATTTGTTTGCTCTAAACCGGGCAGAAAGAATTGCCCAGAGATAAAATGCAAAGCCGAGAATAAATAAAATAAGTATAAAAAATATACTACTGAAAATTATTGAGCTATGCCACCAGTTGGTCACAATAACGGTGCTGGCTAAGGCAAAAGCCAACCCCTGTTTATGTGGCGATACATTTTTTGTGATTAGAAATAACGGCACATAGGCAACAAAAGCAAGGTACCACTGATCAAATGGAGCCGAACTCAATGCCATCAATAACCCGGACACTACTGCGAGCAAGTAAAAGCGAACATCTTTATATATCAAACTTACTCCTAAAGTAACTTGCAGGGCAAAAAGTTGCCCTGCAAATTATTACTACTTATTTTTATTTTAATATTTTGTCAGCAAGTAAGCGGTATCAATTGCAACTAACCCGGCTGTACCTCCTACTTTAACTCTTACCGAGCTTTTATCTGCCACAGTTGCAGTACCAGAAATAACTTTAGATTCACCTGGTGCTAATGACCCTGATGTAAGTATCTCTAATGAAGTGCCGCTAATATCCATAACATCTAAAGTATATGACACTGTAATATTTGATCTATTTGTCACTGTTGCTTCAGCAATTGGTGCTGTATTTGGATCATGCATAATGTACTCAGACATCACAGCATCAACGCTACCTGAACCACCGACTATTAACATCATTTCAGCATCTTTTAATTCAATTTTATATGATTCTTCACCATGTGATGATGGCGATGATGTTGCCGCTAACACAGGTAAAGTGTATGTTGATAGCGCAAGGCTTAATACCATACACATTAACTTTTTAAACATTTTCATATTTCACCTCAATCTTGTCTCAATAATGTTTAATAAAAAGAATAAGTGTCGTCTAAAATTACTTAGTGTAATTTTAAGACGACCTTAACCCTTTCTATTAAAACTAAACCATAAAACCTAATGGTGTTGTTGCTCCGTTGTAATTCGGAAATAAATTATTTGCATCTGCTTGAGATAGTCCCATACCTTGAGGCCCCATAACTTCAGATAAAATATCTCTATAGTCAACGGTTTGTTTCAAGTAGCGGCCACTTTCAAGATCAGCTGGTGCTAAGCCCGGATAATCGCCATAAATACCACCTTTTACATGTGGACCAAACGCCATCCAGCTTGATGCCTGTGCATGATCAGTACCGAGATTATTATTTTGTTTCGCAGTACGACCAAACTCTGTCATAACAACAACAGTGACATTGTCATGCAATGCTGGGTTTGTCGCCAACAGATCATCGTAAAATGCAGTCATTGCATCTGATACGCCTGCAAGTATGTTTGCATGCCGCCCAGAAGTGGTATCACCAGCAGTCACTTGATCACTGTGCGTATCAAAACCACCATAGCTTATATGAACAACTTCTAATTCTGGCATACCTAATAGCATGTCTGCGGTGCGCTTGAAGTTTGTTCCAACCGACGCTGTAGGATATTCAACGGGTGCAATGCGACCAAAATCAACTTCACTTTTTAACCTTGGAAAGACTGAATCAAATAGATTAGTTTGCTCCGCCGCGTATTTACTCTGTGATGAATATCCCGTTGGGTTGGTAAACCCTTTAATATCATCCCAAATTTTAAAACCATTAACCTCAGTTGTTCCTAAATTAAGGTTTGTTGGATTTGATAAACCCAAAACAAAACTATTTCCACGAGTAAGTTTGAACTGACCACCACTAAAGTCATACGCGGTGATCCCTTCTGCCGGTGCTAAATATTTTCTTTCTAAGTGTCTACCAATCCAGCCTTTGCCATCAGCATACTGCTGACCAACATAAAGGCCACTACCAAAAAAGTCATATTGATAAAAATGTGACGTATTCGAGAAAGGGCCAGAATGTGTTGCTGGAAAAACCGCAAGCTTGTCTCTATGTGCTGCTAATAAACCATCAAAGGCTGGATGTAATGACATAGGTATATCATTGGCGGCCATACCAAATGGAGAGGCAAAATCTCTGTCTATTCCAATATCCGGACGTAACGCCTGATAATGGCCATA
>JAPHTF010000162.1 GCA_026197095.1 Gammaproteobacteria bacterium
AAACTACTCAAACTGGTTGAAGGTCACTTTATTTCAGACAATGCAACAGTATGTGGCTATGAAATTCATATGGGTATTTCAAAAGGTCCAGCTCTCAATAATCCAGCAATTCAACTCCCTGACAAAGTCGATGGTGTGGTCTCTGATGATAACCAAATAATGGGAACTTACTTGCATGGACTCTTCGACCAAACAAGCGCATTAACCCATTTATTAAAATGGTCTGGATTAAATGAAATAACGTTATTTAACTATGAAGTTTTAAGAGAACAAGATCTTGATCGTTTAGCTGAAGAAATGAAAAACCATATAGATATCGACCTGATACTCGATAAAAGTTATTAATTCATTTCTCATCATATAACCATTACTTTAAATACTCGGTAAGCAAGCTTGAATAAAAACCATTCAAAACTACTAAGCTATGGTTATCTCAGCGCAGTAATGGCAACTATTATCTGGTCAGGTAACTTTATTGTTGCACGTGGATTGGTTGATACTATTCCCCCAGTCAGTTTGGCTTATTGGCGCTGGTTAGTGGCTGTTATCGCATTAACACCATTAGCAATAAAACCACTTATTACCGACTGGCCTATTATCAAAGAAAACATTTTATATATTTGTATTACATCAATATTAGGTGTTTCATTATTTAACACGCTTATTTATATTGCGAGCCACACCACCACGGCAATCAACCTTTCACTCATCGCCATTACCTTTCCAGTTTTTATAATACTGCTGTCTCGAATCATATATCACGAGTTATTAACAGTGAATAAAGGGATAGGTGTTTTTCTTGTCACATTAGGGATCATCATGCTCCTGACCAAAGGTGAAATTTCTGTGTTGAAAAATATTGACTTTACTAAAGGTGATTTATGGATGTTGCTTGCCGCGATAACCTTTGCTGCTTATAGCCTTTTTCTCAAGAATAAACCAAAACAGCTCCGCACACGTTCTTTTCAATTAATAACTTTTTCAGTTGGCCTTTTATTTTTAACGCCTTTTTATATATGGGAAGCCACAACCACTGATTTTCAAATACACACCATTGCTAGTACAACACTTTATTCCATCCTATATCTTGGATTGCTTGCATCATTAGCTTCATATTTTTTATGGGGAAATGCAGTCGAGATAATAGGTCCAACAAAATCATCCATGATTTATTATTCGCTACCTGTCTTTAGTGGATTATTGGCCTATATATTTTTAGGTGAAGTAATAGAAAATATTCATTTGCTAAGCATGTTTCTTATCGCTATTGGTATCTTTTCAGCGATATATGAAAAAAATAACTCAATCTTTTAATGCTATTATTAATACTTTTATTTATTAGCTGTTCACTCATTTTTATCAGATAAGTGAGTGATATTTTTCTGCTTTTCCTTTTTTAATTTTTCATCATTAATACCAATCTTACGAAGATAGTAAAATATAAACATAATAAAAAATATTGGTGTTGAGCGCCCTATAGTCTTAAGCCAGGTTTCACCTGCTTCTAACGAAACGTAAGCGCCTACTATAAATACAATTACTATCAGTAACATTAAAATAATATAAAGAGTCTTGTTCATTTTATTTACCTATTTATCTCAATAATTGTATCTTCATTTAACCACATCATAGAAAATGGCTACAGTAGAACACGTAATATTCATTTTTGGCAAGATAAGAAAACAACTATTCTTTCAGGTTAAGGTCGTATATTGCTATATCCTACTTATACCCCTGATAATAGAATAAACACTAGCAACGTTGAAACTTCCATCACTTCAAGCATTGCGCCTGCTGTATCACCCGTGGTTCCACTAATGCGTTTAATCATTAAAGAACGTAATAAATAAGCAATAACAAATAAGATAATTAAGCCCCAGCTATCTTCTTTTAACAAAAATATTGATAAAGCCAATACGATTATTAAAACGAACCACGCTGAAGTTTTAGGTAAATGCTTAACTGCTGATTCCCCCATGCCTCCAACACGTACATAGGGTGTTGTGGCTAATAACACCATTACTGATGTTCTGGCGATGACAGGAGCTAGTAATAATATTTCCCAATCAATGAAAATCAAACTCGAAAACTTTAATAATAAGATTAATACTAAGACTACAACCGCTGCTGGACCACTGTAAGGATCTTTCATTATTTCAAGTGTACGTACTTGATCACCATATCCACCTAACCAGGCATCAGCACTATCAGCCAAGCCATCAAGATGTAATGCACCGGTTATTAACACCCAAACCAGTAAAATAATACCTGCCTGGATTAATCCATTTGAAAGAAGTGGCAAGAGTGATAACGACCATGAAACAAAAACAAGAAGCCCACCAATCAATGAACCAATAAGAGGGTAAAAAAGTACTGACCAACCATAAAGATTTTCACTATCATGCTTATTGATATAATATATTTTGGGCACAGGAATACGTGTTAATAAACCTAGCGCAATAAAAAATGCTTTAATCATATGAATTCACTGCCATGAAATATAAGACGCGGCCAACTTTCCCCATCAGTATTCTCTATTTGAATACGAGATGCTTTTGCCAAACCGACATCAAGCTTGAATAACGCTGTTAACGGCATGCCGAGTATATGGCAAAGTATCACCCGCATTACACCGGCATGGCTGATTAATAATACATGTTGCCCCTGAAACTCAGTCACCATATCTGTCCAACCAGTTATGATTCTTTTTTCAAAGTCTAATAAATTCTCACCTTGTGGCGGTGTCATTTTAACAGGACTATTCCAATATTCTTTAATAAATTCTGTTTCTGTACTTAACAGTTCTTCTGCAGTTTTACCTTCCCATAAACCAAATGATATTTCCTGAAACTCATTCTTTGTATCTAAAGGTAATGTATGTGCCTGGGCGAGCTCTTCTGCAAATGCAGCACAACGTTTAAGCGGTGAAGTAATAATATGTTGCCAGTCTTGCTTTTTATTTGTGCTACTACGGAGTTGCTGCCAACCTAATTCACTTAACGGGTCATCAAGTTGACCACGGTATTTTCGCCCGCCTTCAACATCACCATGTCGAAGTAAATCAATTACTGTTGTAATTGATCGGTTATTCACTATTTGATACACCGGCTTCTGCGAAGGTTGCCATATTTGCATGTAACGCACAGGCTTGTCTTAATAAGGGAATTACAACTGCTGCACCACTTGCTTCACCTAATCGCATATTCATATTAACTAAAGGTTCGGCTTTTAATGCTTCAAGCATTAAACAATGGCCGGGTTCATGTGATTGGTGCGCATATATAAACCAGACATCACAACCTGGCTTTATTTTCACGGCTGCAAGTGCCGCTGCTGTTGCAATAAAGCCATCGATCATCACAGGTAAACCTTGTTGAGCAGCATATATATATGCGCCTGTTAAAGCCGCAATTTCAAAACCGCCAAAAAAACGTAAGACTTCAACAGCATTCAGAGATGTTGCCTCATGTAAACCCAACGCTTGTTGAATTACCTCTGCTTTATGTGAAATGCCTTTTTTATCAAGCCCTGTACCTGGACCAGCAAGGTCAACTGGCGCTTTATCTAAATACACACAGGCCATTGCTGTTGCAGAAGTCGTATTTGCAATTCCCATGTCACCACCAATAAAGATATCCGCACTTGATTCAATTGCGCGTTGAACAGCGGCCTTACCTGTATTGAGTGCTTCAATTAATTGTTCTTCTGTCATTGCAGCTTGTTGGGCAAAGTTTGCTGTGCTCGGTGCAATACGGCTTGAAATAACTCCTTCAAGTTCACCGGCTTCAACTACAGTACCTAAATCAATGACTTCAAGTTTTGCATTAAGCTCAATTGCTAAGACACTAATTGCTGCTCCTCCACGGGAAAAGTTTTTAATCATCTCCGTGGTGACAACTTGGGGAAAGGCAGAAACATTTTCATTAGCAATGCCATGATCAGCAGCAAAGATTGAAATATGCACGTTCTTAACCTGAGGTTGCTGTGTTTTTTGAATCGCTGAAAACTTTATGGCCAACTCCTCTAGCTTGCCTAGTGAACCGGGTGGCTTGGTTAACTGCTGTTGTCTTTCAGTGGCTTCTTGAATTGCAGCTTCTGAGATTACTGCGATCGGTTGTTCTAACCAGTTCATTATTACTTTCCTTTAATTGATCTAGGGATACCTGCCACCATTAGTGTTACTTTGTCACACACGGCTGCCAGACGTTGATGTAAGCGCCCGGCTTCATCAACAAACTGTCTGTTTATTTCACCCATTGGGATAATTCCCATGGATACTTCATTGCTGACAAATATTATTTTTCCAGGTAGTTGAGGTAATTCACTCACCAAATTTTCAATATTTTTTTCAACTTTGTCTTTATGTTCTTCTGAACATAACTGGTTGCTTAACCATAAAGTTAAACAATCAACAAGAATACAAGTGTTATTACCGGAATGGTCTTTCAATACTGAAAGCAGGTTAAGAGGTTCTTCAATTAAGCGCCAATGAACAGGACGCTGTTGTTGATGATGTTGAATCCTCTGTTGCATCTCATCATCAAATGCTTGTGCTGTCGCGACATAGATAATATTTAATTTGCTTTCTGCAGCACATGTTTCTGCAAAGTGGCTTTTACCAGAACGGGCACCACCTAGGATAAGTTCTTTCATAGTATTACTTAGAAATAAGGGAAGTTAGACCAGCCAACCAGTCACAGTTAATAAGCCGAGTAGTACCACCCAGACAATGATTGCACGTTTGACTAAAGACAGTGCATGTTGGATAGCGGCAGAATCAGGTTCATCTTCATGTTCATCACGTCCCATGCGCTCCTCATACCGTAGCGCCCCTACACCACTAACAATGATAAATTCTTCACTGTCGCGTAGCCAGAGATCAGATAGTCCATTCCAGTAACTCATGGTATCCACAAAATTTCCGGCAACCGCATAACTTAAGACGCATATACGTGCCGGTAGCCAATTCATGATGTTATAGAGATCACGACTGGCATTGGCAAGGTCATCATTTTCATCGCGTTGATTATTTTTTAATAAACAACTTAATCGAAATAAAACTGCCCCCACAGGACCTAGCAGAATAAACCAGAAAAACACCCCTAACAGACGAACATTAGCTTGTAATAAAATTTCTTCTTTTGCTGTTTGTGCAAGCTGCATAGGTGATTCTGAAATTGTGCGACCAGCTAAATTGCTGACATAAAAATTTGCCGCTTCATAATCTTTATTTTCAAAAGCAGTATTCACATTTTTGACGTCTTCTTCCAAATTACGCGGTCCAATCATAAAAATGAGGACTGCGATGCCAAAGATAAAGCCAAACAAACCTAAGACATTCCCAAGCATGGCACTCACCAGCCAAACGGCAAAAAGTACACTGCCGACAATAATAACGAGTGTTACGGTACCATTCTGAAATGAAAAGGTTGGAAGTTTAGAGCGAAGCCAGCTGACGTAACGAAAAACAAAGTCAAAACGCCTTAGTTCCGAGAGATTGGAAATAAAGCTTTCGGCGATCAGCGCTAAAATGACACTTATTAAACTCATAATAGATAGTTTCTAGCTAAAAGCGAGTAAATGCAAGTCCGTTACCGGATCCTCCACATATATTTTATTCGTGGATACTATTCTGCTAGAAGTAGATGTAAACGCTGCCAGTCGAATGCTATTCCTGGGTCGGTTTTACGCCCTGGCGCAATATCACTATGCCCGGCAAGTGCCTCTGCAGTTAAATTGGGATAGGATTGAGTCAAAGATTTGATAGTTTCGGCTAAGACCTCATACTGAATATTGGTATACGGTATTTCATCAGTTCCCTCCAGCTCTATACCGATTGAAAAATCATTACAGTTTTCCCGATTTTTATAGCTGGAAACACCGGCATGCCAGGCACGTTTATGCACAGGGACGTATTGTACGAGTTCACCATCACGTTTAACTAAGAAATGTGAGGATACTTTTAGCCCTTCTATTTCTTTGAAGTATGGATGTTCATTAGAATTTAGATTATTAGTAAAAAGTTGATCAATATAATTATCACCAAATTCACCTGGCGGTAAACTGATGCCATGAATCACTATTAATGATATATCAGATTCATCCGGGCGCGCATCACAGTTAGGCGAGGAATGTTGCCGAGCTTCTTCAATCAGCCCTGAGTCAGGATCAATATACATATAGTTTATTCAATTACCATACCGCGTAAAACCATATCAGTGAAACTGACAATACCGACCATTTTTCCACATTCGATAACAGGCGCACGAGATAAACCAAAGTTCTCAAATAAGCGTGCACAGTAACGAATGTCCATATTAGGATCAACTGATATCACGGGCTTTGCCATAACTTCATAAACATTAACACGATCGGGTGCTCGATCTTTTGCCAGTACCTGTTTTGCAATATCAGAAATTAAAACAACGCCATATTCATCATCATCATGTCGTTTATCAACAATCAGTGTTTTTGTTTCAATGTGTTTCATTTTTTTCAACGCTTCTGAGACAGTTGTCATACCATCGATAACATCAAACCCCTGTTTCATTACATCTCTAACACGAACTATATTTTTTTGAGTCATAACTCTTCCTCCACAACATTACTTAATGTATCTATTTGATGTGCAACACCTAACGCATCTTCCACATCAATTTTAAAAGCAATACCTGTTCCTGGCTTACTGTCAAACTCACCCACACGGGCAATGTGTTCCAGAATTTTTCGGGATAAATGTTCTTCAACTAACATTAACAACATATCACGTTGTGTTTCTAATGTAAGGCCAAAAAATGTTTTACTTTTAACCAGTCCTTCACCACGCGCATGATTAATGACTGTCATACCTGTAGCTCCTTCTTCACGTGCGGCTGCCATTACCGCGTCTGTCTTGTCATCCTCAACAAGGGCAATGATTAATTTAAAATGCATTTGACTCCCTCCTTCTTTTCCTTCAGTTATATTTTTTCGTTATCTTTTTTACGTCCGCGCCATTCACTTAATTGAGCATAAGCCATAACTGTAATAATGGGGTACAAACAGGCAAACGCAATTAAACCAAAACCATCTATAAATGCACTGCGACCGGGTACCGTTGCTGCCAGACCTAATCCAAGGGCCGTTACCAGAGGTACAGTTACCGTTGAAGTTGTTACGCCCCCTGAATCATAGGCTAGCGGAATAATTATTTTAGGGGCATAGACCGTTTGAACCATAACAATAAAATATCCGGTAATAATAAAATAGTGTAATGGTAAGCCGGTCACTATACGAAATGTTCCTAAACCAAGCCCAATGGCAACACCTATCGCAGCCGCAATTCTTAAGCCATTAATACCTATAACACCAGCAGAGACTTCATTGGCTTTTATAGCAACGGCTAACAGTGACGGTTCTGCGATTGCCGTTGCAAAACCTATTGAAATAGCAAATAAATAAACCCATTTATAATCCAGCCAATGGACCACATCCACTATCTTTCCAGCACCATAAATAAAACTGGGATCGGTAAGTTGTTGCGCCATAAGCTCACCTAAAGGGAATAATGCTTGTTCTAGCCCAACCAGGAAAAATGCCAAACCAACCAGAACATATAAAAAACCAATAATGACTTTACTTAAATTAGGAATCGGTTTTCTGATAACAACAAACTGAAAACCAAAAATAATAATAACGATCGGAAGAACATCCGTAATAGTAGCCAAGGTCACATAAAATAAATGAACAAGGAGCTCAATCATATCAACACGCCATAAACCATAACAAAAATTATCGGTGTTAGTGAGGCAAAGGCAATTAAACCAAATCCATCTAACATCGGGTTTCGCCCCTTGATACTTGAAGCCAATCCAACGCCCAATGCTGTTACCAGCGGTACTGTTATTGTTGAGGTTGTTACTCCACCTGAATCATAGGCGATGCCAATAATTTCTTTGGGCGCAAAAAAGGTCATGACAACAACACCCATATAGCCACCAATAATCAAATAGTGAATAGGCCAGCCTTTCAAGATACGTAACACACCTATGACAATAGCTAAACCTACTGACAATGCAACAGTCAACCTTAACCCTGAAGCATAACCTGAGCGGGCTTCTTCAGTATTAGGAATAGCGTTGCCGATTGCAGCAACTTCAGCCGCTTTATCTGCGACAGCAATTAAAGCGGGTTCAGCTATGGTGGTGCCAAAACCGAGTGAAAAAGCAAAAATCAATAGCCAAATCACGCTGCCCTTGCGTGCAAAAGCATAGGCCATACTTTCACCAATCGGAAACAAACCAATTTCAAGCCCCTTAACAAAGAGACTTAAACCTAATACAACAAGCACTGTACCCACAAAAAGTTGCCCCATATTTGGAATGGGTTGTTGCAGTACAATAATTTGGAAAAAAGCAATAACAATAATGATAGGAAGTAAATCACTGGTACTTTGCCATAAAGGAGAAATGATATTCTTTACTTGTTGTTTCATATTAAATGGTTTTGTTGAAATCCAGATCCTGTCTATGATTAAACTGTGGTTAAAGCGTGTTAGCTGTCATAGCAAGGAAATAAAATAACTGTATCAATCTTATGATATATCGCTTTTTTCCAGAGATTACTTCGCTGTACTGGCAAAGACAGGTACAATACAAAAAATATCAGTTTACACTTTACTGCTAAAAGCAGATACATTCAATATATTAGACAATGACATCACCTTCTCCCAACGACGTCCATGAACAAGTACAGCAAGCCCTTGCTGAAGACTTAGGTACAACGACAAATAGTAATTTTAAGAATCAGGATGTCACTGCCAGTCTGATTCCTGAAGCTAAAGAATTAACTGCCCAACTCATTTGCCGTGAAAAAGCTATTTTGTGCGGTCGTGACTGGTTTAATACTGCATTTAAATTGCTGGATAATAAAATCAAAATCAACTGGTATTTTGCGGATGGCGAAGAAATCAATAATAATGATGTTGTTTGTGAAGTTCATGGCAATGCTCGTTATATATTAACCGCTGAGCGCACCGCACTAAATTTTCTACAAACATTATCCGCCACTGCAACGCAAACTTATCAATATGTACAAGCCATTGAAAATACAGATTGTAAAATTCTTGATACCCGTAAAACTATTCCTGGTTTACGACTTGCACAAAAATATGCTGTCACCTGTGGAGGGGGGCTAAATCATCGAATCGGTTTATATGACATGATATTAATTAAAGAGAATCATATACATGCTGCTGGTTCAATTTTTGCAGCCGTCAATAAAGCCCGGGATGAATTTAAAAATTTAAAAATTGAGGTTGAAGTTGAGAACATTGATGAACTTCAACAAGCGATTGATGCAGAAGTTGATCGCATCTTACTCGATAATATGAGTATCGCAACACTCAAAGAAGCAGTGTCAATCAATAACAATCGAATTGACCTTGAAGCTTCTGGCAACATTACATTAGAGACTATACGTTCTGTTGCTGAAACAGGGGTGGACTATATCTCGACCGGTGCTATAACAAAAAACATCAATGCAATAGACTTTTCATTACGTTTCGTTGAAGAAAATTGATTTTTTATGTAGGTCGGCTTTTAAGCCGACAAGGTGTTGGTACTACATCTAAAGTTATAGTATGCCCCCTATCATAACAATTGGTTTGGTAGTTTTTTGTAATCGCAGCGTCGGCCTAAAGGCCAACCTACAATTATTATGTAACAACTTCTAAACCCGGCGAACGTAAGTCAAACACTTTAAAATCTTTTTTCGTATAAACCACATCACCCAGGCGCACAGGCAATGGTGCACCATTCGCACGAATCAGTTTTAATGGTTGGCCTGTTACATAATGCATACTTGTTTTAATAATTAAATTCCATTCACCGCGAACATTCTTTATTAAAATAACTGCTTTCGCTGTTACTGAACCGAGTTCATCTTGATCCTGCACACCGGCTGTTTCTGCATAATTAGATAAACGAACAATCGCCACCTCAATATGTTTAGAATCCGGGCGATTTAACCGTCGTACAAATCCCAGTATAGGATGATCTTTATTATCAGGCATAGTAAATGCTACTAACATATCAATTTGTATAGGGTTACTAAAATCAGTTTCTTCTGTACTAATTAACAAACCACTCGTACTAAAGTTGGTAATAATCCAGCTTGCAGACATATGTGTTTTTTGTTCTTCTGCCAGCAAAGCCGATGACATAGCGAGAGTATCAATAAATTTTCTTGATTCTTTTATTTGAGCTTGATCAGGTGCAATTATATCTTTAAGTAACCGGTTTACTTCATGAAAGCCAAAATAAACACTTAAGCTCGAAGCATCAAATGAGGCATGTCGTTTCTGTCTGCGTTCTCTTTGCGTTAATCCCATAATCATGAGTTCAATCACTGGAACACGATCAACCTCGCTAATTTCAACTATTGGTCGACTAAACTTACTATCATCAAACACGCCAAGAAATTGTTGCTTACCAATTTCCTTATGATCCTTAACTAATGCATTATATAAATTTGAGTAATCAAACCGAATTAAAGGTGAAGGCAGATTATCACTGCGTTTAAATAATGGTGGTGTGTCACTTTTAAAATGCGTCAGTAAGAAGCCGGGCTTTATACTTTGACCATCATCGGCAAGAACCTTCAATCCCTCTCCAGCTAGTGAATCCAGATAAGCATCGGGTATATGAAACATTCGTGTTGGCCATGTGGTTACGTCCAGTAAACCAAAGAGTTGTATAGACAAATAAAGTTTTCTAACATTAGATGTGGGCACACCACCTTTTCTTAAACTATCAGAACTTTTTCTTATTCCAATAAGCCCTATTAACTCATAGTCTTCATCAAGCGAACTATGATGTGCGAATGAAAAAAATATCTGATTGCAGTGCTGCCAGGAAATTTTTGGAAGTTTTTGATAACGCAAAGCTCGTAAACGTTGTTCTAAACGAATAAGTTCAAGTGACCTTGCACCGTATTGATAAGCAGATTTATGGTTTTTTTTATAAACTTTATTTTCTGAAGAATAATGCTCTCGAAACAATAACTTATAAGCAATAGATAGCTGATGAATGCTTTCAACACTTGCAATCAGAGCATGTCTTCTCTCATTACTTTCAGGCAGGCTGTTTTCCTGTTTTTGGTATTTGTCATACCATAGTAAAACAACCGGATAAATATATGATGCTAATAATACGGCATACTCATTTCTTTGCTTGGCTGTAAGCTGTACCCTGTTAATTTTCTGTAACACAACACTGGCTTCTTCAAGTAATCGAACCGGTATCTTCCTGTGTATCTCCAGTCGTTGAATAATCTTATCCCGGTCCAGTTCATTTTTTTCTGCTGGTTTAAACGGAAGTGA
>JAPHTF010000089.1 GCA_026197095.1 Gammaproteobacteria bacterium
CCGTTAAAAATATTCAGTGCACCCGAGCGTAAATACAACGTGTCATCCATAAATCTTAATTGGCGTAAACTATCCAGAATTAGCCGAATTTTTGACTCTGGAATAACCGCATCTTTGGGATATTCCCTGTTTGGATAGGCCAGGCAAATATTAGGATCAACAAGTGCATCCAGGCTAAGTAAACGATAACGAAAGGGATCATCAAAGTGCCATATAACCGAACGATTACTTGAGAAATGAAGCTTTGCATGAAAAACACCATGTTCTACGATTAACTCTTCAATAACCGCAAGCACCGTATCAATCTGACGATCCATATCACCATCGCTACGTGTTTGTGCAAACACATTTCCACGGATAGAAGGATCACCCTTAATTTGGGTCCACTCACGTGGCTCTTCATATAAATCACGTGTAAAAGGTAAATCACGTAAGTCAAAGTCTGCACCGATAAAACCGATGACTTTATTATCTTCATCGCGCACCAATTGTATTGCGGTTAACGAAGGGCGTTTTGCGCGCAAACTCATATAAGCAGCCGATAACACGAAGTCAACCCCGGGTGTTATCTCTTTTATATAAGGTCGCTCTGAACGATCGCGATTAAAATCTTTTGTGATTAAGCCTTCATGACTGATGTTATCACTGATTTGAACCGCGTCTTTATCTAATGCATAGAGGAACTTACAATAGGACATGGTATGTAATATTTCTGTTAGCGCATGATTGAGTTTTTCACGATCACCCCAGACCCTGGCACATGATTTTGCTGCCCTTTTCATCGGGTCAGCCAACATTGTGATCAACACTTCTCTTTGATGTGCGATGCTTTTCTGAAGTGAAGTTTGTTTATCTGACATAAAAAATATTTCCTGACAAAATAACTAATGCTGTTTTCTTCAGTATGTATTATTTATCTACCAAATTATCGCTAATGATGATGAATTATGATGATAATTCATGATTTCTCATCGCATCATTCTCGATAAGCACCCGCTCCAGCACCAATCGCCATACATCATCGGGCTCGATCTCCAGCGACATCTCTACAATCTGTTCATTAAGCCTGCCATCCGTGCCCATCACCGCTTCAAAAACAGTGAACACAACCTGGGTTTCCGTGCTACTTACCAGGTTAAACCCCTTGTAAGCAATGCTTTTTATCATCGCCATTTCAAACTGATGTCTGCATTGCTTATACCATGTATCGTAATCAATATTATCAAACCCGGGAACACCCTGGACACTGACACGTTTAGATATCATCCCCATATGACCTTCAAGATCTTTCTGCCCGGCGCTTTCTGCCGCACGAGTTAACCATTGTTCTGCAATCTGTTGGGCATGCTCTTCTATCATAAAAACTCCACTATTTTCCAAATTTTAATACCAGTCATCCTCAGTCAGCTACCTGCGAATATTTATAAACTATATCAGAAAAGAACGATCTATAGTGATACCAGAACGGCCGCTGCAGAGTAAAGTAATGCTGGTAAAAGGCACATAAGTGCGCATCCCCTCGCAATACGTGAAGCAGAGTAGATAACAGTGAACATAGTCAGATGAGCAAAGTTGATAACTGAACTCTGTTATAAATTTAATTAACAACAACTATCACACCTTGAAAAAAACGTCACTTAGCGCTATATCTTATAGACATTACATTAAAATGCGAAAAGTGTTTTAGTAAATTTAGTATCGGATAACTTAGATCAACTACACGACTCGCCAGGAGGTATGTCATGGCAAAAGAACTAAGTGATAAAGAGAAACTTGAACAAATACTCGGAATTCATGATAGTGACGAGATTGATACTTACAACGAATGGACAGAAGACAAAGCCCGCGCTATTGCCAAAACGATGGACATTGACTTAACCGACGAGCATTGGGAAGTCATTCGCTTTTTACGGGTACATTTTGAAAACGTCGGTGCATCGCTGCCACCCGCACATGAATTCTCGCAAACACTGGATGAACGTTTCAGTGACAAAGGTGGACTACGATACCTTTATGAATTATTTCCTGACGGACCACTTAACCAGGGTGGTCTAATCGCAGGAATAACAATACCGGCTAATGCCAGTAATATGTCATTCGGTTCTGTTCAATAATTATCATAAAACTTATAAAGCCCGCTTACGCGGGTTTTATTGTATTTGGGTAAATTTTTATGTCACCTTTTTATTTGCAAAAAATTAAAAAGTAGGTGAGCGACTTTTAATGCCAGGGGTTATTCTATTTTTATCTAACGTCTTAATGTAAATATTAAAACAAAAAGGAGCAGATTGATTAAATTAAAATCACTCCGCCTCTGAGGTATCCAAGATTAAAAACCACGTCATTGCGAGGAAGTGCTTTTTAATCTTGTATTAACAGGTTTTTTGCTAAGCTGTTGTTTTTGATAAATTTTATTATAAAATTCGTGGGGATTCGTCAGGGTCAGACTCTAACCACATTTATTGCTTATTACTCTAGTCTTTCCATCTGCCCAAGAAGAGACTTTGCATCACTCCA
>JAPHTF010000046.1 GCA_026197095.1 Gammaproteobacteria bacterium
AAGCCGGAAATAATATTCCAGCTGCTTCTTATAATTATCTAACGTCTAAATACCACATTATTAAATTTGTATTCCTGTTTACAAGAATTATGCCATGGCGATCTACTGACATAAAGACGGTAAAAAGTTACGTATTTTTTCTTTCTACCTGACATATATCTACATAAACGAAGATGAATCAATAACTTACACTAGTATGATAATGCGGTAATCATACTGCACAAAAGCGACAGCAATGATATTAACTGTAAAAAAATATTCTTTAATGCACTTTATCGTATGCCAATTGCATTTTGCACGTTATTAATTTGGGTTAAAACTGTGCTTTTTCAGTAATGTGGGCTTTAACCTCGCCGCTAACAAGACCAATAAAATAAGCGCATAAATAATGGGTTCCCTTAAGTCTGCTTTTACTAATAATAAAAAATGGAGGACGCCTAATATGGCGATGAGATACACAAGCTTATGCAATGATTTCCATCGTCGCCCTAAGCGCTTCATCATTTTATTCGTTGAAGTGATGGCTAGAGGAATTAATAAAGTAAACGCTAACATCCCAAAAGTAATATAAGGACGCTTTATTATATCTTTAATGATTTCATCCCAATCGAAAAAATGATCCAGTACTAAATACGTGCTCAAATGGACACAGACATAAAAAAAACTAAACAATCCTAACATTCGGCGCATGCGCAATGGCCATGCAGATCCCGTTAGTTGACGTAAAGGTGTCATTGCCAATGTCAGCAATAAAAATCGCAAGGTCCATTCTCCAGTACTGCGTGTGAGTACCTCAAATGGATTTGCGCCTAGCTCATCCAGATAAAAATTTATAGATAATAAAACGAGGGGCAGTAAACAAAGAAGAAAGATAAGCGGCTTAATAACTCGGTGCATTTATATACATCTCAGGATAACTTAATAATATTTTTTTAAATCCATACCATGATATAACGAAGCAACCTGTTCCGCATAACCGTTAAACGGCAAAGTATCACGTTTCAGAAAATCACCAATACGTCGTTCTTTACTCTGACTCCAGCGCGGATGATCAACGTCGGGATTCACATTTGAATAAAACCCATATTCATTTGGTGCAACTTTAGTCCAGCTGCTTACGGGCTCTTTATCTGTAAAACGAATTTTTACGATCGATTTAATGCTTTTATAACCGTATTTCCAGGGCACCACTAATCTCAACGGTGCTCCATTTTGTTTAGGCATGACTTCGCCATAAAGTCCAACAGCCAGTATTGTTAATGGATTCATCGCTTCATCGATTCGCAGTCCTTCAATATAAGGCCAGTCTAATACAGCACGCTTTTGCCCATTCATTTCACTCGGGCGATGTAATGTTTCAAACTGTACATACTTTGCCTTTGAGGTTGGTTTGACTTGTTTTATTAACTTTGCGAGTGGAAAACCCAGCCATGGAATAACCATTGACCAACGCTCAACGCAACGTAAACGGTATATGCGTTCTTCAATCGCATGCTGCTTCAGGATATCTTCCATATGCAACAAACCAGGCTTTTCAACTTCACCTTCTATTTGCACCGACCAGGGATCTGTTGTCAAAGCCTGGGCGTTTTTAGCAGGAGTATATTTATCTGTACCGAATTCATAAAAATTATTGTAGTTTGTAATTTTATCGTACGAAGTCAGATCTTCAGAGGTATCAAATTGGCTATTTTTATTAAAGGTTAAGGGTTTACCACCATATCCTGCAACTGAGGATTGTATAGGTAAGAGACTGGCTGCTACAGCCAGTCCAATAGACGAGGTCATGAATCTGCGTCTTTCTTCATATACTGACTGATCTGTTATTTCTGAAGAAAGGATATCATTTGCTTGTTTTATTAACATAACGGAGCCTTAAGGTATGCAATCGTATATTTATTGTTCAAAATCAGACTGCGAAGCAATAAAATAGTTCATCCAGAATAAGTAAAATAAAAAAGAATTAGCATTACCATTAACAATATCGACAATCTGCTTAATATCTTGACTATAAATCAGGTAATATTCTCTTTATGAATGAAAAGACTGCAAATTCAAGCCTACATCAGGAATCAAGTGCGCGCGGAGAAAAACGCGTATTTGAAATTTATAATAATAAATTTATCAAAGTCACTACCAACAATTTTATGCATAACAATAGTTATCATTTGAATTTAAGTATGCTTGCGCCGTGGCCAGTACGACATAGAGATATTTCATGGCAATGGTTATTAGCGGTATTTTATTTTGCTATAACGACGTTAGCTTATACTGCTTATCTTTTTTATTTTCAGGAAAGTAGCAAATTAGAAAGATTACTGCCTTTTATAGTGATCTTTCTGTTATTAAGCCTGGGCTCTTTTTTAATGTTTTTATATCGTTCGCCCAATGTGATTGAATTTAGAAGCCGTTATGGAAACTGCGTGGTATTAAGTTTGTTATACAACAACCCTGAGCAAAAAATATTTAAAGCATTTATAGAGGAAATAAAGCTGCGAAGTTTATTAGCCAGCCAGGCAATTAAAATCGATAAAAACCAGATGTTAGATATTGAAATGAATGAACTTAAGCGCATGAGAAATGAAGGTGTGATTTCTCAGCATCATTATGCAGATGCGAAAGCACGCATCCTACAAGTTAAATTATAATGAAAAATAAAATACCGCCATACTTTTATAGAAAGAGCCATAAGTAAACTCTCACTACAAAGTATGGCGGTAATAAAAATACAACCTAGATAGCTACAAACTTAAGCAACTGATGCTTTCTTTTGTGATTTAGTAAAAATTAATGCATCATTTTCCACATCAACAAAGATCACATCTCCAGCCATAAACTTTCCGGATAAAATATCCTGAGCTAACGGGTTTTCAACCTGTTGTTGAATGGCCCGTTTTAATGGCCTTGCGCCATAAACAGGATCAAATCCAGCTTCACCTAATCTATCTAATGCCGCTTCAGTTAGTTCAATACCAATTTTTCTGTCTGCTAAACGGGTACGTAAGTACTCAAACTGAATAGTTGCGATAGAACGAATTTGTTCCTTACCTAAAGGATGGAATACAACAACTTCATCTATTCGATTAATAAATTCAGGTCTGAAGTGAGAAGACACTGTTTCCATTACCGCGTTTTTCATTGCCTCATAATTTTTTTCTGACGTTGAGTTATTTAATGAGAGCTCCTGAATTTGCTGTGAACCCAAATTTGAAGTCATAATGATAACCGTATTTTTAAAATCAACGGTTCTTCCCTGCCCATCAGTGAGTCGACCATCTTCCAATACTTGTAATAAAATATTAAAGACATCGGGATGCGCTTTTTCAACTTCATCTAACAAGATAACTGAATAGGGTTTACGACGAACAGCTTCGGTTAAATAACCACCTTCTTCATAACCGACATAACCTGGAGGTGCGCCAATCAGTCTGGCAACAGAATGCTTCTCCATAAATTCAGACATATCGATACGCACCATCGCATCTTCTGTATCAAACAAAAATTCAGCCAATGCTTTTGTTAATTCTGTTTTACCTACACCGGTTGGGCCCAGGAATAAAAATGAACCGTTCGGACGATTAGGATCAGATAAACCTGCACGTGAGCGACGAATCGCATCAGATACGGCTTGCACGGCTTCACCCTGACCAATCACACGACTGTGTAACGCGGTTTCCATTTGTAAGAGTTTTTCCCGCTCACCTTCAAGCATTTTTGAAACAGGGATGCCTGTCCACTTAGATACAACTTCAGCAATCTCTTCTTCTGTTACTGAATTACGCAACAATGTTGTTTCCTGCATTTCAACTTGAGAAGCCATATCCAGTTGTTTTTCTAAATCGGGAATCTTGCCGTATTGCAACTCAGACATACGAGCCAAATCGCTGGCACGACGTGCAGTTTCTAATTCCTGACGGGCACGTTCTAATTCTTCTTTAATATGTTGTGTACCCTGAACAGCGGCTTTTTCAGATTTCCAGACTTCATCTAATTCGCTGTAGTCTCTTTCTAAAGTATCAATTTCACTTTGAAGATTTTTTAAACGTTCTTTAGACGCCGCATCATTTTCTTTATTGAGTGCTTCACGCTCAATTTTTAACTGGATCAATTTACGATCCATTTTATCCATTGATTCAGGTTTTGAATCAATTTCCATACGAATCCGACTTGCAGACTCATCAATCAAATCAATGGCTTTATCGGGTAACTGACGATCCGTTATATAACGATGCGACAATGTTGCTGCAGCAACAATAGCCGGATCAGAAATATCAACACCATGATGCACTTCATACTTTTCTTTTAAGCCACGTAAAATGGCTATCGTGTCTTCAACTGAAGGTTCATCCACTAGAACTTTTTGAAAACGTCGTTCTAAAGCCGCATCTTTTTCAATGTATTGGCGGTACTCATCTAATGTCGTGGCACCGACACAATGAAGTTCTCCGCGTGCTAATGCTGGCTTCAACATATTACCTGCATCCATCGCACCTTCAGCTTTACCGGCACCGACCATGGTGTGAAGTTCATCGATGAATAAAATGATTTGCCCTTCTTGTTTTGATAAATCATTTAATACTGCTTTCAAACGTTCTTCAAATTCACCACGGAATTTAGCACCGGCTAACAAAGAACCCATATCTAATGATAAGACACGTTTATTCTTCATACCCTCAGGAACTTCACCGTTAATAATACGGAGAGCTAGCCCTTCAGCAATGGCTGTTTTACCTACACCCGGTTCACCAATGAGAACAGGATTATTTTTAGTTCTACGTTGTAATACTTGAATAGTACGACGAATTTCATCATCACGGCCGATAACAGGATCAAGTTTTCCTTGCTCAGCTCGTTCTGTTAAATCAATGGTATATTTTTCAAGTGCCTGACGTTGTTCCTCTGCATTAGGATCATTTACTGATTGTCCGCCACGCACATTATCAATTGTTTTCTCAAGTGCCGCTTTGTTCGCACCTGCTTTACCGAGGATATCGCCTAACGTACCTTTATCACTTATCGCTGCAAGTACAAATAATTCACTGGAGATAAATTGATCTTTACGTTGTTGGGCCAGTTTATCGGTTAGGTTAAGTAAGCGAGTAAGATCATTAGACAGATGAACATCACCTGTTGCATCCGCGATAGTCGATAGCCGTTCAAGTGCTTCACCCAGTTGTGAACGTAACACATTAACATTTACACCAGACTGCATTAACAGGTGGTTTACACTTCCACCTTCTTGATCGAGAAGTGCATTCATTAAATGAACTGGCTCAATAAACTGGTGATCACGCCCAACGGCTATACTTTGTGCATCTGCAATGGCTAGCTGAAATTTGCTGGTCAGTTTATCCATGCGCATAATTCATTTCCTCGTAATATAAAGGTTTAAAATAACTACATCATAGATAAGGGCATAGTTTACCTTTTCAAGTAGTTATGCACTTTTTGTCTGCGCCCGATATGGATGCACAATATCCAGTGGCAAACTAACCCCTGGTGACTGCACTATCCGTATATGTTCACGTTTAAATTCTCGCGCATTGCCCAGGCCGCATGAGTGAGCCAGGGCATTGACTTCATAATTCATCCAGTGCGCATATCCTTTTACCCGTTCAGATTTTTCTGTAACAACCAGCCCACGTTGGCGATATTTACTGTGTGTTGTAATACCTGTTGGGCACGTATCCTTATGGCATTGCATAGATTGCACACATCCAAGTGAAAACATAAAGCCACGAGCACTGACCACAAAATCCGCCCCCACACACAATGCCCATGCAACCTTAGCTGAATGCACTAACTTTCCGGAAGCGATTATTTTAATTCGATCACGTAAACCATAGTCAGCTAATACATCTACCACCAGTGGTAATGATTCTGTTATGGGCAAGCCAACATGATCAGCGAGTATCTGTGGTGCCGCACCTGTTCCACCTTCACCACCATCAACCGTAATAAAATCGGGTGCGTATTCAATGCCACGTTTTAAAATTGCATCACACAATTCATTTGGAAATTTTTCTGATCCAAATACAGACTTAAATCCAACGGGCTTACCGGTAACATCTCGCACACGATTAATCATATCCAGTAAATCATCTGCACTTCGAATTTCTTTATGGCGATTTGGGCTGCTGGAGACTTGTCCTGCTGGTATGCCCCTGATTTCTGCAATCTCAGCAGTGACTTTAGCCGCAGGTAGCACGCCACCACGGCCAGGTTTTGCCCCCTGGGATAATTTTATTTCAAATGCTCTGACATGTTTCGACACCAAGCGAAGTTTTTCATCACTCAGATTAGCTTGCTCATCGCGCACACCATATTTTGCCGTCCCAATCTGATAAATAACATCACAGCCGCCTTCAATGTGAAAAGGGGAAATGCCACCTTCTCCCGTATTCATCCAGATGCCGGCACCAGCTGCCCCTTTTGATAAGGCACGAACAGCGGCAGCTGAAATAGCCCCGTAACTCATTCCTGAAATATTAAAAATTGATTTTGCTTCAAATGGGTGTTCGCAATCAGGGCCAATAATGACTGAAGGAACATCAGTAAATTCTTCTTCAAGCATTGGATAAGCGGCATTGACAAAAATAATTGAGCCGGTTTGCCTGAGATCATTTGTTGAACCAAAACCTAACAATCCGCCTAATCCTTTTGCCGTTCGATATATCCAGGCACGCGTGGCTCGATTAAAAGGAAGTTCTTCACGATCGCCGGCAAACCAGTACTGACGAAAATATTCCCCCATATTCTCAAACATGTAGCGAAAGTGGCCAATGACCGGATAATTTCGTTGTATCGAATGATGCTTTTGCATCACATCGTGTATGAACAGCCAGATTAAGCCTATTATTACTGCGTAAAATAGGTAAAGAGCAACAACAGACCAGCTAAGATTAGAAATAACGTTTTCAAACATGGATACACTCTCCATTTATTATTGATATTATTGTTAAGTATC